>NZ_JBIVCU010000006.1:221403-340198 GCF_044746785.1 Pseudomonas sp. NPDC090208
CTGACCCAACACCTTCGCGGGCAAGCCCGCTCCCACAGGTTCTGCAGATGGCAACCACCTGGCGGACAAGCCGGAGTTCTGTAGCAGCCTGGTTTGCCGGCGTCGGCGTTCTTGAAGGCGCTGACGCTGGCAAGCCGAACTGCCAGGGCCGGTGCCACCCCCTGTGGGAGCGTGGCTTGCCCGCGAATACGTCCGTTCAGACGCTGCAAGGTCGCCTGACCCAACACCTTCGCGGGCAAGCCCGCTCCCACAGGTTCTGCAGATGGCAACCACCTGGCGGACAAGCCGGAGTTCTGTAGCAGCCTGGTTTGTCGGCGTCGGCGTTCTTGAGGGCGATTACGCTGGCAAGCCAGGAGATATGAAGACATTCAAGCGGTCCATGTCGCGATTTTTCCTACAGGAAAAGAAGTCCCACCGCACCTTTTGTTCGCATCCTTTTCACAAAAAATTGATGGCGACCTGCCTAAAGTTTGCGACGTCGGAGGAGTATTTCTTTTCCTGACCGACGTTTCCTTTTTTAGCCAAGCAGATCCTCATGCGGAACTTTAAAGCCGTTCGTCCCGAGCTTGTGACGGTGCTCGCCAGTGTGTTTTTGTTGCTCGGGTTCAACCTGACCCTGTGGCAGCATTTGTTCGCCATCACTGATTTCAACAGTAAGGGACTGTTGTTGCGCGGTGCGTTCGCCGTGATGATTTTCTGCGTGTTCAATATCTTTTTTACTTTACTGGCCTTTCGCAAAGTCCTGAAGCCGGTATTGATCGCGTTGTTCATGATCAGTGCCGGTGTGGCGTATTTCATGAGCCAGTATGGCGTCATGATCGATGCCGGCATGTTCAGAAACTTTGCCGAAACCAATGCCACGGAAGTTCGCGACTTGTTGTCGCTGAAGTTTGGCGGCTATCTGTTTTTTCTGGGTGTCGTGCCTTCGCTGATTCTCTGGAAAACTCCGATCAACTATCGCCTCTGGCCGCGTGAACTGCTGAGCAAGGCGCTGGTGAGTGTCGCCTGTGCCGGTGTGATCGGTGCAGTGGCATTGTTGAACTATCAGGGCCTGTCTTCGCTGTTTCGCAATCACCACGAACTGCGCCTGATGGTGGTGCCGAGCAACTACATCGGTGCTTCGATCGGCTATCTGAGCGAGCAGGTGAAGTCGGCGCAGAAACCGTTCGTGACCATCGGCGAGGACGCGAAACTGGCCGGTGACTGGCAGCAGCACACCCGCAAGTCGCTGACCGTACTGGTGGTGGGCGAGAGCGCCCGCGCCGAGAACTTCGGCATCCTCGGCTACAACCGTGATACCACGCCGCAACTGAAGAAAGAGCGTGGCCTGCTGACCTTCACCGACGTGCACTCCTGCGGTACGGAGACGGCCGTGTCGGTGCCGTGCATGTTCTCCGACATGGGGCGCAAGGATTACGACGCCAGCACCGCGAAAAACCAGGAAGGCCTGCTCGATGTGCTCAAGCGCGCCGGCCTGGATGTGATCTGGCGTGACAACCAGTCGGGCTGCAAGGGCACCTGCGACCGTGTGACGTTGCAGGACGTCAGCAACCTCAAGGACCCGATGCTGTGCGCCAACAGCGAATGCCGTGACGAAATCCTGCTGCAGGGGCTGCAGGCGTTCATCGACAGCCTGAGCAAGGACACCGTACTGGTCCTGCATCAGATGGGCAGCCATGGCCCGGAATATTTCAAGCGTTATCCGAAAGAATATGAAAAGTTCACCCCCGTGTGTGAAAGCAATGCGCTGAACAATTGCACTCGGGAAAGTATCGTCAATGGTTATGACAATACCTTGTTATATACCGACCATGTGCTGGCTTCGTTGATCGACATTCTGCGCAATAACCAGAATAAAGTGGACACGGCCATGGTGTACTTGTCCGACCACGGTGAGTCGCTGGGCGAATACAACCTGTTTCTGCACGGCACGCCTTATATGTTGGCGCCGGATCAACAGAAACATGTACCGATGATGGCGTGGTTCTCCGACAACTATCAGCAGGCATTTGCGGTCAATACCCATTGCCTGCAGAAAGAGCGCGATACACCGCTGAGTCAGGACAACCTGTTCCACTCCATGCTTGGCCTGCTGAAAGTGCAAACCAGCGTCTACAAGCCGGCGCTGGACATGTTCGCCGGCTGCCGTGGCATCTACACCGATGGGGTATTGGCCAATGAGTGAGCAAAGCAACGACGGATCGCTGCAACGCTACGTACGCAAGCATGAGCTGCGCCTGGCCCGTCGTCTGAGCCTGTGGCGCGATGCCCAGCTGGCCCGGCATGCCCTGCGCGATGCCGGTGAACCTGGGCTGGTGCTCGATGTGCCGTCCGGTGCCGGGCGTTTCTGGCCGGTGCTGGCCGAACACGCCAACCGCATCATTCTTGCCGCCGATCCGTCGACGACGATGCTGGAATTCGCCGAAGCCCGCTCTTCCAGCGATTTGCTTCAGCGCATCCGCACCTTTCAAAGCTCGGCGTTTTCCATCGGCCTGTCCGCCAACGCGGTGGACTGCATCTTCTGCATGCGCCTGTTTCACCACCTGGCGGACCGCGAACAGCGTCTGTCGATCCTGCAGGAGTTCTACCGGGTAACCCGCGACACGGCCATCGTCGCCCTGTGGGTCGATGGCAACCTCAAGGCCTGGCGTCGCAAGCGCCAGCAGGCAGGCAAGCCGGCGGTTAGCGGGCGCTTCGTGGTGTGCCGCAGCGACATCGAGGCGGAATTTGCCCAGGCCGGTTTCAGCATCGTCGACCATCACGATTTCCTCCCCGGTTACGCCATGTGGCGGGTATACACCTTGCGCAAACAGGGCTGAATCCACCGATGAACGGTCACACCCCGGCGTTTTGTCGATAAACGCCGAAGATGAAGTTGCGCGCAACTTGCAGGACGGATGCCCGGTAAACGTCTATAGCGATATATACTGCGCGCCATTCTTCAAGGGAGAGCCGTGTGGCCATCGATATTCACTGGATTCGCGACGACGACAGCCTCGCCCGACACTGCGCGCACTGGCAGACCCTGCCGTTCGTCGCACTCGACACCGAATTCATGCGGGTCGACACCTTCTATCCGATTGCCGGCCTGTTGCAGGTCGGTGATGGCGCCAGCGCCTTTCTGATCGATCCGTTGCTGATCGACGATTGGGCGCCACTGACCGCCCTGCTGGAAAACACCGACGTCATCAAGGTACTGCATGCCTGCAGCGAAGACCTTGAAGTCCTGCTGCGCCTTACCGGCAGCCTGCCGGCACCGCTGTTCGACACGCAACTGGCCGCCGCCTACCTGAACCTTGGTTTTTCCATGGGCTATTCGCGGCTGGTGCAGGAAGTGCTGAACATCGAGCTGCCTAAAGGCGAAACTCGTTCGGACTGGCTGCAACGCCCGCTGTCCGAGACCCAGATCAGCTACGCCGCCGAAGACGCCGTGCATCTGGCCGAAGTCTTCAGCCTGTTGCGTCCGCGCCTGTCCGAGGAAAAGTACGCCTGGGTGCTGGAAGACGGTGCCGAACTGGTTGCCAACCTGCGCCGCGAAACCGACCCGTACGAGGTCTATCGCGAGGCCAAGCTGGCGTGGAAACTGTCCCGCGCCCAGTTGGCCGTATTGCGTGAGCTGTGCGCCTGGCGCGAGCAGCAGGCCCGTCTGCGCAATCAGCCGCGCAACCGGATCCTGCGCGAGCCGTCGCTGTGGCCGCTGGCAAAAACCCAACCGGACAACCTGGTTGCGCTGGCACGAATCGAAGACATGCACCCGAAAACGGTGCGCCAGGACGGTGAATTCCTCCTGGAACTGATCAAGCAGGCCGGCAGCGTGGGCCCGGATCAGTGGCCGCCGGCATTGCCCGAGCCGCTGCCGATCGAAGCCTCCGCCGTATTGAAGAGCCTGCGCGCCATTGGTCAGCAACAAGCCGAACGCCTGGACATGGCGCCGGAGCTGATGCTGCGCAAAAAGACGCTCGAAGCCCTGCTCAAGACCGGTTTCCCTGACGGTCCTTATCAACTGCCCGATTCGCTGCGTGGCTGGCGCCGCGAATTGATGGGCCAGATGCTGCTCGACAGCCTGGCCAACGCCGGAGAACAGCCTTGAAACAGATTTGCTCCATCTACCGCAGCCCGCGCAAGAACGAAATGTACCTTTACGTGCTCAAGAGCGATGCCCTTGAGCGTGTCCCTGAAGGCCTGCTCACGGCGTTCGGCAAGCCGCAGCACGCCTTCGATCTGGTCCTGAGCCCGGAACGTACCCTGGCCCGTGAAGACATTCACACGGTGCTGGAGAACCTGGAAAAGCAGGGTTATCACCTGCAGATGCCGCCGGCTGAAGAGGAATACATCGAGCATCTGCCCGAAGAGTTGTTGCGCCGCAACGACCCGGTCTGACCGAGACCCTGCAAAACAGGGGATATACCGGACCGTGGTCGGCGTCCGGGCCTGACCTGCTCCTGTGCAAGGACCGGGTTGCCCGGGGTCGCGCGGTCGTCTGTTCTGCTTTTTCGAGTTTTCAATTCATGCGCGTGCTGATTGCCGAACACGATTATGTGAAGTACACCGAGCTGCTGCGCGAAGCGGCTCCGGATATCGAAGTGCTCAGCAGCGGCGATTCCGCGGAGCTGGCAAAAATGGCCGCCGAAACGCCAGTCTGGCTGGGCCAGCCCGACCTGCTGGCCAACCTGCTGCGTCAAGGACACAAACCGCAATGGCTGCAGTCGACCTGGGCGGGCATCACCCCGTTGCTGGCCAAGGGGCTCACCCGCGATTACCGCCTGACCCGCGCGGTAGGCGTGTTCGGTCAGGTCATGGCCGAGTTCGTGCTGACCTACATGCTGGTCCACGAGCGCGAAGTGCTGGCTCGCTTGGTCAGCCAGGTCGAGCGCAAGTGGGATGACCGCACCGGGCCGGGGCTGTTCGGGCGCAAGGCGCTGATTGTAGGCACCGGCGATATTGGCGTCAGCGTGGCGCAGTTCCTCGCACCGTTCGGCGTCGAGCTGTATGGCGTTGCCACCAGCGCGCGGACGCTGGCGCCGTTTGTCGAGGTGGGTGGGCTGGAGGATCTGCCGCGTCTGGTCGGCGAAGCCGATTTCGTCATCAACCTGCTGCCCGACACGCCGCAAACCCACGATATCTACGATGCGGCGCTGTTTCGGCAGTTCAAGCCGTCGGCGCTGTTCATCAACGTCGGTCGTGGTGTGGCGGTGGTGGATGGCGATCTGGTCCAGGCGCTGAAGGACGGCCATCTGGCCGGCGCGGTGATCGATGTCTGCCGTCAGGAGCCGCTGCCTCAGCGTCACCCGTTCTGGACCGCCTGGGGGTTGTTGCTGACCGGGCACAGCTCGGCACCGACTTCGCCAGCGGCGATGGTGCGTCTGTACGTGGAGAACCTGCGGGCGTACGCGGCAGGCGAAGCGCTGCGCGGCGAGGTGGATTTCGTTCGGGGGTATTGAGCCGGGACAGCGCCACCGGTCTTTGCGTGACAACGCGAACTTTGTGGGAGGGAGCCCTGCTCGCGAAAGCGTCAGTGCCGTCAGTATTGAGCCGACTGACACACCGTCTTCGCGAGCAGGGCTCCCTCCCACAGATCCGAGGTATGGCGAAGGCGTGATGCGGAAAACGCCTTCGCGGGCAAGCGCGCTCCTACAAGGGGGGAGAGGTCTGCTTACAGACTGAAATCGCCCTCAGCCGCCAGTTCCGCCAGCGGACGACGCGGGCTTGGGGTTTCACGGGCCTGCAGGTATTCGGCCAGAGTCGACTTGTCGCCCAGCTTGCCGATCGCGACCGCTGCGTGCAGCGCATAACCTTCCGGAATCTTCAGCTCCTTGCGGGTCAGTTCCTGATCGAAGCCGGCCATGCCGTGGGTGTGCCAGCCGCTCAGGCTCGCCTGCAACGCCAGGTGGCCCCAGGCAGAGCCGGTGTCGAAGGTGTGCCACAGCGCCGGAGTTTCTTCGCTGGCGCCGGGGGCGGTGAAGGTGGTCTTGGAAATGACGATCACCAGCGCCGAGGCATGCTGTGCCCAGCCACGGTTGAATTCGTTGAGCAGGCCGAGGAAACGCTCCCAGTTCGGCGTGTCGCGACGGGCGTAGAGAAAGCGCCACGGCTGCGAGTTGTAGGCCGAGGGTGCCCAGCGTGCAGCTTCGAAAAAGCTCAGCAGGGTCTCTTCGGCAATGGCCTCGCCGGTGAAGGCGCGGGGCGACCAGCGATCGGTGAATTGGGTGTGAATCGGATAATCGGCAACGCGTGGATTGGCGCTCATGGGCGTTCTGATCCTTGAAGGTCAAAAAAGGCAAATAGACCGCCCACCTGCGGACGAGGAGGGCGGCATCCATCAGATGGGCCGTTGACGGCAGGCATCGTCGAAACCGGGGTGTTGCGGCGCGGTGCTCTGGGTCGAGCGCGCGAGGGCATAAAGCTACTGCGCGGGCGTCCGACTGACAAGCCCGTGGCTGCCGACAGTCGCCAGCGCTTGGCCGCGCTGCGTTGTGCCACTAGACTGGCGACCTTCCCATCCCCGATACCGACGCACGCACCGCCATGGCCGCACAAACTGAACCGTTCTGGAGACACAAGACCCTCGCGCAACTCGATGCTGTCGAGTGGGAGTCGCTGTGCGACGGCTGCGGCCTGTGCTGCCTGCAAAAGCTGGAAGACGAGGATGACGGCAGCGTCTATTACACGAGCATCGCCTGCAAGTTGCTGGACCTGAAGACCTGCCAGTGCAGCGATTACCCCAATCGCAAGGCCATCGTGCCCGACTGCATCCAGCTCACCCCCGGCCAGGCCGACGAGTTCAAATGGCTGCCACCCACCTGCGGCTATCGGCTGGTCAGCGAAGGCAAGGACCTGCCCGTGTGGCATCACTTGGTTTGCGGCGACCGCGAAGAAGTACACCGCGCGCGGATTTCCCAATCCGGACGGATGCAGAGCGAGAACAACGTTGCCGAAGACGACTGGGAAGATTATCTGATCTTCCGCGCCGGTTGATCAGTCGGCAGCCTGTCCGCTGCCGACCCTTGTTGCGCAGGACGCCGGTTCAGACGCCTTTCGGGCCTTTGGCCGAATCGATGCTTTTCACCACCGCTTCCTCGGCAGCGACTTCCGCCTTGGTCTTGAGTTTGCTCAGCTCGGCACCGGCCTTGTGGATACGGGCGCGGGCCTGTTCCATGTCGCTGCGGCTCTTTTCCAGCATGGCCTTGGCCGAACAATGGCCGGTGATGCCACGGGCCAGCACGGCGCCGCCGATGGCCAGTTGCACCAGGCCGAAGATGCCGCCCCGACGCAGGCCTTTGCCCATCATCAGTACGCCACCGGCCAGCGAGCCGATGCGCTCCCAGCCCTGTACGTTCTGCTCCGGATAGTCACGCAGCGGACGTTCGATGCGTTCGATGATCGGGGTATCACTCATGATGTTTCTCCATGAAAGGATGAGGTCCCTAAAGCTGACTGCGTCAGGCGCAAACTGTTCAATGCGTTCGTCGCGGACTGCGTTTCAGGTACGGTCGGTGTCGCGCCCGAACAGCGGGCCGGAGCGGGTGTTGTTGCCCTTGGCCATGCGGTCGTACAGCACGACGTTGACGGTGGCGGCCAGGTTCATGCAGCCGGTGGTGGGGATGTACACCACGTCTTCGCACCAGTCGCGGATTTCCTTGTCCAGCGAGCCGTCTTCCGGGCCGAAAATATAGATGGCGCGGTCCGGGTGAGTGTATTCCGGCAGCGAACGGGCGCCGTCGACCAGTTCCACCGCCACCGGTGTGCAGCCCAGCGGGATGATTTTCTTCAGGTCGTCGATGCCGATCAGAGGAATGTCCTGGTGGATCTTCTTGGTGTCGGTGACGAAATCCCGCGCCCGCTCGTAACGCGTGCCGGTGTAGAACACCGACGCCACGCCATAGCAGCCCGCTGCGCGCATCACCGATCCGACGTTTTCCGGGGACTTTGGGTTGTACAAGCCGATGCAGGCGTAACGTTTGTTGGCCACGGGGAAGGGTGCTCGCTGGAGAAAGCGGCGGATTATAAAGCAACACGACATCTGTAGGAGCTGGCTTGTCCTGCGAGCGGCGACGCAGTCGTCGTAAAACCTGAGAATGCGGTCAGTCTGGTGCACCGCATGTACCGATTTTACGACTGCTTCGCAGCCGCTCGCAGGACAAGCCAGCTCCTACAGGGGATCGGTGGTCAGTCGTCTTTTTTCATCAACCCGGCCAGTGCGGCGAACGGGTTGTGGGTGGCCTTGGCGGTTTTCGGCGTGCCCAGCGAGCCATCGGAGAAATACTGCTGGTCGGTGTAGCGCGAATGCTCGTTGTCGTGGCAATACAGGCACAGCAGCTCCCAGTTGGAGCCGTCCTGCGGGTTGTTGTCGTGGTTGTGGTCGCGGTGGTGCACGGTCAGCTCGCTCAGGCGCTTGCCGGAGAATTCACGGGCGCAGCGGCCGCAGACGTGCGGGTACATGCGCAGGGCCTTGTCGCGGTAACCCATTTCGCGGTCGCGCTGGGCATCGGCGAGGATGCGGTCCAGCTTGGAGGTGTTGGTTGGCGTTCCCGAGCTCATGTGTCACCTGTTTCGTGTTCTGTGGGCAATGGCGCAATTCTAGCGCTTTGCCGCCGCTTCGGCAGCGTCGGGGGACGAGAGAGGGCGGGAGTGGCAATTTCTTCGCGCAGGAGTAGCCTGAACGGCACAGTACAAGATTGGCAATGGAGGCCAACGACGATGATGCGGTCCCTGTGTGCGGCGCTTGCCTTGAGCCTGTTCGCTGCATTGCCGGTGCAGGCGGAGAACCTGCAACCGGTGCTTAATCCGCCCGAACCGATTGCCGCCACCTCCGGATCGCCCGGGACTGCGACGCCGACCCCTTATCCGCAAGTCAGTGTGCCCGCCGTGCCGCGAGCCGGCGGGCAGGGTAATCCGCCGTTGCTGCCGAAGATTCCCCAGCCGGGGCCACCGAAAGAGGATGAGCCGTTGCCGGGATTGCAGGTGCCGAATAAACCAGCGCCGTAGCCCCTGTAGGCGCTGGCTTGTCCTGCGAGCGGACCGGGGTCGCGCTCGACCGCAGCAGTCGTAAATCCGGTAAACGCGGTTCGCCTGACACACCGCATATGCAGGATTTACGACGGGTTCCCCGCCGGTCGCAGGACAAGCCAGCTCCTACAGATTGGCGTCGACGCCTTTACTCCTGCTGCGCCAACACCTGCCCATCCATCATGCGCAGGCGCTTGGACATGGCAATGGCGATCGCGCGGATGATCTTCGCCGCGACCTTGGGCGCGTCGTTGAGCATCTTGTCCAGCGAGTCCTTGCCCAGGTTCAGCAGGTAGCACGACGAGGCGGCAACGCAGCTGGCCGAACGGCGTTCGCCGTCGAGCACGGCCATTTCGCCAAAGGCGCGGCCGGCGCGCAGTAGCGCGGTTTCCACCGGCACGCCTTCGCTGTTGCGCTTCTGCACCGACACCGTGCCCGAGTGGATGATGCACATGAAGGTACCGGCGTCACCTTCGTTGAAGATGGCTTCGCCTTTGTCGATGCTGCTGATGCTGAAATACCCGGCCGCCGCGGAAAAATCCGCCGGGGTCAGGGCGAGAAACAGACCGCAGTCCATCAGCATTTCGCGGATTTCATTGTTCAGGGATGACGGTGTCGGCATGGCATGTTCTTGTTGGATGACCGGGAAACAGAAAAAACTGACCTGAAAAACGACCCGGACTACAAACAGCCCGGGATGCGTCTGATATGACAAAGGGCCATGAATTAGTTCATCAGGCCCGTTGCAATACCTTGAAGATAAACCCGTATTCGAGCGCTACGTCACGCAATCCCTGGTAGCGACCGCTCATGCCGCCGTGGCCGGCGCCCAGTTCGGTCTTGAGCAGCAACAGATTGTCGTCGGTTTTCACGTCGCGCAACTTCGCCACCCACTTGGCCGCTTCCCAGTACTGCACGCGGCTGTCGTTGTAACCGGCGATCACCAGCATGGCCGGATAAGCCTGCGCGCTGACGTTCTCGTAAGGTGCGTAGGCCTTGATCCGCGCGTACACCTCGGGCTCCTGCGGGTTGCCCCATTCGTCGTATTCGGTGACGGTCAGCGGCAGATCGGGGTCGAGCATGGTGTTGAGCACGTCGACGAACGGTACTTCGGCAATCGCGGCCTTGAACAATTCGGGACGCTGGTTGACCACCGCGCCGATCAGCAAGCCACCGGCGCTGCCGCCGCTGATCACCAGTTGGTCGGCCGTGGTCAGGTTTTCTGCAATCAGATGCTCGGCGCAGGCGATGAAGTCGCCAAAAGTGTTGGTCTTGTGCTCCTGCTTGCCGTTGCGGTACCAGGCCTCGCCCAGCTCGCCGCCGCCGCGCACATGGGCGATGGCAAAGGCGATGCCACGGTCCAGCAGGCTCAGCCGGGCGTGGGAGAACCACGGATCGAGGCTTTCGCCGTAGGCGCCGTAGCCGTACAGGTACAGTGGCACCGGCTGGCCGGCCAGTTCGCGCTTGACCACCAGGCTGATCGGCACCTCAGTGCCGTCGGTCGCCGTGGCCCACAGCCGCTGGCTGACGTAGGCGTCGGCGTCGAACACGCCGAGCACCGGGGTTTCCTTGAGCACGACCTGTTCACCGGTCGCCAGCGTCAATTGCCGCACTTGCGGCGGACGGTTCAGCGACTGGTAGCGCAGGCGAATCTTGTCGCTTTCGAATTCAAGGGTGTCCTGCACATACAGGTTGTAGGCCGCATCCGGCAGTTGCACGCGATAAGCCGGCAGGCCTTGTGGGTGAACCTCGACAATCGGCAGGCCCCCTTCGCGCAGGCTCAGAGTCAGGCCGCGGGCGTTGAGGCTGAAGCCATCGAGCATCACCGTGTCGCTGTGGGTGACCAGCGTCTGCCAGTGCTCGCGGGCTGGCGCTGCAGCGGTTTCTGCGCTGTGGTACAGGGCGAAGTTGATGCCGGCCTGGTTGCTGCGGATGAACCAGCTCCACTGGCCCCCGTGCAGACCGTGGTCCACCGAATACTCATGACCTTCGCTGCGCGCCGCCACACAGACGAAAGCGTCCTGCGGTGTGCTGGCGTCCAGCACCCAGGCTTCGCTGGTGGTCTTGCTGTCCAGCCCGAGAATCAACTGGCGCTCGGAGCTGCTGCGGTAGCAGTGCAGGAAGAAACGCCCGTCCGGTTCGTGAAAGACCTCTTCGGCGCCGTCCTTGCCCAGCGTATGGCGGTACAGCTTGTGCGGACGATGGGTGTCGTCCAACTCGCCGAAAAACAGGGTCTGGCTGTCGTTGGCCCAGGTCATGCTGCCGTCGCAATCCTCGAACGGCAGCGCCGTGATGGCGCCGCTTGCCAGCTCCTTGACGAACAGCCGGTAAATCTCGTCGCCGCTGGTGTCGGTGCTGTAAGCCAGACGCTGATGGTCGGGGCTGATGCTGAAGGTGCCGAGGGAGAAAAAGCCGCCGTCGGCCAGCGCGTTGGGGTCGAGCAGCAGTTGTTCGGCGCTTTCGTCGACAGTCTGCGAGTCGTCGGCCGGACGCGGGCAGCGGTAGTGGCGAGCGTATTCGTCACCCTCGGTGGTGCGGGTGTAATACAGATACGGCCCCCAAGGCGAAGGCAGCGACAGGTCGGTTTCGAGGATGCGCCCGCGAATTTCCTGGAACAGTGTCTCGCGCAGCGCCTCCTGATCGGCCAGTTGTTGCGCCTGCCAGGCGTTTTCCGCCTTCAGGTAATCGAGCACTTCATCGGTGTCGCGGTTCTGCAGCCAGGCATACGGATCGGCACCGGTGGCCTTGCGGGCGACGGGGGCGCGGGTCATGACGGGGGAAGATGGCATGCGGGGCTCTCTCGAATGAAATGGATCGCGCAGGCGGGCTGCACAGCGATAATTGCAAGGCTATCACTGCAGCCGGGGAAGCCGGGCTGGCGAAAAGTCGTTATCATAAGCGCCTCTTTACCTGCCTTGCCACGGACCTCATGACCGAGAACGACTATCTGATTGCCTGGGGCCTCTACGCTTTCGCTGCGTTGGGCTGTCTGTGGGTGTGGTTCAAGCTGACCGGCTGGATGTGGCGCTACCTGCGCGAGCCGCTGCGGGTGATCGGCGCGGTATTGCTGTTCGGCCCGACCATCATCGACCCGGCCAAGGATCAATACGCCCCGGCGCTGGCCATCAGCGTGCTGGATCTGGCGTTCAAGGTCGGCAACAACGTCTGGCGCGCGGCGCTGGACCTGTGTACCTACGGCGCCGTGGCGCTGGGCCTGTACATCGTGTTTGCGCTGATCCGCCTGCCGTTCCTGCGTGCGAAAAAAGCCCGTCAGGTCCACGCCGAAGCGGCTGCTGCCCAGGCCGCCGCCGAGCAGAAGGAAGACGATCAGCCGTTCGCGACCCCGGGTTCGAGCCGTTACGCCAGCCAACCGTCGGTATCCGGCAGCGGCACGACCGGCGGTAATGGTGGACGCTATCGGGTCGAACCGAAACTTTGATGTACGCCCGTAAGAGCGCGTTGACCCGCGATAGCGTCGTGTCAGTGACCGTATGTATGCCAGACAGATCGCAATCGCGGGCAAGCCAGCTCCTACAGTTGTTATGTGCCGTGAGCGTATCGAGACCTGAGCATGTGTGAACTTCTGGGCATGAGTGCCAACGTACCGACCGATATCGTCTTCAGCTTCACCGGGCTGATGCAGCGTGGCGGACGCACCGGCCCCCATCGTGATGGCTGGGGCATCGGGTTCTATGAAGGCCGCGGTCTGCGCCTGTTCCAGGACCCTGCCGCGAGCAGCGAGTCGGAAGTCGCGCAACTGGTGCAGCGTTACCCGATCAAGAGCGAAGTGGTCATCGGCCATATCCGCCAGGCCAACGTCGGCAAGGTCTGCCTGTCCAACACCCATCCTTTCGTGCGCGAGCTGTGGGGGCGCAACTGGTGTTTCGCCCACAACGGCCAGTTGGCGGATTTTCAGCCCCAGGCGACGTTCTATCGTCCGGTGGGCGATACCGACAGCGAAGCCGCGTTCTGCGATCTGCTGAACCGCGTGCGCCAGGCCTTTCCCGAGCCGGTCGACATCGAAGAACTGCTGCCGACACTGGTCGCCGCCTGCGGCGAATACCGCAGCAAAGGCGTGTTCAACTGCCTGCTCAGCGATGGCGACTGGCTGTTCTGTTTCTGCTCCACCAAGCTGGTGCACATCACCCGTCGTGCGCCGTTCGGCCCGGCGCGGCTGAAGGATGTCGACGTGATCGTCGATTTTCAGGCTGAAACCACCCCTAACGATGTGGTCACGGTGATTGCCACCGAGCCGCTGACCGAAAACGAGAGCTGGAACCGCTACGAGCCCGGCCAGTGGAGCCTGTGGCGCCGTGGCGAATGTGTTGCCGAAGGCACGACCTGACTGAAGAGGGACCTATGCTGCGAAGCTATCTGCGACTGGTGTTGTTCACGGCAGGCCTGTTGATCGGCGTGCAGATTCCGGGGTTCATCAGCGATTACAGCAAACGGGTCGAAGCCCATCTGATGGAAGCGCAGCAAAACCTGCGCGGTTACAACGACACAGCCCAGCGCTTCTTCAAGGGTGACGTGCAGGCGCTGATCCAGCATTACCGCAGCAGCGACGACCCGGTGTTCCGCACCGACGCCGACAATGTCAGCAACCTGCTCAACCGCGCCCAGACCCTCGACCGCGAATGGCTGGCCCTGCAAGGCCCGTGGTACGCCCGCGCGCTGCACGTACTGACCGCCGCCGACCCGCAGATTCGTCAGGAAACCTGGAACGGCTACAGCTGGCAGGTGCTGCTGTCGCCGGAAGTGATCGGCTGGGGGCTGGTCTGCGCGCTGCTGTGCTCGCTGGTGATCGAAAGTTTTGTCGTGTTCATCGACTGGCTGTTCGTGGGACGCCGTTTCAAGCGGCCGATCAACCGCGACTGGCGATGAAATCGCGCCTTTTGGCTTGCCCCGCCGCCCATATGTAGGAGCTGGCTTGCCCTGCGACCGGCGGGGAACCCGTCGTAAACCCTGACGACTATGCGTGTCTGACAGACCGCATTTACCGATTTTACGACTGCTTCGCAGCCGGTCGCGGGACAAGCCACGCTCCTACAGGTACTGTCGTTCACTTTTTCTTATCCCCCCTCCCGCGCTTTTATTCGTTGGACGCGCAGCCCGGCGCGGTCCAAAAATGCGCCCACACATGACAGGCGTGTTTCAGCGCTGCCAAGGGCACAGTCCCGCGCGTAGACTCAGGCCTTTCCCACGACTTTCATCGACACAGGAGATCACCCCTTGGGCCGCCTGTTATTGAATTGCGACATCGGCGAGAGCTACGGCGCCTGGACCATGGGTCTGGATGCCGAAGTGATGCCGTACATCGATTGCGCCAACATCGCTTGCGGCTTCCATGCCGGCGACCCCAGCGTCATGCGCAAGACCGTTGCCCTGGCCTTGAGCCACGATGTCACCATCGGCGCGCATCCGGCCTATCCCGATCTGGTCGGTTTCGGCCGGCGCTCCATGGCCTGCTCGGCGCAGGAAATCCAGGACCTGTTGCATTACCAGATCGGCGCGCTGGACGGCATCTGCCGCGCCCAGGGCGGCAAGGTCAGTTACGTCAAACCCCACGGCGCGATGTACAACGACATGATGGCCAACCCGGCGCAACTGCGTGCGGTCATCGAGGGCATTGCCCGCTACAACCCCGAGCTGCCGCTGATGCTGCTGGCCATGCGTGACAACAGCGCCGCTCAGGCCATGGCCGACGAGTTCGGTGTGACCCTGTGGTTCGAAGCCTTTGCCGACCGCGCCTACGACAGCGCAGGCCGTCTGGTCTCGCGCAACCTGCCCGGCGCCGTACACCATGAGGCGGACACTATCGTCGCCCAGGCCGTGACCCTGTCCCGTGGCGAAGCGCTGATCGCCAGTGACGGCAGCGAACTGCTGCTCAAGGCCGACACTCTCTGCGTACACGGCGACAACGCCAGTTCCATCGCCGCCGTGCAGCGCATTCGTCAGTCGCTGAGCGAGTCGTCGGCCCCATGAATCCGCGTATCGAAGTCGTCGCGATCGATTGCCTGATGGTGCGCCTGTTCGACGCCATCGACGAAGCCAACATGCCGTGGATGCTGGCGGCCAGTCAGCGGTTGCGTGACGGCTTCGGTGCGCATTTGCGGGATCTGGTGCCGTCCTACACGACGTTGATGGTGCATTACGATTTGTTGGCCGTGAGCCCGCAGCAGGCCCGGGACATCATCGCCCAGGCGCTCGACGGGCTGTCGCCGGATGCGGCGCGCAAGGGACGACAACATGTGCTGCCGGTCTGGTATGACCCGAGCGTCGGTCCGGAACTGAGCCTGTTATCCCGGCGCAGCGGCCTGCCGGTGGACGAAGTGATCCATCGCCACAGCCAGCGCGAATATCAGGTGTTTGCCCTCGGGTTCGCGCCGGGCTTCGCCTTCATGGGGTTGGTAGAGGAAATCCTCGCCGCGCCACGGATCAAGACCCCGCGCAAGCGCGTGGCGGCCGGCAGCGTCGGTATTGCCGAAAGGCAGACCGCCGCCTACCCGCTGGAATCGCCCGGCGGATGGAACATCCTCGGGCGCACACCGGCGCGCCTGTTCGACCGCGACATCGACGGCTACAGCCTGTTGCAACCCGGTGACACGGTGCGCTTTGCCGCCATCGATCACGCTGAATTCATTCGCCTGGGCGGCGACGATACCCCGCTGGAGGCGCTGGCATGAGTGCGTTGACCGTCAAAAGCAGTACCCCGTTGTGCCAGTTGCAGGACGCCGGCCGCTTCGGCGTGCGCCATCTGGGCGTGACCCAGGGCGGCGTGCTGGACTGGGTGTCGATGGCCTGGGCCAACAAACTGCTGAACAACCCGCTGGACGCGGCGGTGATCGAAGTGGTACTCGGCGGCCTGAGCCTGATCGCCGAGACCGATTGCTGCCTGGCCCTGACCGGCGCGGACCTGGGCGCCATGCTCGACGATCGTCCGCTGGTGCCGTGGCGCAGCTTCTTCATCCGCAAGGGCCAGCAACTGCGTTTCAGCCAGCCAGTCTCCGGCGCCCGCGCCTACCTCGCCGCACCCGGCGGATTCGATGCAATCGACGTACTGGGCAGCTGCGCCACGGTCGGGCGGGAAGGGCTGGGCGGTCTGGACGGCAGCGGCAAAGCGTTGCGTGAAGGCGACCGGCTGACCTACTCGGGCCGCTCGTTCCAATTGCATGCGCTGCCTGAACAGCGAATTCCGTCGATCATCGACCCACGCCCGCTCGACGTGGTCATTGGCGCGCAGATCGGCCAGTTCAGCGGCCAGAGCCTGTTCGACGCCTTCAACAGCGACTGGACCCTCGACAGCCGCGCCGACCGCATGGGCATGCGCCTGCTCGGCCCCGAACTGGTTTATCAGGGCCAGCCGATGATTTCCGAAGGCATCCCCCTGGGCGCCATCCAGGTCCCGCCGGACGGCCAGCCCATCGTCCTGCTCAACGACCGCCAGACCATCGGCGGCTACCCCCGCCTCGGCGCCCTGACGCCACTGTCCCTGGCTCGCCTGGCGCAGAAACTGCCGGGTGAGGTGGTGCGGATGAAGGCGGTGGTGCAGGACGTGGCGTATCGGGAGCAGGTGGGGTATTTGCGGGAGTTGGTGGATTAGTTTCTTTGTAGTCTGATTCATACAGCTTGGTCAGAAATGGACTTCGCCAAGCTCAGGTCAACTGAACCGGGGCGCTGCCGCTAAAACTCTCGTGTATATCTGACATGAGGAGCAGTGTATGAATCTCGACTTGATTGTTGATATAAGGCATTCCTATAGGCAAGCGGTGGAGATTGCCTTTGAAAAAGCCAAAAGGAATGGAGGAATAGATGAGCAGACGGCACTGGAGTGTGAAATTATCCTGAGCCGGCCGGAATCAGATTATGTTTATCACGAGACTCGTTTCGATAATACGCTACGGCCCTCTGATGATGGCGGTATGTTTTTTAGATCCATGAATACCTGTGAAATGTACGAGCAGATAAAATTGGATTGGCGCAAGAAGGAAGCCGAACTTCAGGCTGACAGCATTCAGGCCATGTTTAGTGATCTGAAAGGACAGTTGATTGAGCATGAGCCGACCCTTAAGGATAAGGATTTCACTTTTTCAGTCGACGAAAATGGCACCATAACGGCGGCTCCGGGCAAGCACAAACTGGCGCCATGTGAAGAAAAACTGATCTCAAAGTGGTTGAACGAGCACAATGCGTTCAAAAGGTTGGCTAAGGAATATATCTGGTCCTTGGCGGTTTTGGTGAATAGAACCCTGGAAGGGTTTGATGCAGGATATGCCAGGTATTTTCAATCATCGGATTTTAATAAGGCTCATAACCTGGAGCGATCATGAGCCCGTACGGCTATCTAACTATTTTAGCCGAGCAAATGTGCGCCAGTGGAACAGGGCGAACACCGGTGGACTTATTTCCTTGTACGGAAATATGCCAGTGGCCGGTGTTATAGCTGACCTGCCATTTTGTCTTGAAGTCGTAAACTCCTACAAAGGGTTGAGATGTCTTTGTACCCTGGCAGTCATTTAACTTTAAAGTTTCCGCGAGGCCGCCTGATGGTCCAGTTGTCCTTTTGGATATCACGGTAGGGGAGGCGCCCAGATGATCCATTGTCATTGAGAACTCAACGGTCGCCCCTTCAACGGGATGTCCGGTTGAGTCCTGTATCACTGCCACCCACTCGACCTGATGCCTGAATTTGTGAGTGGAGAAGTAAATGGCAAATTGGTCCGCATCTCCGGAGACTCTGGTGTGACTGGTAAAAGGAGCCGATCCAAATTCAACATGAAAACGCTGTCCTGGGGGCAGCACTATCCCGCCGGCTCGAGAAATTCTCATCAAGATTGGCTGTTGAGGTTGTAGCTTTGCGCTGATGTAGCTATCGAACGTAGGTACCGGTTTCCAGTCTCCGTCTATTTTGTATTCGATTTTCCATTGTGAGCCTTTCGTCCCTCTCTGAGCATCGTGAATCATCACTTTCTGCCCGCGCAGGGCAGTAAAGCTGTAGTATTTGACGTCATCATCACTATCCAGCGTACCAATAACGGTATTGAGCTTGTCCGGCAGTTCCACGATCTGTGGATTTACCGCTGGCGCGGATTGGGTTCCAGCATTGACGCTGCCGACATTGATGACTGATATTGCGAATGCCAGTGAGGCACATAGGGTTGTGATATTTCTCATTTCAAAATCCATTTTTTGGGCGAGCGCGCCCGTGCTGTGCTGTCATGCCTCAGCCGAATGGTGCGCTCTGATTTAGTGATTGATGCGTATCTCTAGGTTGATAAATACAGTCAGGGCTATTGCCTACTGACAAAATCGACGTAATCAGCGGTACAGAAAACCGTCAATGGAAAAAATGCAACTGCCGGGGCGACGAGAGAATAATGGCGTTGGTGCACAAAGCTGCAGGTGAGGTATCTGAAGCGGGCTCACTGTCACACGCCCCCCCTGTGGGAGCGAATTCATTCGCGAGACGTCGTTTCAGACGACAGCAATGTGTCGAATGTACGGCCAATCGCGAATGAATTCGCTCCCACAGGGAAAGGGTGTTGAGTTGTCGGGCTATTTCGACAGATAGCGCATCGCTTCTTCTAGCCCGCGCAAGGTCAGTGGGTACATCTGGTCTTCGATCAGGTCGCGGACGATGTTGGTGGAAGTGGTGTAGTTCCAGGCATCCTTGGGATACGGGTTGATCCAGATGATCTTCTTGAACTTGGCCATGAAGCGCTGCATCCAGACATAGCCGGCTTCTTCGTTCCAGTGTTCGACACTGCCGCCGGGCTGGGTGATTTCATAGGGCGCCATGGCGGCGTCGCCGATAAAGATCACTTTGTAATCGGAGCCGTACTTGTGCAGAAGATCCTGCGTTGAAGTGCGTTCCGACGTGCGGCGCAAGTTGTTCTTCCACACCGATTCATAAATGAAGTTGTGGAAGTAGAAATACTCCATGTGCTTGAACTCGGTCTTGCAGGCCGAGAACAGTTCTTCGCAGATTTTTACATGGGCGTCCATCGAGCCGCCGATGTCGAACAGCAGCAACAACTTGACCGTGTTGCGCCGTTCCGGGCGCATCTGAATGTTCAGCAGACCGGCATCGCGGGCGGTGTGGTCGATGGTGCCGTCGATGTCCAGCTCGTCCGCCGCGCCCTGGCGGGCAAACTTGCGCAGGCGGCGCAGGGCAACCTTGATGTTGCGGGTGCCCAGTTCGACCTGATCGTCGAGGTTCTTGAACTCGCGCTGGTCCCAGACCTTGACCGCCTTGCCCTGACGCTTGCCGGCGTCGCCGACGCGGATGCCTTCGGGGTTGTAGCCGCCGGAACCGAACGGGCTGGTGCCGCCGGTGCCGATCCAGCGGTTGCCGCCGGCGTGGCGCTCTTTCTGTTCTTCCAGGCGCTTCTTGAATTCCTCGATCAGCTTGTCGAGGCCGCCGAGGGACTGAATCTGCGCGCGTTCCTCATCGGTCAGCGAGCGCTCGAACTCCTTGCGCAGCCAGTCTTCGGGGATCAGCGCCTGCAGGTGATCGTCGAGTTTTTCCAGACCGTTGAAGTAGGCGCCAAAGGCCCGGTCGAACTTGTCGTAATGACGCTCGTCCTTGACCAGAATCGCCCGCGACAAGTAGTAGAACTCGTCCATGTCGGCGAACGTCACCCGCTGTTTCAGGGCGTTGATCAGGTCGAGCAGCTCACGCACCGACACCGGCACCTTGGCTGCGCGCATTTCATTGAACAGGTTGAGCAACATGGCGAAGGCCTCGAATCAGCGATTGCCGCGACGGCTCATGAAGGCCAGTCGTTCAAGCAACTGCACGTCTTGTTCGTTCTTCACCAACGCGCCGGCCAGCGGCGGAATGGCCTTGGTCGGATCGCGTTCGCGCAATACCGCCTCGCCGATGTTGTCGGCCATTAGCAGCTTGAGCCAGTCCACCAGTTCCGAGGTCGAAGGCTTTTTCTTCAGGCCCGGCACCTTGCGCACGTCGAAGAACACGTCCAGCGCTTCGCTGACCAGATCCTTCTTGATGTCCGGGTAGTGCACGTCGACGATCTGTTGCAGGGTGGTGCGGTCCGGGAAGGCGATGTAATGGAAGAAGCAGCGGCGCAGGAAGGCGTCCGGCAGTTCCTTTTCGTTGTTCGAGGTAATGATGATGATCGGGCGTTTTTTCGCCTTGATCGTTTCGTCGATCTCGTAAACGTAGAACTCCATCTTGTCGAGTTCTTGCAGCAAGTCGTTGGGGAATTCGATGTCGGCCTTGTCGATCTCGTCGATCAGCAGAATCACCCGTTCTTCGGACTCGAAGGCTTCCCAGAGCTTGCCCTTCTTCAGGTAGTTGCGCACGTCGTGGACCTTGTCGACGCCCAGTTGCGAGTCGCGCAGGCGGCTGACCGCGTCGTACTCGTACAGGCCCTGGTGGGCCTTGGTGGTCGACTTGATGTGCCAGGTGATCAGTTTGGCGCCGAAGGATTGCGCCAGTTGCTCGGCGAGCATGGTCTTGCCGGTGCCGGGTTCGCCCTTGACCAGCAGCGGCCGCTCCAGGGTGATGGCGGCATTGACTGCAAGCTTCAGGTCATCGGTGGCGACATAGGCGGAAGTGCCTTCGAACTTCATCGGAAAATCCTCGAACGTGACAGGCGGGCAACGGGCCCGATCGGCAACACAATGCCTGCGACTATAACGCGCAGCCCGCTCGACTGTGAACGCAGACGCTTTATTCAGTCTCTGAATGGGGCGTCACGGTGTGACCGGGTGCTGCCCGAGGTTTTCTGTAGGAGCTGGCTTGTCCTACAGACCACACAGATCCTGTGGGAGGGAGCCCTGCTCGCGAAAGCGGTGTGTCAGGCTACTCAGGAGTATTTGGACGAACGCCTTCGCGAGCAGGGCTCCCTCCCACGGGATCGATGTCAGCCACAAGAGTTGTGGATTGCCGCCAAACCTGTGTCTGTCGGGGCGAGGTTCATGCAACCCTCACTGCGCCTGACTCTTGCCACTGTCATAGCGCGTGTTGAACGCCTGGACGAAGCCGTTGCGCAGGATTTGCAGAAACGCCTGAAACGCGCTGATGTCTTGTTTGTGCACGCTACCGCTGAGTTCAACGCGGGTGGCGAACTGGTTTTTGCGCTGGTTCTTGAGCACCGTCTCGCCGGCGCCGACCATGGCTTCCCAGATCGAGCGGAAGAAGCCCTTGTTCTGGTTTTCCACGTCCTGTTGCCAGTTGAAGATGTCGACGTCGCGCAGCAGCGGTTTGATGTAGCCGCTGAGCTGGCCTTTGTCGGCTTTGGCTTCGATGACGATGTCGCCATTGCCGGCGTTGAAGTCGAACTTGCCGTAGGCCGAGGCGAAGTCGTTCAACTGCTTGAGTTGCAGGTCAGTGGCGCGCAGTTTGAAGTCGAAATTTTCAAAGTTGCTGAACGGGTCGAAAGTCGCGTTGGTTTCCAGCGGCGCATGGCCCAGCAGCAGGGCCTTGCCTTCGAAACGGGCGTCGCGCTTGCCGGCGCTGTCGACCACGTTGGTCAGGTTGTAGACGCTGGCGTTGACGCTGTCCGCCTGGATTTTCACCTCGGGCGTGGAATTGAAGTTGCTGAAGGTGATCTTGCCGTCTTCGACCCGCACTTCGTTGAGGGTGATCGGCAGCAGCTTGTTCAGCTGTGCGCGCCAGTCGGTGCCGGCACCGGTCTGCGACTGCTGTTTGTTGGCGCCGCCGTCGACGAAGTTCAGTTGCGGACGCAGAAACACTACCTGTGCCACCACGGCATGGTCATACCAGAGGGAATGCCAGCTCACCGACAGGTCGATCACCGGCGCCGACAGCAGCGGCACCGGCACCTTGCCCGCGACCTTGACGATGTTCAGGCCGTTGATCTTGTAGGCGCCGCGCCACAGCGCCAGGTCGACATCGGTGACGTGGCCGCGATACTCGCCCATGTCGGCGAGCTTTTCATTGAGGTAATGACGCACGGCGTAAGGCAGCGCGATGTGGACGGCAATCAACAGGGCAACGAGGCCAACGACAGTCCACAGCGGCCAGCTATAGCGACGTTTCATGGCGGTGTTCTCCGGTTCTCTGAATTTGTTGACTGCTGGTGTTGTCATCCGTTCGCAATGACTGGACGCAAATACCGCCCCAGGCTTAGGCTTTCCTCTTTTCCGTAAACCCGCACAACCTGCGCAAGGACCCCCGTCATGAGCCGTATCTACGCTGACAACGCCCATTCCATTGGCAATACGCCACTGGTGCAGATCAACCGCATCGCACCCCGTGGTGTCACCGTGCTGGCGAAGATCGAAGGGCGTAATCCGGGGTATTCGGTGAAATGCCGGATCGGCGCGAACATGATCTGGGATGCCGAAAGCAGCGGTAAGCTCAAGCCGGGCATGACCATCGTCGAGCCGACCTCGGGCAACACCGGGATCGGTCTGGCCTTTGTCGCTGCGGCCCGTGGCTACAAGCTGATGCTGACCATGCCTGCTTCCATGAGCATAGAACGGCGCAAGGTGCTCAAGGCCCTCGGTGCCGAGCTGGTGCTGACCGAGCCGGCCAAAGGCATGAAAGGCGCAATCGCCAAGGCTGAAGAGCTGGTCGCCGGCAACCCCGCGCAGTACTTCATGCCCGGCCAGTTCGACAACCCGGCCAACCCGGCCATCCACGAAAAGACCACCGGCCCGGAAATCTGGAACGACACAGACGGCGCCATCGATGTGCTGGTGGCCGGCGTCGGCACCGGCGGCACCATCACTGGTGTGGCCCGTTACATCAAAAACACCATGGGCAAGCCGATCCAGGCCGTGGCGGTGGAGCCGATGATCTCGCCGATCATCACCCAGGCGCTGGCTGGCGAGGAAATCACCCCCAGCCCGCACAAGATCCAGGGCATCGGCGCCGGTTTCATCCCGAAAAACCTTGATCTGTCGATAGTCGACAAGGTCGAGCTGGTCAGCGACGACGAAGCCAAGGCCATGGCCCTGCGCCTGATGCAGGAAGAGGGGATTCTCTGCGGGATTTCCTGCGGCGCGGCCATGCAGGCGGCGGTGCGTCTGGCCGAGAAGCCGGAAATGCAGGGCAAGACCATCGTCGTGATCCTGCCGGATTCGGGCGAGCGTTACCTGTCGAGCATGCTGTTCAGCGACCTGTTTACTGAACAGGAGCTGACCCAATAGTCGTATGGTCGGGTGTTGCGGCTTTTTACCGGGCGGTCGAACGCTTATGATGGCCGCCATCAAGAATCTGCCGGGTTGTTGCTTCAGGTCATCCGGCAGGGTTCGGCAATGATCGATTCTGCAGGCGCAAGGACTGTCTTGCGCCTCCCTGTAGGAGCTGGCTTGCCCTGCGACCGGCGGGGAACCCGTCGTAAAACCGTACGCACTGGCCGTGTCAGGTACACCGCGTACACAGGTTTTACGACGACTTCGTCGCCGGTCGCAGGGCAAGCCAGCTCCTACATGGGATCGCGGAGCCGTCCACGGTCCTGTCAGTGGTTATTTGCGGCAATGGTTGGATTTCTGCCCGTTTCAAGGAGAGTTGCATGACCCTTTCTTTTGCTGCCAAGGCGGCGATCCTGCTGCTGTTCATCGGCAGCACGCTGTATGTGCACTTGCGTGGAAAGGCGCGTTTGCCGGTGTTGCGCCAATTCGTCAATCATTCGGCGCTGTTCGCCCCCTATAACGCCCTGATGTACATGTTCTCCGCCGTGCCGTCCAAGCCGTATCTGGACCGCAGCAAGTTCCCCGAGCTGGATGTGCTCAAGGACAACTGGGAAGTCATCCGCGACGAAGCCATGCACCTGTTCGACGAGGGCTACATCCGTGCCGCCGCCAAGGACAACGACGCCGGCTTCGGTTCGTTCTTCAAGAAGGGCTGGAAGCGTTTCTACCTGAAGTGGTACGACAAACCGCTGCCGTCGGCGGAAGTGCTGTGCCCGAAAACCGTCGAGCTGGTCAGCCGCATTCCCAATGTGAAGGGTGCGATGTTCGCCCTGTTGCCCGGTGGCAGCCACCTGAACCCGCACCGCGATCCGTTCGCCGGTTCGCTGCGTTATCACCTGGGCCTGTCCACGCCGAACTCCGACGATTGCCGGATCTTCGTCGATGGCAAGGTCTACGCCTGGCGCGACGGTGAAGATGTGATGTTCGACGAAACCTACGTGCACTGGGTGAAGAACGAAACCGACGTGACCCGGGTGATCCTGTTCTGCGACATCGAACGTCCGCTGAGCAACCGCTTCATGACCTCGCTCAACCGGCGCGTCAGCGCGTTCCTCGGTCGCGCCACCGCGCCGCAGAACACCGATGACGAGCGTGTCGGCGGCATCAACCAGGCTTATGCCTTCAGCAAGCGTTTCAGCAATGCCATCAGTGGCAAGGTCAAACAGTTCAAGCGCGCCAACCCAAAGGCCTATCGCATTCTGCGTCCGGTGCTGGCGGTCATCGTGCTGGTCGTTCTGGGCCGCTGGCTGTTCGGCTGATCGCCCCGACTCCATAGCCGTCCGGCTTGCCGGCGTTGGCGTTCTGATGAGCGCTGACGCCGGCAAGTCGGACGGCTACGAGTACCCCCTCTCTCTCAACACCGGCGAATAGCACGTCCATTCAATCCCGCCACCGTCTTGTTCCGCGACCATGCAGACATTGCTGGTGGCCGGGCTAGAGCCTCTGCGCCAGCGGAACTCTGACAAAGGCGGAACCATGGCAAGCCGATTGCCCCTCTTGACCCTGGCACTGGTGGCCTGCTCCTGCGATCTGATGGCGGCGGACTCCAACGAGGAACACGGCTTTCTCGCCGACACCTCGCTGAACGTGCTGGCGCGCAATTTCTATCTCGACAACGACTACCGCACCGGGCATTCCGGGCAGAGCTATCGCCGGGAGTGGGCGCAGGGCTTCATCGCCAACCTGCAGTCGGGGTTCACCCAGGGCACGGTGGGTTTCGGCATCGATGCCCATGCGTTCTACGGCCTCAAGCTGGACAGCGGACGAGGGCGGGCCGGCACCGGTCTGTTGCCGCTGGACGATGACGGCCGGGCCGCCGACGACTACGCCGACGGTGGCGGGGCCGTGAAGTTTCGTGTGTCGAAAACCACGCTGAAATTCGGCGAAATGGAAGTCGAAACCCCGGTGCTGGACACCGGCGACAAGCGCCTGCAACCGGAATACGCCACCGGCTTTTTCCTCGACAGCCGTGAGATCGATGGGCTGAAACTGGTGGCCGGGCATTTCAACGCGTTCAAGAACGAAAACGCCTCCACCGCCAAGGGTGACTTCGACGGCTACGGCGCCAGCACTCGCGGCTCGTCGATCAGCCTGGCAGGGGTGGAAAGCACCGGGGATTCGCCCCTTGGCGGCTCGCTGTACGCCTCGCAACTCACCGACACCTGGCGGCAGTACTACGGCAACGCGCATTACCTGAGCGTGCTGTCGAATAACAGTTCTTTGTTTCTGGACGGCAATCTGTACCGCACGCTGGATGAAGGTAGCGCCAGGGCCGGCGCCATCGACAACACGGCCTACAGCCTGTCGGCCAAATACCGCGTCGGGGCGCAGGGATTTACCCTGGGCTACCAGAAAATCGACGGCGACACGCCCTTCGATTTTGTTGGCGGGGACTCGATCTACCTGGCCAACTCGATCAAATACGCGGATTTCAACGGCGCCCATGAGCAGTCCTGGCAAGCCCGCTATGACCTGAATTTCGCCACGCTGGGCATTCCCGGCCTGACCTTCATGACCCGTTATGTGCGCGGCAGCGGGATCGACGGCACCCATGCCCCGCAGGGCGCGGTGTATCAGCCGTTCGACGCCGACAGCGGACGCTTCCAGCCGATCCAGGGCAAGGGCGGGCGCCACTGGGAACGCGATATCGACGTGAAATACGTGGTGCAGTCGGGGCCGGCGAAAAATCTGTCGCTGAATGTGTCCCACGTCTCGCACCGCGGCAACGACGCCCAGGGCGGCGACGATATCGACCGTTTGTACCTGGTGGTCGAGTACCCGTTGAATCTGCTGGATTGAGCCGAATCCTCTGTGCTGCAAATGACCTGTGGGAGGGAGCCCTGCTCGCGAAAGCGGTGGGTCAATCGACACAGCATTGTCTGACCTGACGCCATCGCGAGCAGAGCTCCCTCCCACAGGATGTGTGGTGTTTGAGGGATCACATTTCCAACGCGACGATGTCGGCCACGTGTACATCGGCTGAATCTGCTGGATTGAGTTGAATCATCTGCGTTGCATATGACCTGTGGGAGGGAGCCCTGCTCGCGAAAGCGGTGGGTCAGTCACCACGGCAGTGTCTGGTCTGACGTATTCGCGAGCAGGGCTCCCTCCCACGGGATGCGGGGTGGGCTGCAAAACGATATTGCACAACCCTGCACAGGCTGGTTATAGTCGGCCCCGTTGCTGCAACACGTTGCAACAATCACCCCTTTCATGAAAAGGCGCAGACAATGCCCGCATTCACCTCACCATTCGCGTTCAAGGCTGCAGCTTCTGCTGTCGCTGATGCGTGTGGGTGCATGCAAGTCGCCTTTATCACGCACTACCCACCACCTTCCCCTGTGAGCAGCCCGGTCGTGTGCGTTGTCGCACCGCCAGCCGTGGTTGTGTTCGGCTGATCGCGCGCTTTTCTGCGCTGTCGATCCACGCCTGACCACCCCAACAAAACGTTTGTGAATCCGGTTTCGTGCCGGGTCCGATTTTGTCTGAATCACAGGTGACACATGTTTTCCAACAAAGCGTTGGCCTCACTGGCTTCAACCACTCTGTTCGTCCTGCTCTGGAGCAGCGGCGCAATCGTTTCCAAGTGGGGTCTGGCCCATGCCTCGCCGTTTGCCTTTCTGTTCTTCCGCTTTCTGCTGGCGCTGATCGGCCTGGGTGTGCTGATCCCGACCCTCGGTTACAAGTTGCCCGCCACCCGGCAGTCGATGCTCTACGCGATTGCCACCGGCGCGGTCCTGCTGGGGGCCTATCAGATCTGCTACCTGCTGGCGCTGGACATGCACGTCGCGCCCGGCGTCATGGCCACGATCATGGGCGTGCAGCCGATCCTCACGGCCGTGCTGGTCGAGCGCAGCCGCTCGTTCTCACGGATGTTCGGTCTGAGTCTGGGCCTCGTCGGGCTGGTGCTGGTGGTGTTTCAGGGCATCGGTGACGGCGGCTCGCTGGCCGGCATGCTGTTCGGTGTGCTCGGCATGCTGGCGATGACCGGCGGTTCGATCATGCAGAAGCGCATCACCGACAACCCACTGGGCACGCTGCCGGTGCAGTACTTTGCCGGCGCGCTGGTGTGTGCGGTGTTCGTGCCGTTCCAGCCGTTTCACTTCGAGCACAGCATCGGCTTCTATGTGCCGGTGCTGTACATGGGGCTGGTGGTGTCGGTGCTGGCGACGTTCCTGCTGTACCGGTTGATCGCCCAGGGCAACCTGGTCAATGTCACCAGCCTGTTCTATCTGGTGCCGGCGGTGACGGCGATCATGGACTACCTGATCTTCGGTAACCGCCTGGCGCTGTTGAGCCTGCTGGGCATGGCGCTGATCGTGATCGGGCTGGGGTTTGTGTTTCGCAAGGTGAAATGACCGAAGCGACACACTGACTTCCGCTCGAACACCGACCGTGGGAGGGAGCCCTGCTCGCGAATGCGTCAGGTCAGACACTGCGACAGTGATTGACCGGATGCTTTCGCGAGCAGGGCTCCCTCCCACGGGTATGACGGTGTGGCTTACAGCACAAACCGCATCACCAGCCCATTGAGGTCCACCGCCAGGCGCGACAGTTCCTGACTGGCGGCGGAGGTCTGGGTGGCGCCGGCGGCGGTCTGGGTCGACAGGTCGCGGATGTTGACCAGGCTGCGGTCCACTTCGCGGGCAACCAGCGACTGCTGTTCGGCGGCACTGGCGATCACCAGATTGCGCTGGTTGATCTGCGAGATGGCAGCAGTGATCTTCTCCAGCGCCTGCCCGGCACTGCTGGCCCGTTGCAGGGTCTGTTCAGCCTGGCTGGCGCTGTTCTGCATGGCGCCGACCGTGTCCTGAGTGCCGCTCTGGATGCTGCTGATCATCTGCTCGATTTCCTGGGTCGAGTCCTGCGTGCGCTGGGCCAGCGAACGCACCTCGTCGGCGACCACGGCAAAACCGCGTCCGGCCTCACCGGCACGGGCCGCTTCGATGGCCGCGTTGAGCGCCAGCAGGTTGGTCTGTCCGGCGATGCCGCGAATCACTTCCAGCACCTTGCTGATGTCCTGCGCCTGAGTCGCCAGGCCCTGAGCCTGGGTCGAGGCGTTCATCACTTCGCCGACCAACCCCTGAATCGATTCGATGGTTTCCGTGACCTGACGATGACCATGCTGACTGTCGGCATCCGAGGCTTTCGATGCTTCCGAGGTCGACACCGCGTTGCTCGCCACCTCGTCCACTGCCGTACTCATCTGCGTCACCGCCGTGGCGGCCAGTTCGATTTCGTCGTTCTGTGCCTGCAAGCTGCGGGTGCTCTGTTCCATCACCGAGCTCATTTCTTCCGCTGCCGAGGCCAGTTGCTGCGACGACTCGCTGATGCCGCGGATAGTCGAGCGCAGGTTTTGCTGCATCGCCGACAGCGCTTCGAGCAACTGCGCCGGTTCGTCGCGACCCTCATGGACGATAGGCCGGGTCAGATCGCCGGCGGCAATGGTCTGCGCCACGCCGAGGGCCTGACGGATCGGTCGCACGATGCTGCGGGTCAACGCCAGCGCCAGCAGCAGGGTGATGATCAGCGACACGACAATGGTCGCGATCACGATCAGTTGCGTGCGTTCGTACAGCGCTGCTGCATCCTTGGCCGCCGCGTCGGCGCCTTTCTGGCTGAAACCGATCAAGGCTCGCAGATGGCTGTCGAGTCGGCTGCCCTCGGGCGCCAGTTGCTCGCTCAGTACGGTGTAGGCTTGGGTAGCCTCGCCAGCGTTGATGGCGGCGATGACGCGGTCGAGGATGCTCAGGTAATTCTGTACCGAGCCTTCCAGATGGCTCAGCAACTGGCCTTCTTCGGGGCTGGCGATCTGGCTCCTGTAGGTGCTCAGCTGCGTCAGCAGGCGTTCGCGACTGTCGCGGATCACCTGTTTGCTGCTGCTTTGCACACCGGCTTCAGGGATGGCGATCAGGCGCAGGGCTTCCATGCGTATCGCGGTGACCCGGTCGGCCATGGCGTGGGTGTCTTCGATGTGTGGCATCCAGGTCTCTTCGATGACTTCGGCGCTGGACCGCAACACGGTCATCTGGGCCAGGCAGAACAGCCCGACGACCGCCAGTATCACGCCGACCAGGCCGAAACCCAAGCTTGCTCTGCTACCAATCCGCATGTTTCTGATCAAGATAAATCGCTCCTTGCTGCTGTTTTTTCAGGGTCATCCAGGGCCTTCTTGTTGTTGTCGGGGGCTGGCAGGAATGGGTTGTATATCAAATAGCTATCATTGGGGAATGTTCTGACTGTGACCGGTTGTAAGCGTTCCGGTGCTGATGGCAATCCGCTGCTAAGCTCGGGCACAGTACAGTGTCGAGATATTTCAATGCCCTCTTCATGGCCTGCTGCTCCCATTGCCCGACTGGTTCTCGACGGTTTCGACGACTATCGCGCCTGCTTCAAGCAGATCGCCGACGGTGCTCGCCAGCGTTTCGAGCAGGCGCAGTGGCAACAGGCCCAGTCGGCTTCGACGGCGCGGATTGCCCTGTACGAGGAAAAGGTCGGAGCGGCGACGCGGCGGCTACGTGAAGGCTTCGAGGCCGACATCCTGCTCGATCCCGGACGCTGGCCGGCGGTGAAGGGCGCTTACATCGCGCTGATCGATCCCCGACTGGATGACGAGTTGGCGGAGACCTGGTTTAACTCGATTTTCTGCAGCCTGTTCAGCCACGACCTGATCAGCGACACCTGCATGTTCATTCACACCACCCGGCCGGCGCGACGTGAAGGGCAGCGCGCCGCGCAAACCCGGCTGTACCGACCCCACGGCGATCTGCCGGCGATGCTGGCGCAGGTGTTCGGCGATTACCGTTTTGAGGTGGCCTATGCCGATCTGCCCGGTGATCTGCAGCGCATGGAAAAACGTCTGCGCGACAGCCTGCCGGATTGGGTGTGCAAGGACTCGGCGCTGACCGTGGAGCTGTTTTCATCGGTGCTGTATCGCAACAAGGGCGCCTATCTGGTCGGGCGCATCCACACGCTGGATGAGCAATGGCCGCTGGTGATTGCGTTGGTACACCGCGAAGGGCAGGGCGTGGGCATCGATGCGCTGATCACTGATGAGGCCGAGGTGTCGATCATCTTTTCCTTCACCCGCTCGTATTTCATGGTCGATGTGCCGGTGCCGGCGGAGTTCGTCGATTTCCTCAAAAGCATTCTGCCGGGCAAGCACATCGCCGAGCTGTATACGTCCATCGGCTTCTACAAGCACGGCAAGTCCGAGTTCTACCGGGCGCTGATCGGTCATCTGGCCGAACGCGACGACCTGTTCGTCATGGCGCCCGGTGTGCGCGGCATGGTCATGAGCGTGTTCACCCTGCCGGGCTTCAACACGGTGTTCAAGGTGATCAAGGACCGCTTCTCGCCGTCGAAAAACGTCGACCGCGCCACGGTGATCGAGAAATACCGCCTGGTGAAAAACGTCGACCGGGTCGGGCGCATGGCCGACACCCAGGAATTCGCCGACTTTCGCTTTCCCGTGGCGAGGTTCGACCGGCAGTGTCTGGACGAACTGCTGGAAGTGGCGCCTTCAACCGTGGTGCTGGAAGGGGACACGGTGCTGATCCGCCACTGCTGGACCGAGCGGCGGATGATCCCGCTCAACCTGTATCTGGAAAACGCCAGTGAAGCCCAGGTGCTCGAAGCGCTGGAGGATTACGGGCTGGCGATCAAGCAACTGGCGGCGGCCAACATCTTTCCCGGCGACATGTTGCTGAAGAACTTCGGCGTCACCCGCCATGGCCGGGTGGTGTTCTACGACTATGACGAGATCTGCTGGCTGACCGAGGTCAACTTCAGGCGCATCCCCGAACCGCGCACCCCGGAGGATGAGATGGCCTCGGAGCCGTGGTATTCGATCGGCCCGCAAGATGTGTTTCCCGAAGAGTTCGCGCCCTTTCTGTTCGCCGACATGGGCCAGCGCCGGTTGTTCAGCCGCCTGCACGGCGAGTTGTACGAGGCCGATTACTGGAAAGGGCTGCAGGAGGCGATCCGCGCGGGCAAGGTGATCGATGTGTTTCCGTATCGGCGGCAGAAAAGCCAGACTCTGTAGGAGCGCGCTTGGTCTGGGCCGCATCCGGACGATTGCGCGCTCTGTAGGCTCCCACGGTCAGTGTAGGGGCTGGCTTGTCCTGCGACCGGCTGCGAAGCAGTCGTAAATTCGGTGTACGCGGTATGGCAGGTAGACCGCGTGTGCAGGTTTTACGACGGGTTCCCCGCCGGTCGCAGGGCAAGCCAGCTCCTACAAGGGGATCGTGTTGAATCAGCTAAGGCTTACATGCCGACTCAACAACGCCCGCAACGCCGCCGGTTTCACCGGTTTGGCCAGGTACTCCAGCCCCGCCGCATGCACCTGCGCCACCAGTTCGGGGCGGCCGTCGGCGCTGATCAGCACGCCAGGCACCGGCTCGCCCAGTTGCGTGCGCAGCCACGCCATCAGTTCGGTGCCGGTTTCGCCATGGTCGAGGTGGTAATCCACCAGCGCCAGATGCGGACGGATGCCGTCGTTGAGCAGGGTCTGACACTCCTCGCGATTGCGCGCGGTCCACACCTGACAACCCCAGCGGCTGAGCAGGCTGTTCATGCCGATCAGGATGCTGTCTTCGTTGTCGATGCACAGCACCTGCGTGCCGTTGAGCGCGGTCTTGCGCGGTTCACTGGTGACGGCGTGCGGCACGGCCTGGGGCTGGGCCAGCGGCACACGCACACTGAACACGCTGCCTTTTCCCGGCCACGAACGCACTTCCAGGCTGTGCCCGAGTACGCGGCACAGGCCGTCGGCAATCGCCAGGCCCAGGCCCAGGCCTTTTTCGGCGCGGGTCTGGTGGCTGTCCAGACGCTTGAACTCCTCGAAAATCACCTGCCGCTTGTCCTCGGGAATGCCCGGCCCACGGTCCCAGACTTCCAGGCTCAGATAACCGCGCTTGCGCCGCACACCCAGCAGAATCGGGCCTTTGGCGTAACGGAAGGCGTTGGTCAGGAAGTTCTGCAGCACCCGGCGCAACAGCTTGGCGTCGCTGGCGATGCGCAACGAGCTGCCGCGCACACGGAAGCTCAAGCCCTGTTCCTGGGCCAGCGCCTTGAACTCGGCGCCGAGGGTGTCGAACAGATTGTTCAGCGGGAACGGCACGATGGTCGGGGTGAACTTGCCGTTTTCCAGGCGCGAAATGTCCAGCAAGTCGCTGATCAGGTCTTCGGCCGAACGCAGCGAACTGTCCAGGTGCTGGATCAGTTGTTTCGCCTCGTCCGGCACGTTGTCATCGGTGTGCAGCAGCGCGGCAGAGAACAGCCGCGCGGCGTTCATCGGCTGCATCAGGTCGTGGCTGACGGCGGCGAGGAAGCGGGTTTTCGACTGGTTGGCGGCTTCGGCGTGGGCCTTGGCCTCGGTCAGCGCCACGTTCAGTTGCGACAGCTCGCGGGTGCGCTCGGCGACGCGCTGCTCCAGACTTTCGTTGACGCCCTTGAGCGCCTGTTCCGCCTCACGGAACGCGGTGATGTCGGTGAAACTCATGACGAAACCGCCGCCCGGCATCGGATTGCCGATCAGTTCGATCACCCGGCCATTGGGAAACAGCCGCTCGGAGGTGTGGGCACGGCCCTGACGCATCCAGTGCAGACGCCGCGCTACGTGCACCTCCGCCTCGCCGGGGCCGAGCAGTCCGCGTTCGGCGTTGTAACGGATGATGTCGGCAATCGGCCGGCCGACGCTGATCAGGCCGTCCGGGTAATTGAACAGCTCCAGATAACGGTCGTTCCAGGCCACCAGGCGCAACGACTGGTCGACGACGCTGATGCCTTGGGTGATGTTCTCGATGGCGCCTTGTAGCAGGGCGCGGTTGAACTGCAACACCTCGGAGGCTTCGTCGGCGATGCGCACCACGTCTTCGAGCTGCATGTCGCGGCCTTCGATGGCGGCTTTCACCACCGCGCGGGTCGACGAGGTGCCGAGTACACCGGCCAGCAGGCGTTCGGTGTGGGCGATCCATTCGCCGTTGGCGTTCTGGTTGGGGTTGAAGCCCTTGCCCTGACGGTAGGCGAAGCGGATGAAGCTCTGCTGCGCGCGCTCTTCACCGACAAAACGGGCGGACAGCTTGAGCAGGTCTTCGATCTGTACCGCCAGCAGCGAACGGCTGTTGGGCCGTGCCTGCAACTCCTGACCGATGAAACGCCCGGCCTGCCAGTGCTCGGACACCCGCGTGCGCGACAGCAGCGAGACCCAGGCGAACAGAATGAAGTTGCCCGCCATCGACAGCACCACGCCCTGAGTCAGCGGGGTGATCGGCAGGTTGAACGGATTGCTGTGCAGCCACGCCAGCAGCGGGAAACTGCTCAGCGACCAGCCCATGCTGTGGGCAGCCAGCGGCAGGACCAGGGTGTAGAACCAGATGAACACCCCGGCGGCAAGGCCGGCGAACACGCCACGGCGGTTGGCCGGCTTCCAGTACAGCGCGCCGATCATCGCCGGCATCAACTGGGTGATGGCGGCGAAGGCGATCTGGCCGATGGTCGCCAGGCTGGCGGTGGAGCCGAGCAGGCGGTAGCTGACGTAGGCAAGAAGCAGAATGACCACGATACTGACCCGGCGCACCGAGAGCATCCAGTAGCGGAATACTTCGAATGGCCGCTCGGCGGTTTTGCGCCGCAGCAGCCACGGCAGCAGCATGTCGTTGGAGACCATGGTCGACAGCGCCACGCTGGCAACGATGACCATGCCGGTGGCCGCCGACGCACCACCGATGAATGCCAGCATCGCCAGCGCCGGGTGGGCGTGGGCCAGCGGCACGCTGATGACGAACGAGTCAGGCAGCACCGAGGCCGGCAGCAGCATTTGCCCGGCGAGGGCAATCGGCACCACGAACAGACCGGCCAGCAGCAAGTAGGTCGGAAACACCCATTTGGCCAGACGCAAATCCTGTGGCTCGATGTTTTCCACCACGGTGACGTGGAACTGCCGTGGCAGGCAGACAATCGCCATCATCGCCACGCCGGTCTGCACCACCAGCGACGGCCAGTTCACCGTTTCCTGCCAGTACATTTCCAGACGCGGTGCGAGCATGGCCTGGTTGAACAGGTCATCGACGCCGTCGTACAGGCCGAAGGTGACGAACGCGCCGACCGCCATGAAGGCGAACAGCTTGACCAGCGCCTCGAAGGCAATCGCCAGCACCATGCCACGGTGGTGCTCGGTGGCGTCGAGGTTGCGCGTGCCGAACACGATGGTGAACAGCGCCAGCACCAGCGACACCACCAGCGCGGTGTCCTGGGCGCGGGTGCCGGTGGCGTCGGCGCCGGCACCGATCAGGATGTTCACGCCGAGCACGATGCCTTTCAATTGCAGGGCGATGTAGGGCAGCACACCGATCAGGCAGATCAGCGCGACCACCACGGCGAGGGTCTGCGACTTGCCGTAGCGGGCAGCGATGAAGTCGGCGATGGAGGTGATGTTTTCCTGCTTGCTGATCAGCACCATCTTCTGCAGCACCCAGGGCGCCAGCAGCAACAGCAGGATCGGCCCCAGATAGATCGGCAAAAACGACCACAACTGCTCGGCCGCCTGGCCCACCGCGCCGAAAAACGTCCAACTGGTGCAATACACCGCCAGCGACAGGCTGTACACCCAGGCCCGCAACCGGGGCGGCAGGGCGCCACGACGACGGTCGCCGTAGAAGGCGATGGCGAACATGATGGCCATATAGGCCAGGGCGACGGCAGCGATCAGACCGCTGGACAGCGACATGGGAACTCCGGATTCAAGCAGGTGACGATTTCGCCGACGATCCATCGCCGGTCAGACAGTCTGGCACGACCAGTGACGTTCGTCTGTCTCGACCAAGGTCGCAGCGGCGGGGTGTCGCAGCGCAGAGCTGCACGCAACTCCACCTGTAGGAGCTGGCTTGCCCTGCGACCGGCTGCGCAGCAGTCGTAAAACCGATGAACGCGGTGTGTCTGGTGAATCGCGTTTGCCGGTTTTACGACGACTTCGTCGCCGGTCGCAGGGCAAGCCAGCTCCTACAAGGGATGCGTGAGATAACGGCCACTATCGACAGAGGTGCCTGTTACGTCTTCAATGTGGCTCGGAACGGAATCCCTGCGTTCCAATGCAAAAGCCGCTACCGGCGTCACTCAGGACCACGGACGATGAGTCAGTCGCAGTTCAATTTATTGGGAAAACGGCGTTTCCTGCCGTTTTTCGTGACCCAGTCCCTCGGGGCTTTCAACGACAACATCTTCAAGCAATCGCTGATCCTCGCCATTCTCTACAAGCTGGCCATCGACGGTGACCGTTCTATTTACGTCAACCTGTGCGCCTTGCTGTTCATCCTGCCGTTCTTTCTGTTCTCGGCGCTGGCCGGGCAGTTCGGCGAGAAATACCCCAAGGATCGGCTGATCCGCCTGATCAAGATGCTGGAAATCGCCATCATGGTGGTCGGCGCGGTCGGTTTTCTGTTCGATCACCTGTGGCTGATGCTGGTGGCGCTGTTCGCCATGGGCACCCACTCGGCGCTGTTCGGCCCGGTGAAGTATTCGATCCTGCCGCAACACCTGCATGAAGACGAGTTGGTGGGCGGCAACGGTCTGGTGGAAATGGGCACCTTCCTGGCGATTCTGGCCGGCACCATCGGCGCCGGGATCATGATGTCGACCACCCATTACGCGCCGGTGGTGTCGATTGCCATGGTCGGCGTCGCCTGTCTGGGCTATCTGACCAGCCGTGGCATCCCGCCGGCTGCGGCCGCCACGCCGGATCTGCGGATCAACTGGAACATCTTCAGCGAATCCTGGGCCACCCTGAAACTCGGCCTGAACCAGACCAAGGCGGTGTCGCGCTCGATTGTCGGCAACTCGTGGTTCTGGTTTGTCGGTGCGATCTACCTGACGCAAATCCCGGCCTACGCGAAGACCTTCCTTTATGGCGACGAAACCGTCGTCACCCTGATCCTCACCGTGTTCTCCATCGGCATCGCTGCCGGCTCCATGCTCTGCGAGCGGCTGTCGGGGCGCAAAGTGGAAATCGGTCTGGTGCCGTTCGGTTCCATGGGCCTGACGGTATTCGGCCTGCTGCTGTGGTGGCACTCCGGTGATTTTCCGCAGAACATCCAGGCCAACAACTGGCTGGCGATTCTCGGCAGCGCGCAGGCCTGGTGGGTGTTGTTCGACATCCTCGGCATCGGCGTCTTCGGCGGTTTCTACATCGTGCCGCTGTATGCGCTGATTCAGTCGCGCACGCCGGAGAACGAGCGCTCGCGGGTGATTGCCGCCAACAACATTCTCAACGCGCTGTTCATGGTGGTCTCGGCGACTGTCTCGATCATTTTCCTCAGCGTGCTCAACCTGACGATCATCCAGCTGTTCCTCGTCGTCTCGCTGATGAACATCGCGGTCAACGCCTACATCTTCAAGATCGTTCCGGAATTCACCATGCGTTTCATGATCTGGCTGCTCAGCCATTCCATGTACCGGGTGAAGCATCGTGACCTTGAACAGATTCCGGACGAGGGCGCGGCCCTGCTGGTCTGCAACCATGTGTCGTTCGTCGATGCGCTGCTGATTGCCGGTTCCGTGCGGCGGCCGATCCGCTTCGTCATGTACTACAAGATCTTCAACCTGCCAGTGCTCAACTTCGTGTTCCGCACGGCCGGCGCGATTCCCATCGCCGGGCGCAGCGAAGACCTGCAGACCTACGACCGGGCGTTCAAACGCATTGCCGAATACCTCAACGACGGCGAGCTGGTGTGCATCTTTCCGGAAGGCAAGCTGACCACCAACGGCGAGATCGACGAGTTCAAGGGCGGCATGACCCGCGTGCTGGAGGAAACCCGTGTGCCGGTGATTCCGCTGGCGTTGCAGGGGTTGTGGGGGAGTTTCTTCAGTCGCGACCCGCAGAAAGGCTTCTTCCGCCGTTTCTGGTCACGGGTGACCCTGGTGGCCGGCCCGGCGATTGCCGACGAAGCCAGCGCCCCGGCCTTGGTGCGCGAGCGGGTGGCGCAGTTGCGTGGGGATGTGAGGTAGCAAAACGTGTAGGAGCTGGCTTGTCCTGCGACCGGCGGGGAACCCGTCGTAAAACCTGTGCACGCGGTTTACCTGACACACCGCGTTTACCGGATTTACGACGACTGCGTCGCCGGTCGCAGGGCAAGCCAGCTCCTACAGGGGGCATCACTCGGCAGTTGATCTACCGTTCACTTCAACACTGCCATCCGGCCCCATCTTCCTGAAATACGTCGACAGCAACGCCCCGGAGATGTTGTGCCAGACGCTGAACAGCGCGCTGGGCACCGCCGCCAGCGGCGAGAAGTGCGCACTGGCCAATGCCGCGCCCAGGCCGGAGTTCTGCATGCCGACTTCCAGCGACAGTGACTTGCGTTGCGCCAGTGGCAGCTTGAACAGCTTGCCGGTGAAGTAGCCGAGCAGGAAACCGAAGCTGTTGTGCAGGATCACCACGGCCATGATCAGCAGGCCCGACTCGGCGATCTTCGCCTGGCTGGCCGCCACCACCGCGCAGACGATCATCACGATGCTGACCACCGAGATCAGCGGCAGCACTTCCACCGCGAACTGCACCTTGGCGCCAAGCAGGCGCTGGGCGATCACGCCGAGCACGATCGGCAGCATCACCAGTTGCAGGATCGACCAGAACATTTCCATGAAAGACACGGGCAGCCAGGCCGACGCCAGCAACCAGATCAGCGCCGGGGTCAGCAGCGGGGCGAGCAGGGTGGTGACGGCGGCGATGGCCACCGACAGCGCCAGATCGCCCTTGGCCAGCCAGGTCATGACGTTGGACGAGGTGCCGGACGGGCAGCAGCCAACCAGAATCACGCCGACGGCAATCTCTGCCGGCAGGTGAAACACCTGACACAGCAACCACGCCATGCCCGGCATGATCACGAAGTGCGCGACCACGCCCAGCGCCACGCGCCACGGGTTGCGGACCACTTCGGAAAAGTCTTCCAGCTTCAGGGTCAGGCCCATGCCGAACATCACCAGACCGAGCAGCGGCACGATCAGGGTCTTCAGGCTGATGAACCAGGTCGGGAACAGGAACGCCAGCACGGCGAACAGCAGCACCCAGTACGCGAAGGTATTACCGACAAATCGACTCAATGCAGCCAGTGCACGCATGGCTTGCTCCTTTTATTGTTGGACGAGTAGAGAACGCAATTGTGGGAGACGGCTTGCTGGCGAAAGCGGTGTGTCATGCGCCTTTTATGTCGCTGACAGATCGCATTCGCCAGCAAGCCGGCTCCCACAGAGGAGCTGTCCGGGTAAAACGCAGATGAATCAGATCCCCTGCGGAATCTCTTCGCCGCCCAGCGCTTCGAACAGCTCCGGCAGGAATTCGCCGAAGGTCAGCATCATCAGGGTGAAGCTGGCGTCCAGTTGGCCCAGCGCATCATCACCGCCGTCCTGTTCGGCCTGATCCTGCAGCAGGTCTTCGAATTTCAGGCGCTTGACGCTCAGCTTGTCATCGAGCACGAACGACAGTTTGTCCTGCCAGGCCAGCGACAATTGGGTCACGACCTTGCCGGTGCTCAGGTGCAGCTGGATTTCGTCGCTGGTCAGGTCCTGACGCTTGCACTTCACGATGCCGCCGTCTTCGTGGGTGTCGCGCAGTTCGCATTCGTCGAGGACGAAGAAGTTGGCCGCAGTTTCGCCGCTCTTGACCCAGTCGGTCATGATCGCGGTCGGCGCGGTCTTCACGGTGACCGGACGTACCGGCAGCGAGCCGACCACTTCACGCAAGGTCGACAGCAGGTCTTCGGCGCGTTTCGGGCTGGAAGCGTTGACCAGGATCAGGCCCTGCTTCGGCGCGATGGCGGCGAAGGTCGACGAACGGCGGATAAAGGCGCGAGGCAGGAACGCCTGGATGATTTCATCCTTGAGCTGGTCGCGCTCCTTTTTATAGACCTTGCGCATCTGCTCGGTCTCGATCTCTTCGATCTTCTCTTTAAGGGCGTCATTGACCACGCTGCCCGGCAGGATGCGTTCTTCCTTGCGCGCCGATACCAGCATGAAGTCGCCGCTGACGTGAACCAGCGGGGCGTCTTCGCCCTTGCCGAACGGCGCGATGAAACCGTAAGTGGTCAACTCCTGGCTGGCACAAGCTCGTGCAGGCTTGGTCGCCAATGCGGTTTCCAGCGCCTCGGCGTCAAATGGCAGGTCCTGGGTCAGGCGATAGACAAGCAGGTTTTTGAACCACATGGGGTACATCTCTCCTTTATACAAAGGGGGGCATTATTCGCTGCCGGGCCCCTGCGGCCAACCCTGATGTAAGCCTTTGGCAGGATTATAAAAATTATTTGAAAAAGTGCTTGCCAGAGGTTGGATCGCTCCGTAGAATGCGCGCCACACCGAGAGACAAGGGTGATTAGCTCAGCCGGGAGAGCATCTGCCTTACAAGCAGAGGGTCGGCGGTTCGATCCCGTCATCACCCACCACTCGTTGAAAGGTGTTACGCGCAGCGGTAGTTCAGTCGGTTAGAATACCGGCCTGTCACGCCGGGGGTCGCGGGTTCGAGTCCCGTCCGCTGCGCCATATTGAGTATCGAGGCCCTTGAACTCCTCGATACGACAAAGAAAGCGACCTTAGGGTCGCTTTTTTTGTGCCTGCGATTTTTTGCGCAATTGCCCTGTATGAGCTGGCTTGTCCTGCGACCTGCCGGGCACTGGCAGCAAACTCGGTAAATGCAGTGTGACAGGCAGATCGCATTTACCGGTTTTACGACGACTATGTCGCCGGTCGCAGGGCAAGCCAGCTCCTACAGTCCTGTGGGAGCGAATTCATTCGCGATGCGGTGTCCCAGGCGACGGATCTGCGCCAGCCGTACGACCATCGCGAATAAATTCGCTCCCACACGGTTCGTCGGGCGCGCCAATACTGTAGGAGCCGGCTTGCTGGCGAACCCTGGCAGATCAAACACTGCTGGGTTGACTGCCCCGACGCATTCGCCAGCAAGCCGGCTCCCACGGCCTTCGGCCAGAATCAAACGCAGACAGCACGCACCGCTCCGTAGCGCATCACCCCAAATCAATCTCCACCACATCCCCCACCATCCGCACCGGCCAGGTGCGCAGGCTCAGGCTCGGGTCTTCCAGGCAGGTGCCATCTTCCAGGCGGTAATGCTGCTTATATAAAGGCGAGGCGATGACTAGATCGCCGGCCAGGCTGCCGATCAGGCCACGGCCGATCACATTGACCCCGGTCGCCGGGTCGCGGTTGTCCACGGCGAACAGCTTTGGCGCGCCACCCAGGGTCGCGACCTCGAACAGCGCCACCTGAGTCGTACCCGCCAGCGCCACCACGCCGGAATTGAGCACCAGATCCTCCCGCGTACACAGCGCGCGCCAGGTCTGGGTGCGGGGAATATCCATCAGCAGTGCATGGGATGTGCTCATCGTGCGATCTCCTCGACAGGGATAAGGTTGAGTTCATGGGCCCGCGCCGGGCGGCGCTGGCTGCGTTCCTTGACGAAACGGATGTCCGGGTCGGCCGCCTTGTCGTTGACGAAGGTGCGGAAGCGCTTGAGTTTTTCCGGGCTCTTCAGGGCGTTGGCCCACTCGCATTCGTAGCGGTCGACCACCAGTTGCATCTGTTCTTCCAGCTCGGCGGCCAGACCCAGGCTGTCGTCGATGACCACCGCCTTGAGGTAATCCAGCCCGCCTTCCAGCGACTCGCGCCAGACCGACGTGCGCTGCAGCTTGTCGGCGGTGCGGATGTAGAACATCAGCACGCGGTCGATGTAGCGGATCAGCGTTTCGTCATCCAGGTCGGTGGCGAACAGCTCGGCGTGGCGCGGACGCATGCCGCCGTTGCCGCACACGTAGAGGTTCCAGCCGTTCTCGGTGGCGATCACGCCGATGTCCTTGCTCTGCGCTTCGGCGCATTCGCGGGTGCAGCCGGACACGGCGAACTTGAGTTTGTGCGGCGAGCGCAACCCCTTGTAACGATCCTCGATGGTCAGCGCCATCTGCACGCTGTCCTGCACGCCGTAACGGCACCAGGTGCTGCCGACGCAGGATTTCACCGTGCGGGTCGATTTGCCGTAAGCGTGGCCGGTCTCGAAACCGGCGGCGATCAGCTCGGCCCAGATGTCCGGCAGTTCATGCAGCTGCGCGCCGAACAGGTCGATGCGCTGGCCGCCGGTGATCTTGGTGTAGAGGTCGTATTTTTTCGCCACGGCGCCGATGGCGAGCAGGCCGTCCGGGGTGATCTCGCCCGCCGGGATGCGTGGCACCACCGAATAGGTACCGTTTTTCTGCATATTGGCCATAAAGGTGTCGTTGGTGTCCTGCAGTGGCACCAGCGACGGCTCCATGATAGGCCGGTTCCAGCACGAGGCGAGAATCGAGCCCACCACCGGTTTGCAGATATCGCAGCCGACGTGGCCCTTGCCGTGGCGAGCCAGCATGGCGTCGAAGCTTTCGATGTTTTCCACCCGGGCGAAGGCGTACAGCTCCTGACGGGTGTAGGCGAAGTGTTCGCACAGGCTCTTGTCGACGGCCACGCCACGGGCGGTCAGTTCGTGTTCAAACACGCTTTTCAGCAGCGCCGAGCAGCCGCCGCAACCGGTTGCGGCCTTGGTGCAGGCCTTGATCCCGGCGAGGTCGGTGCAGCCGCTGTCGATGGCCGAGCAGATCGCGCCCTTGCTGACGTTGTGGCAGGAGCAGATGGTCGCCGTGGCCGGCAGGGCATCTGCACCGAGGGTCGGCGCGCCTTCACCCTGCGGCAGGATCAGGCTCGACGGATCGGCCGGCAGGGTGATGCCGTTCTGCGCGTATTGCAGCAGGGTGTCGTAATAACTGTTGTCGCCGACCAGCACCGCGCCGAGCACCTGCTTGCCGTCGGCGGACACCACCAGACGGCGGTAGCTGGCGGTCGCTTCATCGATATAGCGGTAGCTGCGTGCGCCGGTCAGGGCACCGTGGGCGTCGCCGATGGAGCCGACGTCGACGCCGAGCAGTTTCAGCTTGGTCGACATGTCGGCACCGAAGAACGGCTCGGCGTCCTGATCGCACAATTGTGCAGCGACATTGCGGGCCATCTGATAGCCCGGCGCCACCAGGCCGAAAACGCTGCCGTTCCACGCCGCGCATTCGCCGATGGCGAAGATGTCGGCATCGCTGGTGCGGCAGTGTTCGTCGATGGCGATGCCGCCACGCGGGCCCAGTTCCAGTTCGCACTGGCGGGCGAGGGCGTCTTGCGGGCGGATACCGGCGGAGAAGACGATCAGGTCGGTTTCGAGAAATTCATCACCGGCGAAATTCATCCGGTAGCGATAGTCTTCGCCGGCGCTGATCGACTGCGTGGCGCGGGACAGATGCACACCGACGCCCAGCGCTTCGATACGTGCCTTCAATGCGGCGCCGCCGAAGTCGTCGAGCTGGACCGGCATCAGCCGTGGCGCGAATTCCACCACATGGGCTTCCAGTCCAAGGGACTTCAGCGCGTTGGCCGCTTCCAGGCCGAGCAGGCCACCGCCGACCACCACGCCGCGTTTCGCGTTGCTGGCAGCGGCGCGGATGGTGTCCAGATCGTCGAGGGTGCGATAGACCAGCCGCGAGTGACCCTCGGCGCCTTCAATCGGTGGCACGAACGGGTACGAACCGGTGGCCAGCACCAGCTTGTCGTAGGCGAAGGCGCCCTTGGCGGTGATCACCTCGCGGCGTACGCGGTCGATTTCCAGTACCGGCACGCCGAGGTGCAGGCTCAGGCCGGGTTGCTCATATAAAGCCGCATCGCTCAGGGCCAGCGACTCGGCATCGCGACCTCCGAAGTACTCGGACAAATGTACGCGGTCGTAGGCGCGCTGGCCTTCTTCGCCGAACACATGGATGCGATAACGCTCCAGGGCGCCGGCAGCGATCAGTTGCTCGACGCAGTGGTGACCGACCATGCCGTTGCCGACGACGATCAGGGTGGGCACATCGTTGAGAGAGGCGACTGTGGTGTTCATAGCGAGTCCCGGCCAAGGCCAATCAGGTTTTTTGAAAGCAAAAAAAAGGCGCCCGGAACCGATCGGTTCCAGGCGCCTTTGCCTGTTCTTTTATGGGTTGCCACGCGACCACAGTGTCGGTGCAACCTGCTGAGCCCGGTGAGCGATCATCGTTGACCGTTCGGGGCCGCCCGCCGCGCATGTGTGGCTGGACTTGTCAGGGACGAAGCAAGGGGTGTGCCAGCCCGCGAACGGCGTAATTCCTTTAGGAGCTGGCTTGTCCTGCGACCGGCGGGGAACCCGTCGTAAATCCTGCATATGCGGTGTGTCAGGCGAACCGCGTTTGCTGGATTTACGACTGCTGCGCAGCCGGTCGCAGGACAAGCCAGCTCCTACAGGGGGATGGTGCAGGGCACAAAATCGGTGCGATTGCGGCCGGATCGCCCCATGGTGAAGCCGAATCAGGCCGGTAGAGCCAACCTCGATCTTCTGTGGGAGGGAGCGCTGCTCGCGAACGTGTCAGCCCGGTTGATGCGGCGTTGCCTGACCCACCGCCTTCGCGAGCAGGGCTCCCTCCCACAAAATCCACATCGCCGCAGCCTGCATATGTTGTGACTGGCCCGTCCTTTGCAAAACCCTGCGCACAGGCAGTCAACGCCGATTGCCATCTTCACGACAAAGGCGCCGTGTGCTCCCCGTTTTTCGACGGAGGAGAACAGGGCGTCTTTTTTTTGCTTTCGGGAAAGTGAACATGGCCAGCAACAGCGTGCGCAGTGTGTGTCCTTATTGTGGTGTCGGCTGCGGCATCGTCATGCAGGTGGAGAACAACCGGGTGATCAAGGTCAGTGGCGACAAGAGCCACCCGACCAACTTCGGCCGTCTCTGCACCAAGGGCACCACCTGCGGCCAGGCGATTGCCGAGTCGGGGCGGATGGAATCGGCCTATTTGCGCCATCAGCGCAGTCAGGACCCGGTGCGCAGTGATATCGACGCTGCCATCGACGAAACCGCCCGCCGCCTGCGCGCCATCCTCGACCGCGACGGACCGGATGCGCTGGCCTTTTATGTGTCCGGGCAGATGTCGCTGGAGGCGCAATACCTGACCAACAAACTCGCCAAGGGCTTTGTGCGCACGCCGCATATCGAATCCAACTCGCGGCTGTGCATGGCCAGCGCCGGCAGCGGCTACAAACTGTCGCTGGGCTCGGACGGCCCGCCCGGTTCCTACGACGATTTCGACAAGGCCGATCTGTTCTTCGTCATCGGCGCCAACATGGCCGACTGTCACCCGATCCTGTTCCTGCGCATGATGGACCGGATCAAGGCAGGGGCGAAGCTGATCGTCGTCGATCCAAGGCGCAGCGCCACAGCGGACAAGGCCGATCTGTTTCTGCCGATCAAGCCCGGTACCGACCTGGCGCTGCTCAACGGCCTGCTGCACCTGTTGCTGGAAAACGGCGACATCGACGACGCCTTCATTGCCGGATTTACCGAGGGCTGGGAGGCCATGCCGGCGTTTCTCGCCGATTACACGCCAAGCAACGTGGCGCAGATCACCGGCCTGGCCGAGGCTGGCATCCGCAAGGCGGCGCAGATGATCGGCCAGGCGCCGGAGTGGATGAGCTGCTGGACCATGGGCCTGAACCAGAGCACCCACGGCACCTGGAACACCAACGCGCTGTGCAACCTGCACCTGGCGACCGGGGCGATTTGTCGTCCCGGCAGCGGGCCGTTTTCCCTCACCGGCCAGCCCAACGCCATGGGCGGTCGGGAAATGGGCTACATGGGGCCGGGCCTGCCGGGGCAGCGCTCGGTGCTGGTGGATGCCGACCGCTTCTATATAGAAGAGCTCTGGGGCATCCCGCGCGGCAGCCTGCGTCAGCAGGTCGGCGGCGGCACCATCGACCTGTTCGAGCAGATGCGCGATGGCGCGATCAAGGCCTGCTGGATCATCTGCACCAACCCGGTCGCCAGCGTCGCCAACCGCAGCACGGTGATCGAAGCCTTGCAGGCTGCCGAACTGGTGATCACCCAAGATGCGTTTCTCGACACCGAAACCAACCGCTACGCCGACATCCTGTTGCCGGGCGCACTGTGGGCCGAAGGCGAGGGGGTGATGATCAACTCCGAGCGCAACCTCAATCTGACGCAGAAAGCCGTCGATGCACCGGGCGATGCGCTGCCGGACTGGCAGATCATTGCCCGGGTCGCCTGTGCCATGGGCTTCGCCGACGGCTTCAGTTACGCCTCGGCCGAAGAGGTGTTCGAGGAAATCAAACAGGCGTGGAACCCGAAGACCGGCTACGACATTCGCGGCGCCAGCTATGCGCGACTGCGTGACGGCTCGTTGCAATGGCCCTGTGCGCCGCAAGCCAGCGGCACACGCAACCCGATTCGCTACCTCAACGACGGAGTCAGCCAGCGGTTGACCCTGGATGAGCAAGGCCAGCGCCCGGCCATCGTCTTCGCCACCGCGTCCGGCAAAGGCGTGTTCCATGCCCGCCCGCACATGCCGGCGGTGGAAATGCCTAACGCCGACTTCCCGCTGCTGCTCAATACCGGGCGCCTGCAACACCAGTGGCACACCCTGACCAAGACCGGCAAGGTGCCGACCCTGAACAAACTCAACCCCGGCCCGTTCGTGGAAATCCATCCGCAGGACGCCACGGCGCTGAACATCCGCGACAAGGATGCCGTCGAAGTGCGCTCGCTGCGCGGCCACGCCGTACTGCCCGCCGTGGTCACCGACCGTGTGCAGCCGGGCAACTGTTTTGCGCCGTTTCACTGGAACGACGTGTACGGCGAGCGACTGGCGATCAACGCTGTGACCAACGACGCCATCGACCCGATTTCGCTGCAGCCGGAATTCAAGGTCTGTGCGGTGGCGCTGAAGAAGGTCGAGCTGATCGATCATCAGTTTTTGCAGGGGCCTGCACGCGAAAGCCCGCCATCTTCACCTTCATCCATTGATCAGGAGCCCGCCATGTCGCGCCTCGCCACTTTCGCCCGGATCACCGGCATTGCCGATGTGCCGGCGCCGCAGTTGAACGATCGGGAAAAGACCTGGCTGGCCGGCTTTCTCAACGCGCTGCAATCGAGCCCGTGCGATGACGTGCCGGTGCTGCCGGGCCATGCGCCGTTTGCCAATGACACGCGGTTGTGGCTCGACGGCGTGTTGGCCGGCCTGTTCAGCCAGGCCCCTGCCGCTGCGCCAACCCCTACAGTGGAATCGACTCAGAAGCACGCTGCCCTGACCCTGCTGTGGGCGTCGCAGACCGGTAATGCCGAGGCCCTCGCCGAGCGCTTCGGCAGCCGCCTGCGTGAATCAGGCATTGCCGTGACGGTCAGCGACATGGCGACGTTCGCCGTCGAGCAACTGGACAGCATCGGCAATCTGGCCGTGATCAGCAGCACCTTTGGCGACGGCGATGCGCCGGACAACGGCCAACCGTTCTGGTCGTCGCTGAGTGCCCGCCAGGCGCCGCTGCAATCGTTGCGTTACGCGGTGCTGGCGCTGGGCGATCCGAATTACGACCAGTTCTGTCAGCACGGCAAGAACCTCGATCAGCGCTTGCAGGCCCTGGGGGCTTCGGCGCTGCTGCCACGGCTGGATTGCGACACCGACTATGACGCCCCGGCCGATGCCTGGCTGACCCAGTTGCAGCAGGCGCTGACGCCGTCGATTTCGGCGGTCAGTGTGGCGCAGGTCGTTGCACCGACAGCCACAGCGGCGTCGCCTGAAATGGCCAGCCGGGCGCGGCCGCAACCGGCGCAATTGGTGATCAATGCCCGTCTCAATGGTGAGGGCTCCAGCAAGGACACCCGCCAGTTTGCCCTGAGCCTGGGGGACGCACCGCTGAAGTACGAAGCGGGGGATGCCCTGGGGGTCTGGCCGCGCAACTGTCCGGCATTGGTGGACGAGTTGTTGAGCCTGACCGGCATGTCCGCTGAGCATCCGGTGCAGGTCGAGAAAGTCGGCGAGATGCCATTGCATCAGGCTCTGAGCGAGCACTTCGAGATCGCCCGGCCCCATCGCGATACCTTGAACTTCGTCGCCGAGCACAGTCGCAATGCCGAGTTGCAAAGCCTGCTGAGTGAGTCGCGCAAGGACGAGTTGAAGGACTGGCTGTGGGGCCGGCAACTGGCCGACGTGCTGCAAACCTGCAAAGTGCAGTGTGAGCCGCAGGCGCTGCTGGGCAGTTTGAAGCGCTTGCAGCCGCGCCTGTACTCCATCGCCTCCAGCAGCAAGGCACATCCCGATCAGGTGCACCTGACCGTGTCGGCGGTGCGCTACGGCAAGCGCAAGGGCGTGTCCTCGACCTTTCTCGCCGACCGTGCCGAGGCCTGCGAGGTGCCGATCTTTCTGCAACCGACCCGACACTTTCACGTGCCGGCCGACGGTGACGTGCCGATGATCATGATCGGACCGGGCACCGGCGTGGCGCCGTTCCGCGCGTTCTTGCAAGAGCGGCGGGCGCGGGGCGATGCCGGGCGCAACTGGCTGTTCTTCGGCGAGCAGCATGTGGCCACCGACTTCTATTACCGCGATGAGCTAGAGGGCATGCACAAGGATGGCTTGCTGACCCATCTGAGCCTGGCGTTCTCCCGTGATCAGGCGCAGAAGATCTACGTGCAGCAACGCATCCGCGAGCAAGGCGCCGAGCTTTGGCGCTGGCTGCAGGACGGCGCGCAGCTGTACATCTGCGGTGACGCCACGCATATGGCCAAGGACGTCGATCAGGCGCTGCGCGAGGTCATCGCCATGCACGGCGGCCTCGATGCAGACAGCGCCGCCGAGCACCTGCGTTATCTGGCCGAGCAGAAGCGTTATCTGCGGGATGTGTATTAACGTCGGGGCTGGCGCTGCGCAACCTGTAGGAGCTGGCTTGCCCTGCGACCTGGCGCGAAGCGGCAGCAAACCCGGCCAATGCGGTGTGTCAGGAAAACCCCGGGTTCTGATCTTACGACGACTGCGTTGTCGGTCGCAGGGCAAGCCAGCTCCTACAGGTTATGTTTCGTTTCAGGCCATGCGTTCGGTACCCCCCCCATTTGTCGGGCAACAAACGCCAAGGCTCTTTGTGGGAGCGAATTTATTCGCGAAGGGCATTTGGGCCGATACACCTATGTCGCCTGACTGGCCGCATCGCGAATGAATTCGCTCCCACCGGGAAGTGTGTTGCCGAGCGGTTGTTCAATAGCCTTTGTCTCGTTCAATCAGCCCTTGCATCGCTTCGCCGCGTTGATGCCGGCGGATGTTCGCCAGCAGCACCTCGAACGCGCTGTGCGGCGAGGTCATGGCGCCGATGTGCGGAGTCAGCCAGATCTGCGGGTGTTGCCAGAACGGGTGGTCGGCGGGAGGCGGTTCATCGTTGAGCACGTCGACGATCCCGTGGCTCAACTGCCCCGACGCCAGCGCAGTGAGCAGATCCTCTTCCACCAGATGCCCGCCACGCCCGAGGTTGATCAGGCTGGCGCCGTTGGGCAGCGCGGCGAAGGTACGGGCGTCGAGAATGCCGTGGGTGTCGTCGGTCAGCGGCAGCAGGCAGATGAGGATGTCGCACTGGCTGAGAAACGCCGGCAGTTGCTCGTCGCCGGCATAACAGCAGACACCGTCTATATGCTTCTGCGAACGCGCCCAGCCGTGCAGCTCGAAGCCGAACGGGCGCAGGCTTTCCAGCACGGCCTGGCCGAGATTGCCCAGCCCCATGACCCCGACCCGACGCTGACTCGCTGGCTGCAAAAGGTGATCCTGCCACTGCCGTTCACGCTGCTGTTGCAGGTACAGCGGAATCTGCCGGTGCAGGCTGAGCACGGCGAAACAGGCGTATTCGACGATGCCCTGGGCGATGCCCGGATCGAGCATGCGCACCACCTGAATGTGTGCGGGCAACTGGCCCGCGTCGAACTGATCGACCCCGGCCGAGGTGGCGAAGATCACTTCGAGGTTGGGGAGGCGGGTGAGCAGATCGCTGGGCGGCTGCCAGCAGGCGAAGTAACGCACGTCCTCGGGATTGCCGGTGTCCGGCCACAGGCGCACGTCGATGTCAGGAGCATGTTGGGCGAACAGTGACTGCCAGGCGCTACCGCGCTCGTCGTCGACTTTGAACAGCAGGGCCATGGGGTTCTCGCAAGCGCCGAAAAGAATGCCTCCACGATGCCAGAGCCCGACGCAACAATCTCCCGAATCGCGCTGGGCGAACGGGAGATTGCACGTTTTTCTCCGGCTCAGACCGCAGCGGCGATGGCCTTGCCCAGTGCTTCGGTGTTGCCGGTGCCGCCGATGTCGCGGGTCAGCGGCGCGTCCTGCGGGCCCATGGACAACACGCTTTCAATGGCCGCCAGCACCGCCGCGCCGGCTTCCGGATGGCCGAGGTGGTCGAGCATCATCGCCCCGCACCAGATCTGCCCGATGGGGTTGGCGATGCCCTTGCCGGCGATGTCCGGCGCCGAACCGTGGACCGGCTCGAACAGGCTGGGGAAATTGCGTTCCGGGTTGATGTTGGCCGACGGCGCGATGCCGATGGTGCCGGTGCAGGCCGGGCCCAGGTCGGAGAGGATGTCGCCGAACAGGTTGCTCGCCACCACCACGTCGAACCAGTCCGGGTGCAGGACGAAGTTCGCGGTGAGGATGTCGATGTGGTACTTGTCGACGTTGACGTCAGGGTATTGCTTGCCCATTTCGGCGACGCGCTCGTCCCAGTACGGCATGGTGATGGCGATGCCGTTGGACTTGGTTGCCGAGGTCAGGTGCTTCTTCGGTCGGCTCTGCGCCAGGTCGTAGGCGAACTTGAGAATGCGGTCGACGCCGACCCGGGTCATCACGGTTTCCTGCAGCACGATCTCGCGTTCGGTGCCGGGGAACATCTTGCCGCCAACGCTGGAGTATTCGCCTTCGGTGTTCTCGCGCACCACCCAGAAGTCGATGTCGCCGGGCTTGCGGTTCGCCAGCGGCGCCTTCACGCCGGGCATCAACCGGCAGGGGCGCAGGTTGACGTACTGGTCGAACTCGCGGCGGAACTGCAGCAGCGAATCCCACAGGGAAATGTGGTCCGGCACCACGTCCGGCCAGCCCACCGCGCCGAAGTAGATTGCGTCATAGCCCTTGAGCAGTTCGAACCAGTTGTCCGGCATCATCTTGCCGTGGGCCAGGTAGTAATCGGCGCTGGCGAAGTCGAACCAGTCCCATTGCAGTTCCAGGTCGTGTTTGGCGGCCACGGCGTCGAGCACGCGCACGCCTTCGGGCATGACTTCCTTGCCGATGCCGTCGCCGGGGATCACTGCAATCTTGTATCGGGCCTTGCTCATGGTGCGACTCCAGGGTTGAAGGTGGATGCGGCTCAGTGTATGCAGTGTTTCTGGATTAATAATTAGTCTTGCGGGAAAGCCATTCTTAGATTTGGAGAAAGAATCCATGAGCGCCATCGACGACTTGAGCTTCTTTCAGCAGGTCGCCACCCGTGGCAGCCTCACCGAAGTCGCGCGGCACATGGGCCTGTCGTTGCCGGCGGTGAGCAAGCGCCTCAGCCAGCTGGAAGCGCGCCTGGGCGTGCAATTGCTGCAACGCACCACGCGGCGCCTGTCGTTAACTCCGGAAGGCTCGCAATACCTGGAAGGCGGGCGGCCGATCCTGCGCCAGCTCGAAGAACTGGAGAGCGCGCTGAACAGCCGCCAGCCGACTTTGCGCGGGCGCCTGCGAATCAACGGCACCCTCGGTTTTGGTCGGCGTCACCTGGCGCCAGTGGTGTCGGAGTTCGCCCGGCTGCACCCGGAACTGGAGATTTCCCTGGAGCTGACCAGCCAGCCGCTGAGCCTGCTCGACGACCAGTTCGACGTCGGTCTGTGCATGGGTGAACCGCCGGATTCGCGCTTGATCGGCGTTCGGCTGCTGGAGAATCCGCGGATCCTCTGTGCCTCACCGGGATACCTTGAAGCTATGCCTGCGCCGGTGAGCGTGGCCGATCTCGCGCGGCATAACTGCATCGTGCTGCGCCAGTTCGCCAGCGATTTCGCGATCTGGCGTTTCCACAAGGACGGCCGCGAATTTGCCCATAAGGTCAGCGGTACGCTCTCGAGCAACGACGGCGAAGTGGCGGTCAGCCTGGCGCTGGAAGGGCATGGGCTGATCCTGCGTTCGCGCTGGGATGTGCAGCAATATCTCGACAGCGGTCGCCTGCAGGCCGTGCTGACCGACCATCAGGCGCCGCGCGGCGACATCTTTGCGGTGTATCAGCACCGCCGCCACATCCCGCCGCGCATCTCGCTGTTCGTCCAGTACCTGGCCCAGGCGCTGGGCAAGCGCCTGCCGTTTGCGGCGATCCGGTGAGTGGTCACGCCTATCCGTAGGAGCGCGCTTGGTCTGGGCCGCATTCGGACGATTGCGATTGATCAGACGCATTTATGTTGCCTGACACTCCGCGTTCGCGGGCAAGTGCGCTCCTACAACGAGTATGACTCCAAGTTATGGTTAACCTGACTATTCGTGCATTGCCCCCTCACGTCATGCTCTTGTAACGTCCGGATGTCCCGCTCGGATAAACAAAAAAAGCAAACCTGAGCGAAGCATCCGCAGGCCGGGTGTCCGTCGAAGGTTTTTAGCGCTGCCGAATTAATCTACGTCCAGGATGATTTGCCATGAAAACCTTGTCTGTTGCTCAAGTGTTCGGTTCCGTCATTTCCCTGTTGAGTCTTTCGGTGGCGTGCGCAAGCTCCGCCATGGCCGATCAAATCACCTTCGTTTCCCAGGGCGGCGCCTATCAGGAGGCGCAGACCAAAGCCATTCTCGATCCCGCTGCGAAAAGCCTGAGCATGACCATCAAGCAGGACAGCGCGCCGGACGCCTGGCCGATGGTCAAGGCCCAGGGCGATGCGAAAAAACCGGTGTGGGACGTGATCGACACGCCGCCGTCCAACTGCGTGCGCGGCGGTAACGAAGGGCTGATCGAGCCGCTGGACCTGAGCAAGATGCCCAACGTGCAGAACATGCCGGCGCAGTACCGCACGCCGTACTCGGTGGCCTACGAGTTCTATTCGTCGGTGATCGGCTACAACAAGAAAACCCTGAAGAAAGTCCCGCAGACCTGGGCCGAATTCTGGGACGTGAAAAACTTCCCCGGCACCCGCGCCCTGCGCAACGACCCGATGAGTACGCTGGAAGCCGCCTTGCTCTCTGACGGCGTACCGCGCGACAAGCTTTACCCGCTGGACGTCGACCGCGCCTACAAACGCCTTGCGCAGATCAAGCCGAACATCGCCGTGTGGTGGACCTCGGGCGGGCAGTCGGCGCAGTTGCTGGCGGATGGCGAGGTCGACATGCTGATGATCTGGAACGGCCGCGCCAGCGCCGTGCAGAAGAGCAACCCGGACGTGGCCTTCACCTACAACGACGGCCTGCTGCAAAACACTCAGCTGTGCATCCTGAAAAACGCGCCGAATTACGCCTCGGCGGTGAAGTTCATCAACGAGGCGCTGTCGCCTGAACTGCAGGCCAACCTGCCGCTGTATATCGATTACGGCCCGGGCAACCCGGCAGCGTTCGGCACCGGCAAGATCACCGAGCAACGGGCGAAAGAGCTGCCGAGCTCACCGGACAATGCGGCCAAACAGGCGTTGATGTCGGAAGAGTGGTGGGCGTCGGCGGCCGGTATCGCGGCCAAGGATCGCTGGCTGAAGTTCGTTCAGTAAGCGGGGCGGGTGCATGATCGATTATCTGATTCTCGGTGGCGGGTCGGCGGGTTGCGTGCTCGCCGCCCGGCTCTCGGAGGACCCGCACAAGCGGGTCTGCCTGATCGAAGCGGGGCGCGATATTTCCGCGCAGAACATGCCGGCGGCGATCCGCAGCCGCTACCCCGGTCGGGCCTACCTCGACGTGAGCAATATCTGGCAGCGCCTGAGCGCTTTCATGGGCCAGCGCGCCAGTGCCTCGCGGCGTTACGAACAGGCGCGGATTCTCGGCGGCGGCTCGGCGATCAACGCGCTGATGACCAACCGGGGTGCCCCGGCGGACTATGACGAATGGCAGCGGCTCGGCGCCGAAGGCTGGTGCTGGGACAGTTGCTTGCCGTACTTCCGCAAGCTGGAAAACGACACCGATTTCAGCGGCGCGCAACATGGCGACCGCCACGGCAACAAAGGCCCGTTGCGGATCCGGCGCACGCCGGCGGAGCGCCTGTCGCCGTTCGTCAAGGCGGTGATCAAGGTGCTCGCCGGTCAGGGTCTGGCGCACAAGCCAGACCAGAACGGCCGCTGGGAAGACGGCACCTATGTCGGTGCCATCGGCGTCAGCGAACAAGGCGAGCGGATTCCCACCTCGGTCTGTTACCTCACCGATGAGGTACGGCGGCGCAGCAATCTGACGATCCGCACGCATTGTGTGGTCGACCGGGTGCTGTTCAAGAGCGGCCGCGCGACGGGCGCGCGGATCATTGCCGAAAGCGGCGAAGCCGAAACGCTGCAGGCTCGGGAAGTGATTGTTTGCGCCGGGGCGATTCACACGCCGGCGGTGCTGATGCGCAGCGGCATCGGCCCGGTGGACGAACTGGTGTCGCTGGGTATCTCGCTGGTGGCCGACCGGCCCGGTGTCGGCGGCAACCTGATGGAGCATCCGTCGATTGCCGTCTCGGCGCTGCTGACCCGGCAAGGGCGCACGCCGTTTCCGGAAGAGCACCACGAGCAGGCTATCGTGCGCTTTTCCTCGGGACTGGCAGACACCGTGCCCGGCGACATGCACGGCGCGATCCTGTCGCGCTCCGGCTGGCATTCGATCGGTTACCGGCTGGGCACGATCTTTTTCTGGGTCAACAAATCCTACTCCCGCGGGCGCCTGCGTCTGGTATCGAACGATCCTCACGACGAGCCGCAGGTCAACTTCGACATGCTCTCCGATGCGCGGGATTTGCAGCGCCTGAAGCAGGCTTTGCGGTTCGGCGCGCAGACCTTGTCGGCGCAGGAACTGAGCGGCGAGCGCAGCGTTGTGTTTCCATCCAGCTATTCGCCGCGAGTGGCGAAGGTCGCCATGCCGGGGACGTTCAACGCCTTGCAGCGTGGGGCGTTGAGCCTCTTGCTGGACATCGCCGGGCCGTTCCGCGGGCTGTTGGTGCATGGCCTGGTGACTCAGGGCGTGACCCTGAAAAAACTGCTGGCCGATGATCAGGCACTGACCGAGTTCGTGCAGCGCAATGTCGGTGGCACCTGGCACCCGTCAGGCACCTGCCGCATGGGCCGTGCCGACGACCCCCTGGCCGTGACCACCGGCGATGGCCGGGTGATCGGCGTCGAAGGCTTGCGGGTCTGCGATGCCTCGCTGATGCCGTCGATCCCGTGCGCCAACACCAACGTGCCGACGATCATGATCGCCGAACGCATGGCGGACCTGATCAAGGGGCAGGTGGCGGACACCGTTGTAGAAGCCGGCTTGCTGGCGAATGCGCAAGGTCAGACACATCCTTGTTGACGGATACACCGCCTTCGCCAGCAAGCCGGCTCCTACGGTCCGGTGTTGCCGAGGGGAGTCTGCAGGCGCTGGCGTTTCGGTGATCATGTGGGAGCGAGTTCATTCGCGATGTGGGTGGTCAGGCGACATCGATACCGGATGTGCCGGCCAATCGCGAATGAATTCGCTCCCAAGGTTCGGTGCAATGACGCAAAACCTGTAGGAGCTGGCTTGTCCTGCGAGCTGGCGCGAAGCGGCAGTAAACCCTGACGACTATGCCTACCTGACACACCGCATTTACCGATTTTACGACGACTTCGTCGCCGGTCGCGGGACAAGCCGCGCTCCTACAGGGGGGGGGCTGCGTCAAACGCCCCAACCGACAATCCCCTTGGTTTCCAGAAACGCCTCCAGCCCCCACTCGGCATATTCGCGGCCGTTGCCGGACTGTTTGTAACCGCCGAACGGCGCCGCCGCGTCCCACGCCGGGTAGTTGAGGTAGACGCTGCCGGCACGCATCTGCAAGGCGACCTTGCGCGCGCGTTCCAGGCTGGATGACTGCACGTAGGCGGCCAGGCCGAACACGCTGTCGTTGGCCTTGCGCACCGCATCGGCTTCGTCTTCGTAGGCCTGAATCACCAGCACCGGACCGAAGATTTCTTCGCGAGCGATGGTCATGTCCTGGCGGACACCGGCAAAGATCGTCGGCTGCACGTAATAGCCCTGGGGCAGATGCTCGGGGCGGCCCAGGCCGCCGCACACCAGTTGCGCGCCTTCGTCGATACCGATGGCGATCATCCGCTGGATCGCTTCGTACTGCCGCTCGCTGATCACCGGGCCCAGGGTGGTGTCGTCTTCGCTCGGTGCCCCGAGACGGTGGGCGAGGGCGGCGCGGCGGGCAATCTCCACCGCCTGATCATGCAGCGCCGCCGGCACCAGCATGCGCGTCGGTGCGTTGCACGACTGGCCGCTGTTGCCGAAGCAACTGTTGACCCCGGCGGTGACGGCGCTTTCCAGTTCCACGTCGTCGAGCAGAATGTTCGCCGACTTGCCGCCCAGTTCCTGATGCACGCGTTTGACCGTCGGTGCGGCCAGCCGGGCGATCTCGACGCCTGCACGGGTCGAGCCGGTGAACGAGACCATGTCCACCTGCGGGTGCGCCGACAGCGCCGCGCCCACGGTCGGGCCATCGCCATTGATCAGGTTGAAGACCCCGCCCGGTACCCCGGCGTCGTGCATCACTTCGGCAAACAGCAGGGCGTTGAGCGGCGCGATTTCGCTGGGCTTGAGCACCATGGTGCAGCCCGCCGCCAGCGCCGGGGCGACCTTGCAGACGATCTGGTTGATCGGCCAGTTCCACGGCGTGATCAGCGCCACCACGCCCACTGGCTCCTGATTGATCAGCGTGGTGCCACGGGATGTCTGAAACTCGAAGGTGTCGAGGGTGCGCAGCAGTTGCTCCAGATGGAACTTGCCGATCCCCGCCTGCCAGCCGTGAGACAGGCCCTTGGGCGCGCCGACCTCGCGGGTGATCACCTCGGCGATTTCGTCGTAACGGGCCATGAAACCTTCAAGGATGCGCTGCAGCAGTTGCTTGCGCTCGGCCGGCGAGGTGCTGGCGAAGGCCGGAAAGGCCCGGCGAGCGGCGCTCACGGCGGCTTCGACATCGGCGCGATTGCCCATGGCGATCTCGCTGAAGGCCTGTTCGGTGGCCGGGTCGATCACCGGCAGGCGGGCGTTACCGTACGGTTCCACCCAGCGGCCGTCGATGTAGAACTTCAGGGCGTTTTCCATATGAAGAGCGGTCTCGTGAAGGGAAAAAAGACGGGTGTCGATCCAGCGTGCTGCTGAAATCCACACGCAGGTTTGCCGGCAAGAGTAGGCTCGGTTATTTTCCGTGGACAATTTACTAATAGTTGGATGGGGCATAATCTCAGGTCATGTCTAATTTACGTCGAAAGCTTCCCAGCTCCAGCTCATTGTTCGTCTTTGAAGCGGCGGCCCGTTGCGGCAGTTTCACCCGGGCGGCGGATGAGCTGTGTGTCAGCCAGCCGGCCGTCAGCCGCATGTTGTCGCGCCTGGAAGAACACCTCGGCGTGCAGCTGTTCGAGCGCGTTCGCGGCGGTGCGCGCCTGACCGAAAGCGGCAGCATTCTGTATCGCCGGGTGCAGGAAGGCTTCAGCACCATCGAGTCGGCGATCAGCGAAATCGAAGCCCGCGCCACTGGCATCGAGACCGTCACCCTGTCGGTCTCCACCGCTTTCACCACCCACTGGCTGATGCCGCGCATGCGCCGGTTCAGCGAGCGTTTTCCCACCGTGGACATGCGTTATCAGCTGATGTCCGGCCGCATCGGCGGGCCGCTGGTGGACGTCGATCTGGGCATGCGCTATCTCGAAGCAGGCAGCCTGAAAGCCACGGATTCACTGGTGATTCCGGAAATCACCCTGCCGGTGTGCAACCCGCAATACCTGGCCGATGTGCTGCACGGCAAGGGCCGAAAACAGCCGCCGACGCTGATCAGCATGGACAACCAGGAGCGCGGCTGGGCAGGTGTTTTCGAGACGCCGGGCCGCGCCGACAACACCCAGGTGTTCTCCGATTACGCGGTGGTGGTGCAGGCTGCCCTGCTCGGTCAAGGCATCGCGCTGGGCTGGCTGAACGTGGTGTCGAACTCGTTGTGCAAGGGCGAACTGGTGCCGGCCACGGAGGCGATCCGGGTCATGTCGCGGCGCTGTTGTCTGGTGGTGCCGGGCAACCGCCCGGTGCGTCCGGTGGTGGAGCAGGTACGCGACTGGATCATCGAAGAAATGCGCGCCGACATGCTCAATATCGACGCGCTTTATCCGCATCTGGGGCTGGCGTCGACCCTCGAAAACACGCTTTGAGCACAGCTGCCGCACACCGGGTAGAAAAACAGTAGGTTATGCCTCCAGGGCAGGGCAAAACAGAATATTGCGCGAGAAGGCGGGCAGATAATGAACCCGTCCAGTCAGTTTCACCCACACGACCTTTCTTGCGGAGCGCCCTATGTCTTTCAAGCAGTTCAAAGCCCTGACGTTCGACGTCGTCGGTACCCTGATCGATTTTGAAGCCGGCATTCTTGCCCATGTGCGCGAAGTCTCCGGTGACGCCGGCCGCGCCTGCAGCGATGACGACATCCTCAAGGCCTACCGCGAAGCCCGCGCCTCCACCGAATCGGGCTGGTGGCCGGACGACCTGGAGCGCTGCTACCACGCGATCGCCGCCAAGCTCGGCCTGCCGGACAACGACGACTATGCCAAGGGCCTGGCCCAGTCGGTGAAGAACTTCCCGGCGTTCCCGGATTCGGTCGAAGCGCTCAAGCGTCTGCGCAAGCACTTCAAGCTGGTGGCCACCACCAACTCGCAGATCTGGGCCCTGAACTACATGGCCGAGACCCTCGACCAGCCGTTCGACGTGCGCGTCACCGTTGACGATGTGCGTTTCGAGAAGCCTGATCCGCAGTTCTTCGCCTACACCCGTGGCGTGCTGGCGTCGACCCAGGGCATCGTCTTCGAGGAAATCCTCCACGTCGCCCAGAGCCAGTACCACGACATCGGCGTGGCCGTGCGCCTGGGTTACCAGACCTGCTGGATCGAGCGTCGTTTCGCCCAGAAAGGCACCGGCGGCACCCTCGAATCCGAGCGCACCGAGCCGCACTACCACTTCACCTCGCTGGCGCAACTGGCCGACGCGGTCGAGAAAGAGCTGGGTTGATCCCCGATTTGCAAGCGCCTGCCTGTAGATGTTCGGGTGGGCGCAGTACCTGTGGGAGCCGGCTTGCTGGCGAAAGTGGTGGGTCAGTGACGAATGAACTGGCTGACCCACCGCATTCGCCAGCAAGCCGGCTCCCACAGTCATTAAATTCCGATCCGAAGCCGAGAGGCTGGCATGACTGTTCAGAGCTTATGGGCGGCCACCGCCCAACCTGCACCTGCGCTGCAATCGCTGGAAGGCGAGCGGCAGTGCGACGTGGTGATCATCGGCGCCGGCTATACCGGCCTCTCGGCAGCCCGGCACATCGCCGCCAGCGGACGCGAGCCACTGATCGTCGAAGCCAACACCTTGGCCTGGGGCGCCAGCGGCCGTAACGGTGGCGTGGTGTCGCCGAAATTCCGTGTCGGCTTTTCCACCCTCATGGCCCGTTTCGGCCGCGACACCGCCCTGCACATGTACCGCACCGGTTATGCCGCCGTGGACAGCCTGGTGGAAACCGTGGAAGCGCTCGGCCTGACCGAGGCCAACCTGCACATGGGCGGGCACATCGCCGCGGCTCATAACGTGCATGCCCTCGGCGGTCTGGAAACCACTGCGAACTGGATCAAGCGCGAAACCGGCGGCACGTCATCGGTGATGATTTCTGCCGAACAGGTGCGCGAACTGACCGGCTCGACGATCTTCGCCGGTGGCCTGCTGACGCCCAAGGCCGGGGGCATTCATCCGCTGAACTACGCCCGTGGCATCGCCCAGCACTTGGTCGACAACGGCGTGAAGCTGTTCATCAACAGCCCGGCGCAGCAGGTTCGCCGCGAGGGTGACCGGGTCATCGTGCAGACACCGCAAGGGCGGGTCAGCGCGAAGCAGGTGATCTACGCCACCAACGGCTATTCCGACCAGACCCGCGCCACCGACACCCTGCATCGCCGACTGATTCCGTTCCGCAGCGCGATCATCGCCACGCAGCCGTTGCCGCCTCACGTCCTTGCCAGCCTGATGCCGGGCGGGCAAGTGTGCGGCGACACCAAACGCATGCTGCGCTGGTTCCGGGTGATCGGCGACCGGCTGATCTTCGGTGGTCGTGGTGCGTTCGGCAAAGACGATTCGCAGAGTGCGTTCGATGATCTGCAACGCAGCATGGGCGTGGTCTTCCCGATCCTGCGTGACTACAGGATCGACTATCAGTGGTCGGGCCTGGTGGCCATGACCCTCGATTACCTGCCCCACGCCGGCCAGCTCGACGACCGCAGTTTCTACGCCATCGGCTACAACGGTGGCGGGGTGGCGATGTCGACCTGGATGGGCACGCAACTGGCGGCCATGACGGCGGGGGAAAAGGTCGAACTCGGCCTGCTCGCCGGCGACGGTTTTAACCCTATTCCGCTGCATGCCTTCCGCGCGCCGGGCGTTCGCCTGGCGGCGGGCTGGCAGCAATTTCTCGACGCCATCGGCCGATAAGCGAGCCTCAAGCCATGCCCCCGATTCTGCATTACGCCCAGCCTCACACCGACCGCCAGTTGCCCTGCGCGGCTTATGCCTTGCAGGGCGATCCGCTGGCGGCGGGGCGGGTGATTCACTTCCATGAGGCGCAGCAGGGGTTCGTCACCGGCAGCAGCGTGAGTGTCGGGGCCAACCTGTTGATCGAGGATTTTCCCTGGGTCGAACTGGGGATTGTCGAGGCCGGCGAACTGCGTTTGCAGGGGGAGGGTTTCGATCTGCAACTGAGCGCCGGTGACTGCTTTGTGGTGCCGCGCGGGGTCAGCGTGCGCTGGCACCATCGTGGGCAACTGCGGCGGTTGTTCATGGCGTTTCCGGGGCTTGAGGCGTGTGCGGAGATGCCGAAGCAGCCGATCAGGATCGATTTGACGCAACCGCTGGCGCCGTGCAATCCGCCGGCGGCCAGTGTGTTGCTGACGGCGACGCCGAAGGCGTGGAGCGAGACCCTGTTCAGTGTGGCCAATCTGCGGATCGGCCTGTGGCAATGCGAGGGGTATGCGCGTCGGCAGGTGGAGCCGAGTTACAGCGAGCTGATGTTTATCCTCGACGGGGCGGTGACGCTGACGGCTGAGCAGGGTGACAGCTACGTGGTCAGGGCGGGAGAGACGGTGGTGGTGCCGAGGGGGGCGACCAATGCGTGGGTCAGTGATGGGGTGGTGCGTAAGGTGTTTTGTATTCTTTCCTGACGTTGCAGAAGCTTTGTAGGAGCGCGTTTGCCCGCGATGGGTTTGTGGGTTTGTGGTTTGGGAACCTGGAAAGCGGATTGGCTTTGTTCGTTGGATTTCGGGGCATATCCATTGCTGTGGTAACGGCGACGTAGGGTTCCGCTCTTACAGCGGGTCACTTTTGGCAAACGCCCCAAAAGTAACCAAAAAGGCCCTGCTCCTGGTTTGGCCCGACTGCGTCGGGTTCCCTCACTCCGGCGACGCTCCGTGGGTCCGCCGCGAAAGGGCCATCCCTGGCCCAACGCGGCTCTCGCGGCATCCATGCCGCTCGACCCACTCCGCGCCGCCTGCGCTCGGCCTGCACCCAAGTCGCGTTCTGCGGCGTCTGGAAGATCGCGTAAGGTTTACGCGGTCCCCTGTAGGAGCTGGCTTGTCCTGCGACCGGCGGGGAACCCGTCGTAAACCCTGACGACTATGCCTGCCTGACACCCTGCATTCATCGGATTTGCTGCCGCTTCGCGCCAGGTCGCGGGACAAGCCCGGCTCCTACAGGTTTTGTGTCATGCCCGGAGTCCCGTAGGAGCCGGCTTGCTGGCGAACGCGTCCGTCCAAACACCGCAGCGTCTAATGCCTCACCGCAATCCCTGTAGGAGTGAGCTTGCTCGCGAGGGGCCGGTTCGGACACATCGATGTTGAATGAGCCGCTGCATTCGCCAGCAAGCCCGACTCCTACAGGGATGTAAGCGCTGCCAACAAAAAAGGGCCTGTCGGCCCTTTCTTCATGCAACGAACACTCAAACCGCCCTGACCAGACTCCGCAACGGCACGGTGCTTTTGACCACCGGTGATTTGATCACGATGTAGCTGAAGTACTTCTCGATGCCGATGTTCTTGTCGAGGATCGACTCCATCAGTTCCTGGTAGTGCTGAATGCTGCTGCATAGGAAGCGCACCAGGTAATCGTAGCCACCGCTGATCAGGTGGCACTCCAGCACTTCGTCGATGTTGCGAATGCTCGACTCGAATTTCACGAAGTCGGCGCGCTTGTGGTCCGACAGGGTCATCTCGGTGAACACGGTCACCGAGTTGGCGAATTTGGCTAGGTTGACATGCGCTTCATAGCCACTGATATAGCCCGCCGCTTCCAGGCGCTTGACCCGTTGCAGGCAAGGGCTGGGCGACAGGCCCACGGCCTCGGCGAGGCTGACGTTGGTCATGCGCCCGTCCTTCTGCAACTGCACCAGAATGTTGATATCGATACGGTCGAGCTTGGTTGATGCATCCATTGATCAGTCCTCGCAATGTCAAATCCGGGCTGTCGGTTTCAGGCCAGCAATGCCTTTTGGTGGGCATGTGCCAGGTCGGCGAGGCTGGCGTATTCACAGCGCTTGCCGTCCATTGCCTGAGGCGAATGGTTCCACGGCAGGTCCAGGCCGCGGCGGAGTGTGCAGATCGGAAAGTCGACCCGGTCAGTCCACGGGTCGTCGCTTTCGGTACTGCGCACCGGTAACAGCTCTGACCGCTCAAGACCCAGGCGCCGCAGCTCGCGTTCGAGGCCGGCATGCCAATCGTCCGCGCCGGGTTCGATGATCGCATCGAATTCGACCGGCAGACGGCGACTCAGCGCCAGCACATCGATGCCCTGGGGTGGGGCGATCAGTATCAAACGGTAAAACTTGCCCAGGTACTGCAACGCACCTGGCGCGTCTTCGAATATCGGCCACTGGGCGGAGGAGCTACCAAACGCCACACTTTCATCCCAGCCGGGCATGATTTGCAATTGTTGCGCCACACGCTGGTAAAGCTGACCGTGAAAGGCCGTGGCACTGACCTGCGCAGCCGTCGCAGACAGCTCGCGGGCCACATGTCGATAGGTGCTGAGCAACTGCGCGTCGCTGGTGTTTGCATCGCTTTGCACTGCCAGCGGTCGCAGGCCTTCGAGGATGCCCCGTTCGCGGTCAACCAGGGTACCAAACGACAGGCCGAGCGCCTTGTACTGGGTGACTTTCATCATGTGCTCCTGAGCAACGCGTTGACGGTTCCATGTGATTGCGCGGCGAACCCGATGCTGACGCAGCAGGTCGGGTTCGCACGTTGTTGCGGTCGGTCAGCAGGCCGCGGCAAGGGCCATTTCGAGCATCTGCAAGGCTTCTGCCAGCTGCGCCTGAGTGGTCACCAGCGGCGCGAGGAAGCGCACCACGTTGCGATGCACGCCGCACTTGATGACCAGCAGACCGGCGTTGCGCGCCTCGTCGATGACCTTCTGCGCCAGCGTCGCATCGGGGCTGTGGCGGGCGTCGTCGGCGACCATTTCGATGGCCTGCATGAAGCCCAGACCGCGCACGTCACCGATGCGCGGGTAACGTTTCTGCAGGGCCAGCAGACCTTCTTTGAGCTGCGCCGCCAGTGTCTCGCCTTGTTGCAGCAGATCCTGCTCTTCGAACAGGTCCAGCACCGCCAGCGCCGCAGCACAAGCTACGGCGTTACCGCCATAAGTGCCGCCCAGGCCACCCGGCGTCGGTGCGTCCATGATCTCGGCACGACCGACCACGCCGGACAGCGGCATGCCGCCGGCCAGGCTCTTGGCCACGGTGACCAGATCCGGCTGGATGCCGGCGTGCTGGAAGCCGAACATCTTGCCGGTGCGCCCGAAACCGGCCTGGATTTCGTCGAGGATCAACACGATGCCGTGTTGCGTGCAACGCTCGCGCAGGGCTTGCAGGAAGGCTTTCGGAGCGGCGAGGAAACCGCCGTCGCCCTGCACCGGTTCGATGATGATCGCGGCCACGCGGTCGGGCGCGACGTCGGTGGCGAACAGTTCATCCAGCTCGGCCAACGCGTCGTCGCTGCTGACACCGCGATACGCGTTGGGGTAGGTGGCGTGGTAGATCTCGGCGGGGAACGGGCCGAAGTTCTGTTTGTACGGCTGGCTCATGCCGGTCAGGGTCACGCCGAGCAGGGTGCGACCGTGGAAGCCGCCACGGAAGGAAATCACTGCGGGACGATTGGTGTAGCCACGGGCGATCTTGATCGCGTTTTCCACCGCTTCGGCGCCGGAGGTGAACAGCACGCTTTTGTAGTGCGCATCGCCGCCGACCAGTTTATTCAGGCGCGCTGCGACCTGGATGTAGCTCTCGTAGGCCACCACCTGAAAACTGGCGTGGGAGATTTCGCCGGCCTGACGGCGCACCGCTTCGACGATTTTCGGATGGCTGTGGCCGGTGTTGAGTACGCCGATGCCGCCGACGAAATCCAGGTACCGCTTGCCGTCGACGTCCCACAGTTCGGCCCCTTCGGCGCGGGCTGCGACCACCGGGTGAGCGGTGGCGATACCGCGTGGCACATGGTGGTCGCGCAGGGCCAGCAGGCGTTGGCTTTCAGTCAGTGCAGAATTCATTTTGCTCTCCGTGGGTAGCAGGTGTCGTGAGTGACGTAGCGCCGTGATGCCGAGGTGGCGGGTGATGGGATCAGGATAAGGATTACCCGGAGCCACAAGCGCTGAAGTTCGGGCGGGGAGTGCGGTGATCGACTGTTTTGCGGGGGCGTTTCGAAATATTTCGCTGCGGGCTTTTTGCGCCTGCCCGGATGGACACCCATGTCACTGATGCCCAATGACCTGTGGGACGGACACCCCTGTCACTGATGCCCAATGACCACTGTAGGAGTGAGCTTGCTCGCGATCGCGGAATGTCTGCCAATGAATGGTCATCAGACACACTGCTCTCGCGAGCAAGCTCACTCCTACAGGTTATTCGTCAGGCTTCAACTCATCGTTTGACGCTATCGCGGGCAAGCGCGCTCCTACAGGTTCAGGCAGGGCAGGTGCCTGGATTCAAACCCCCGCGCGCGGCACGACGATGGTGTCTTCCGGATGCAGGCGCATCATCATCGGCGAGCCGATCGGTGGCAGGCTGAGGTTGCCTTCGTGGTGGCTGGCCTGGCGCAGGCTGACGGTCGGGCCGCCTTCCAGGTCGACGAACACCTTGAGGCTTTCACCCTGGAACACGATGTCGGCCACGCGGCCGCGCAGACGGTTCCACTCCGGTCCGCAGCTGTCGTTATCCAACAGCAGTTTTTCCGATTGCAGGGCCAGGAACACATCGCCGGACGGCGGCACCGGGCGCGTGGTGCGCAAGGGTGTGGCACCCAGGGTCAGGCCATTGTTGGCGCCGCGCTGCAACGGCACCAGCGTGCTTTCGCCGATGAAGCTGGCGACGAAATCGTTGGCCGGGTGATCGTGCAGACGACGCGGGGTGTCGACCTGCACCAACTGGCCGCCACGCATGATCGCGATGCGGTCGCTCATGGTCAGCGCTTCACGCTGGTCGTGGGTGACGTAAATCATCGTCGCGCCGAGGCGCTTGTGCAGGGCGCGCAGTTCGATCTGCATGATCTCGCGCAGTTGTTTGTCCAGCGCCGACAGCGGCTCGTCCATGAGGATCAGCTTGGGCTCGAAGACAATCGCCCGAGCCAGCGCCACGCGCTGGCGCTGACCGCCGGAGAGGGCGGCAATGTTGCGGTCTTCGTAGCCGGTCAGTTCCACCGTCGCCAGCGCGTTCTTGACCCGCTCACGACTGCTGGCCGCGCTTTCGCCACGGGCGCGCAGCGGAAAGGCCACGTTCTCGCCCACGGTCATGTGCGGGAACAGCGCGTAGTTCTGGAACACCACGCCGATCTCGCGCTTGTGCGGCGGCATCAGGGTGACGTCGCGCTCACCGAAGAAAATGCTGCCGGAGCTGACCCGGATAAAGCCGCCGAGAATGCTCAGCAGCGTGGTCTTGCCCGAGCCGGACGGGCCGAGCAGCGACATGAATTCCCCGGCCTCGACCTTCAGATCGACGTTGTTCAACGCCTTGAGGCTGCCGTAGTGCTTGCACACCTTGTTAACGCTGACCGATTCAAAACCTTCAGTGAAATTCATGGAGCGTCCTCTTTGCAGAAGGGGTTTGCCCGAAAGATCTGCATGTCATCTGAACACAGGCGCAGGCCCGGTTCGTGCCGTTTTGGGCCGCCGGAAAAACAGGATGTGCTGTCGGGCGGCGTTTACACGCATGAAGAGTTAATTGAGCCCGCCAATGTGCCAGGCCTTCACTTCGAGGAACTCGTCCAGACCGTACTTGGAGCCTTCGCGGCCGGTGCCGGACTGCTTCATGCCGCCGAACGGTGCGACTTCCATCGAGATGATCCCGGTGTTGAGGCCGACCATGCCGAACTCCAGACGCTCGCCCACGCGCCAGGCGCGACGCATGTCCTGGGTGAAGTAGTAGGCGCCGAGGCCGTAGGGCGTGGCGTTGGCCAGGGCCAGTGCTTCGGCTTCGTCCTTGAAGCGGAACAGCGGGGCGACCGGGCCGAAGGTTTCTTCGCTGGCCAGCAGCATGTCGGCGCTGGCGTCGCGCAGCACGGTGGGTTGCACGTACAGGCCTTCACCTTGGGGTGCGCCGCCGATGGCGATGCTGGCGCCTTTTTCCAGCGCGTCGCCGATGTGCCGTGCAACCTTGTCGACGGCTGCTGCGTTGATCAACGGGCCGATGGTCACGCCTGCTTCCAGGCCGTCGCCGACCTTCAGTTCGGCCACGGCGGCGCTGAGGCGTTCGGCGAAACGGTCATAAATGCCGTCCTGCACCAGAATGCGGTTGGCGCAGACGCAGGTCTGGCCGGCGTTGCGGAATTTGCTCTGCATGACCCCGGCAATCGCCAGGTCCAGATCGGCGTCGTCGAAGACAATGAACGGCGCGTTGCCGCCCAGTTCCAGGCTGAGGCGCTTGATGGTCGCGGCGCACTGGCTCATCAGCAGCTGGCCGACGCGGGTCGAACCGGTGAACGACAGTTTGCGCACCGCCGGGTTGGCGGTCATCTCGCCACCGACACCCGCCGGCAGGCCGGTCAGCACGTTGAACACGCCGGCCGGAATCCCGGCACGCTCGGCCAGCACTGCGAGGGCCAGTGCCGACAGCGGGGTCATTTCCGACGGTTTGACCAGCACCGGGCAGCCGGCAGCCAGGGCTGGCGCGCATTTGCGGGTGATCATCGCGTTGGGGAAGTTCCACGGCGTGATCGCCGCGACGACGCCAATCGGTTGCTTGAGCACCAGAATGCGGCGGTCGCCGGTTGGTGCCGGGATGGTGTCGCCGTAGATGCGCCGGGCTTCCTCGGCGAACCATTTGACGAAGCTGGCGCCGTAGGCGATTTCGCCACGGGACTCGGCCAGCGGCTTGCCCTGTTCGGCGGTCATGATCAGCGCCAGGTCTTCCTGGTTGTCCATGATCAGCTTGAACCAGACTTCCAGATAACGCGCCCGCTCGGCGGCCGGCACTTCGCGCCAAGTGACGAAACGCGCTTCGGCGGCCTCGATGGCGCGGCGGGTTTCAGCAGCCTGCAGCGCCGGTACGCGAGCGATCACGCTGCCGTCGGCGGGGTTGGTGACGTCGATCGTGGCGCCGTCATCGGCGTCAATCCAGGCGCCGTTGACGTAGGCGCGTTCGACGAGCAGGGAAGGGTCACGCAATTGGCTTTTCAACATGATCGGGAACCTTGAGGCTACGAAGGATGGACTCATTGTAAAAATGCCCCGCCAGTGGCCGATGCCGAGATAGGCCGGTGGGCGGGTGATTGATGCTGAATTGCGGCGGTTGACGGCAGGCTGTGCCGGGAGGGTTGTGGCGATCTTCTGTAGGAGCTGGCTTGCCCTGCGACCTGCCGCGCAGCGGCAGCAAACCCTGGCAACTCTGCTTTCCTGGCACAGCGCATTCACAGGTTTTACGACTGCTTCTGTAGGAGCTGGCTTGCCCTGCGACCTGCTGCGCAGCGGCAGCAAACCCTGGCAACTCTGCTTTCCTGACACAGCGCATTCACAGGTTTTACGACTGCTTCGCAGCCGGTCGCAGGGCAAGCCAGCTCCTACAGGGGGGCGTGCGTTGGTTTGTCTGTAGCCGTCAGCCTTGTTTGTTACGCCCCGCCACCACCACGAGAATCAGCGACGCCAGGATCAGGATCGAACTGATCGCTGCAATCGTCGGGTCGATCTCGTCGCGCAGGGCGGTGAACATGCGTTTGGTCAGGGTCTGGTTGTCGCCGCCGGAGATGAACAGTGCGACCACGGTTTCATCCAGCGAGGTGATGAAGGCGAACAGTGTCGCCGACACCACGCTCGGTTTGATCTGCGGCAGGGTCACCGCCATGAACGCGCGGAAGCGGTTCATGCCCAGGCTGCGGGCGACCATCTCCTGGGACATGTCGAAATTCCGCAGGCCCGCCAGCAGCGCAATGATCACGTACGGCAGGGCCAGCATGATGTGCGCCAGCACCAGACCGGTCATGGTGCTGATCAGCCCGACGCGGGCGTAGACAAAGAACACCCCGGCCGCGATCAGGATGATCGGCACCATCATCGGCAACAGCAGAATGATCTGCAGCGTGCGGATCACCTTGAGGCTGGAGTTGTTGATGGCGTAGGCCGCTGCCATGCCGATCGGCAGGCTGATGACCATGGTGAAGAACGCCGTGATCAGGCTGACCTTGGCCGCCGACATCCACTCCACGCTGGTGAAGAACGCTTCATACCAATGCAGCGACCATTGTTTGGGCGGGAACTGCAGAAAGCGCGCTTCGGAGAACGACATCGGCACCACGATCAGCACCGGGATGATCAGGTACAGCAGGATCGCCGCGACCACCACGGTGAACAGCAGGTGCGACAGGCGAATCTGACGCAGGTTGGCAAGCAGGTTCATTTAGCGCGCTCCCAGAATGCGTTCGATGGGGATGAAGCGGTTGATGCCCCAGAAGATCAGGAACACCACGAACAGCAGCACCAGACCGACCGCACTGGCGGCGCCCCAGGCGTGATACAGCTCGACGTTGCGTTGCACCAGCATCGACACCAGGATCGTGCGGCCGCCACCCAGCAGTTCCGGGGTGATGAAGAAGCCCAGACAGATCACGAACACCAGAATCGAACCGGCCATGACGCCCGGTGCGGCCATCGGCAGGAACACCCGACGGAAGGTGTAGAACGGCTTGGCGCCGAGGCTTTCCGAGGCCTGCATGAGGTCCTGCGGGATCTTTTTCATCACTGCATACAACGGCAGCACCATGAACGGCAGCATCACGTGCAGCGTGCCGATCACCGTGCCGGTGGTGTTGTGCATCAGCGTCAGCGGCTGGTCGATGATGCCCAGGTCCATCAGCGTCTGGTTGACCAGGCCGCGCCGTTGCAGCAGCACCAGCCAGGCGTAGGAGCGCACCAGCACGCTGGTCCAGAACGGCAGGATCACGCAGATCAGGATCAGGTTGGCCCAGAAGCCATGCAGCCGCGACGCCGCGTAGGCAATCGGGAAGCCCATGACAATCGAGAGGATGGTCACCAGAAAACTGATCTTGAAGGTCAGCGCGAAGGTTTCCCAATAGATGCTTTCCTGGAAGATCCGCGCGTAGTTGGCCAGCGAGAAGCCTTCTTCGGTCTGCACCGATTGAAACGCCAGCCAGCACAGCGGCATGATCAGCAGCACCACGACCATCACCAGCGCCGGGGTTAGCAGCAACAGCATCGAGGTGTGCTCCTTGCGTTCCTCGCGGGCCAGGGCCTGTTCGTTGGCCAGCGGTGGCTCGTCGCGGTCGCTGGAGTCGGGCAGGGATTTGGCGAGATAAGCGTTGGACATAGGGCCTCCCATTACTTTTTCTGAACGAAGGACAGCCAGCGCTCTTCGGCTTTCACGCCGGCATCCGATGCCCACCATTGCGCGGACAACAGGGCCTGCCGGGAAATGTTTTCAGGCGAGGACGGCAGTTGCGCAGCACGCTCGGCGGGGATCACGCCGGTCTTGAAGGCTTCAGGGTTGAGCGGACCGTAGTCGATGATCATCGGCAATGCCGCCTGCAGCTTCGCGTCGATGGCTTCGTTGACGAACTTCATCGCTGTCACTTTGTGCGGCGAACCCTTGAGCACGCACAGCGAATTGGTTTCCAGCACGCCCTGGTTGTAGTCGAAGGCGACCGGCGCACCGGCGGCTTCCACGGCGCTGATGCGCCCGTTCCAGGCCTGGATCATGTCGACTTCGCCGTCGCTGATCAGCTGCGCCGACTGGCCGCCCGAGGTCCACCAGGTGGCGATGTTCGGTTTGATTTCTTCGAGCTTTTTAAATGCACGCTCGACGTCCATGGGGTAGAGCTTGTCGGCGGGTACGCCATCGGCCAGCAGGGCGATTTCCAGGGTCGGGCGCGGCAGATTGCGCAACGAACGCTGGCCCGGGTATTTCTTGGTGTCCCAGAAGTCGGCCCAGGTTTTCGGCGCCTTGTCTGCCTTGAACGCATCTGTGCGGTACGCCAGCACCGTGGAGTAACTGATATAGCCGACGCTGTAATCGTCTTTCAGGGCCGCAGGAATCTGCGCGGCATTGGGGATCAGCGCCAGGTCGAGCTTCTCGAACAGGCCTTCCTGCTGGCCGCGGATGCAGTCGCCGGTGGGCAGGTCGACCACGTCCCAGGTGACCTTGCCGCTTTCGACCTGGGTCTTGATGATCGGGTAGGCCTTGGGCGAACTGTCCTGTTTGAGGGTCAGGCCGAGCTTCTTCGCGGCCGGTTCAAGGATCGCCTTGCTCTGGGCTTCCTGATACGCGCCACCCTGGGAGACGAATGTGATGTCTTCGGCAAAAACCTGTGTGCTGCTGATGAACAGGGCCAGACTCGCCAGTGTGAAAGCGGTGCTGCGTGTTGTGCTCATAAAAACAGACTCCGTATGGTTGGCAGATTCATCAAGCGAGCTGGAGGTTTTGTTATCGGTCGCTCTGCGGGACCATGCCCACCTAATGTACTGGTTCGGCCAGAAACGAAGCGGTCATAAATGCCCTGCGCAAAAGTGCTTTATTGCGAAATCGGCGGGGGTAACGGCATCTCCTGCGCCGAGCGCTCTGGGAAAAAGCCTGCACGCGGAATCGGCTTTTCTGTCGTGAGGCTGAACCGAAACTGAACCGTTTTCTCGCTCGAACAAGAAAACCTTTGAGCCCCTGAACTTATCTGCCTTTTCTCCCTCTCATGCCGGTAGCCATTGATCGCGGCGGCCTGATAAGCTCGCGGCTTTACTCGTTTGCCCTTTCGGCGCATGAACAAGGAAACAGGATGAAACAGCATCGGTTGGCAGCGGCGATTGCCCTGGTCGGTCTGGTACTCGCAGGCTGCGACAAGCAAGCCAGCACCGTTGAACTGAAAACCCCGGCCCAGAAAGCCTCTTACGGCATCGGCCTGAACATGGGCAAGAGCCTGGCTCAGGAAGGCATGGACGATCTGGATTCCAAGGCCGTGGCCCTGGGCATCGAAGACGCCGTCGGCAAGAAAGAGCAGAAACTGAAAGACGAAGAGCTGGTTGCAGCCTTCGGCGAACTGCAAAAGCGCGCTGAAGAGCGCATGGCCAAGATGGCCGAAGAGTCGGCTGCTGCCGGCAAGAAATTCCTCGAAGAGAACGGCAAGCGCAAGGAAGTCACCACCACTGCTTCCGGCCTGCAGTACGAAGTCATCAAGAAAGCCGACGGTCCTGTACCGAAGCCGACTGACGTCGTGACCGTTCACTACGAAGGCAAGCTGACTGACGGCAAGGTGTTCGACAGCTCCGTCGAGCGCGGCAGCCCGATCGATCTGCCGGTCAGCGGCGTGATCCCGGGTTGGGTCGAAGGCCTGCAGTTGATGCACGTTGGCGAGAAGATCAAGCTGTACATCCCGAGCGAACTGGCTTACGGCGCACAGAGCCCGAGCCCGATGATCCCGGCCAACTCGGTGCTGGTATTCGATCTGGAACTGCTGGGCATCAAGGACCCTGCAGCCGCAGGCGCCAATGACGCCGCTGCCGCCGGTGACGAAGAAGAAGAGGCTGCTCCAGCCGCTGACGCCAAGTCGGCCGACGCTGGCAAGCCTGCTGCCAAGAAGTAATCGTCCTTTCGCGATTGCCTTGTGCTGAAAATGCCCCGTCTCGACGGGGCATTTTTGTTTGTGCGCAAAAACGGGCGAACCGGATGCCGACGATGCAGTCCCAATAGCGTCGGCGATTGTCGGAAAAGTCCGGGAATTGTCGGAAGCGTCATCTCCGTATAGAGGCGAGGGGTAGACATTCAGCCGCTCAAGTCAATGTTTTTTTTAGTTCCATCATGTGAGTAAAAAACGCGCGATTTAAGCTCAGGCCCTGTAAAACGGGCGTTTCAGGCCGCCAAGGCGGCTCTGTTCACAAGGTTATCCACAATTTGTGTGGATAACCTTTGGGGTGGCACGGCCGCTGCGAGCGGGCTGATTGTGCCCCTGGGCGGGTTGACCAAATGGTCGATTTTTATCGACTTCGCTGGAGGGATCATGAAAGCACCGTGGAATCTGCTGCGTTACCTGCCCATGGCCAAGCGCCTGATGGCAGCGGGACGCCTGCCGGCCTTGCTGTTCGCCGTGGCCGGCAAGGCTGCCACCGACGGTAACCGGCTGGGCAAGCTCAAGGACGATCTGAAACTGCTGCAGGCGCTGTGCCTGGCCTACTGGCGCGGCGAGTACAGGGCCATCAGTGGCAAGGCGTTGTTGTCGGTGGTGGCGGGGCTGATGTACTTCCTCAGTCCGCTGGACGCCATCCCTGACTGGATTCCCGGCCTGGGCATGCTCGACGACATCGCCGTGCTGACCTGGGTCATGACCTCGCTCAAGGCCGAACTCGATGCGTTTCGTCTGTGGCGCGAACAACAGAAACCGGAAAAACTCGCCGTCGTCGAACGCCTGCCGGCCACGCCGAAATTGCTGGAGCAGGAGAAGAAGGACTAGCGGTGTACCAGTGCTCGTCAGGCATCACCGCCTTGGGGGCATTCTGTGGAGTGAACTCATTTGCGATGAGGCATTCCGCCCGTTACGGATGTGTTGTTCGGAACATCGCTTCGCGAATGAATTCGCTCCCACACTTTTTGGGGTGTCTGGTGATTTTCTGTATGACTGCTAAGGAATGTTCACCGCCAGTCTGTAGGAGCTGGCTTGCCCTGCGAGCGGCGAGGCACTCGTCGTAAAACCGGTGAACGCGGTGTGTCAGAAATGCATAGTCGTCAGGGTTTACGACTGCTACGCAGCCGGTCGCAGGACAAGCCAGCTCCTACAGGGGATGCGTTCGGCCAGCCAGGCCGGACGTTAGTCCGCCTCGGTGGGCTTTTGATATGGCTTTTGATTTTGATCTTGGCGCCCCGTCCCAGAAGGCCGAACGCAGGCGGTGCGCAGTGGGTCGAGCGACAGGATGTCGCGAGAGCCGCGTGGGCCATGGATGGCCCATTCGCGGCGGGCCCACGGAGCATTGCCGGAGTGAGGGCATGCCGAGCCTAGGCGAGGCACCGTATGGCGGGGTAAGAAGCCCTTGGTTACTTGGGGCTTTTCCAAGTAACTCGCCGTCAGGCGAAACAGGCTGCGTTAGCAGACCAGCAATACATCAGACACACCGAGTGCACAGGTTTTACGACGACTGCGTCGCCGATCGCGGGCAAGCCACGCTCCTACAGGTCCGCGTCACTCGCCGCCAGGCGAAACAAGGCTGCGTTAGCAGACTCGGCGGAGTAACTGACACACCGAGTGCACAGGTTTTACGACGACTTCGTCGCCGCCCGCAGGACAAGCCAGCTCCTACAGGTATGGCGAAGATCATGCTGTAGCAGTCCGGCTTGCCGGCGGTGGCATCCGTGAAATCGTCGCCGGATAACGACAAAAAAACACCTCCGCTCAGCAAAATCCCGGCAAAACGTCGCTCCTGAGAAAACTGTGTCGACTCAGCGCACGCCAGTGCCCCCCATCCGCTGTTAAGATGCCGCCAATACAAAGAAAAAGACTACTGGAAACAGTTTTTCGTCCTACAGGGGGTGGTATGGATCTTCAGGTCATTTCGCGCGATGGAGAGCCAGAATACGCAGTGCTGCCATGGGCTCAGTATCAGGCCCTGTTGCAGGCTGCCGGTGTGTCCCGCCCGCAGGCAAACCCGTCCGCCGCGCCGTCTGGCGATACCGCCGCCGCAGCCGATCTGCCCTCGTTCGAGCAACTGGGTGCACTGCGTCAGGCCAAAGGGCTTGAACTGGCGCAACTGGCGCGTTCGGTCGGCATCAGCCCGTCGTATCTGGAGTTGATCGAAAACGGCACGCGCCAGCCCGATGCGGCGATTCGCCGGAGTCTGGCCTGGGAGTTGGGCGTCTCGGGCTGGCGAGGTGAGGCATGAGCGTAAGGATCAGCCGTCAGCATTGGGATGCGCTGCTGGGCGAACTGGATCTGGCACGCAAGCAACGTCATCTGGTGACCTATCGCGCCTTGCTGGAGCGTATCCAGCTGCCCAGCCCGGCGATGCAGACCCTGACCGCCGCACTGGAACATCTGGCAGCCCTCGACGCCCGCGCCGATCAACCGTTGCGCAGCTCACTGGTGATCAGCCAGGGCGCCAGCCGCCTGCCACGTACCGGCTTCTTCGAGTGCGCCGAACGCCTGGGTCGTTTCTCCGGCCCGTCCGACGGCGTCGCGGCGGCCTCGTGGCATGCCTCGGAGGTGGTGCGGGTGTTCGAATTCGAATACCCGGAGATGGATTGAGCCGGGCAATTTGCTCTGCTCGATTTGATGGCGTTATCTCAGACAACGCTGATCCTGTGGGAGGGAGCCCTGCTCGCGAAGGCGTAGTGTCAGTCAGCGCTGCAGTGTCTGATCTGGCGCTTTCGCGAGCAGGGCTCCCTCCCACAATGGATCATTTGCAGGGATCGTCAGTGGTGGTGCCCGCAAGATCGCCATCGCGGGCAAGAGCGCCGTCGCCGGTTACAGAGGTTTTGTTCGCAGTGTATCGATCACATGCAGGCTCGCGCCGCTGACGTCCTTGGCGTGGTGCTTGGCTTGTGATGCCAGTTCGGCCAGTTGGCTGGCGTCGAGGCTGGCGCAGGCTTCCGGGTGCAGGTGCACCACCCCGACCGACAACGACAGCAGCGGAAATTCCTGGCGCTGGCCCTGACGGTTGAGGGCGACGAAGCAGCCGGCTTCCAGATGCTCGGCGCGATAGAAGCGCCGGCACTGATTCTGGAAGTCTTCCAGCAGCAGGTTCAAACGTTTGCGCCAGTCTTCCGAGCCCAGCACCATCAGGAAATCATCACCGCCGATGTGGCCGACGAAGTCGCGGCTGGGATCGATGCGGTCGTTCAGGCATTGCGCCAGACACAACAGCACTTCATCGCCGCGACCATAGCCATAGATATCGTTGAACGGCTTGAAGCTGTCGATATCGACGTAGCAGATGATCGACTCGCGCCCCTGTTGCAGCAGGCGGGTCAGGCACTGCTGGATCGGCACATTGCCGGGCAGCAGGGTCAGCGGGTTGGCATAGCGCGCCTGCTGGATCTTGAGCTCGGTGATCAGCTTGAGCACGTCGATCACCCGGCCCAGGCCCAGGTAAACGCCGTTCTGCATGATGATGAAATCTTCTTCGATGCGCTGCCGCGCGCGGCTGGTGATCAGGCGGCTGACCTGTTGCAGCGACTGATTCAGTTCGACCGCAAGAAAGTCATCGCTCATCAGCCGGCTGATCGGCTTGCGCGCATAGAGTTCGGTGGCGAACGGCTGCAGCAGCACGTCCGACAGCGAATGCCGGTGGACGATGCCGATCGGCTGTTTCTGTTCGTCGAGCACCGCCAGCGAGTTGAGGTTGGCCTGCTTGCGAAAGGCCTCCAGCACCGTGGCAGTGGGCGTGGTCTGCTGCACCGCCGGCAGGCTGTTGAGCAGCGCGCTGAGGTCGCTGCTTTCTTCGTTGAGCACGGCGGCGTTGGGGTCGATCTTCGGCAACAGCGCGCGGGCATCCCGTGGCGGGTGTTCCTGCGGCCGGCAGAGCAAATAGCCCTGAACCAGATCGACACCCATCTCGATCAGCACCGCCAGCTCTTCCTGCAATTCGATGCCTTCGGCGATCACCAGCGCCCGCGAGGCTTTGGCGATCTGCAGCATGGAACCGACGAACTCGCGCTTGACCGCGTCCTGATGGATGCCGTCGATGAAATGCCGGTCGATCTTCACGTAGTCCGGGCGTAGCTCGGACCACAGGCGCAGGCTGGAATAACCGGCGCCGAGGTCGTCCAGGGCAATGGAAAAGCCCATGTCGCGGTAGTGCACGAGGGCGTTGTAGAGCAGACCGAAATCGTCGGTCGGCGTCTGTTCGGTCAGTTCGATCACCACCTGGCTCGGCGGAATGCCGTAGCGCTGCAACAGTTGCAGGGTGCGGCCCGGCGGGTGCGAGGCCTCCAGGAGCGATTCGGGGGAAATATTGAGGAACAGCTTGCCATCCAGCTGCTGTTCCGCAAAACGACGGCAGGCCGATTCACGGCAGGCCATCTCCAGTTCACTTAAACGGCCCGCCTGACGCGCGACGGCGAACAGGCTGACGGGGGAGTGCAGGGCGCTGTTGGACGGCCCGCGTGTCAGGGCTTCGTAGCCGAGTATTCGCCGGTCCGATAGCGAAACAATCGGTTGGAACAGGCTGTGCAAGTCGCGATGAGTCAGGATCGAACTCAGTGCGCTCAGCTGTTCAGTCACGGTCATGGCAATCTCGGGGCAAGAAAAAGGGGCCCGACGCCTGGCGCCGAGCCCCTGTATTTCACGACAGATTCATGACTGTTTGATGACGAATTGCCATCACTTCATCCAAAAGCGCCGCGCCCCTGTAGGAGCTGGCTTGTCCTGCGACCGGCGGGGAACCCGCCGTAAAACCTGCACATGCCGTATACCTGATTCACCGCATTTGCCGAATTCACCGCCGCTTCGCGGCAGGTAGCAGGGCTAGCCAGCTCCTACAAAGAGCGTGGCTGCCCTACTTGCTTACTTCTTTGCCACAGAACCACTCAAGCCCAGGTAGTCGATGAGAATCCGCCCGGTTTCCGACAGGTAGGCGTCGTCTTCCGGTTTGGTCTTGTCGTCGTCCACCGGCAGGGCGTCTTCGTCTTCTTTCTTCAGCTCCTTGAGCGGCTCTTCGCCCTTGGCCTTGCGACGGGTGTTTTCCATCGCCAGTTGCTTGGATTCGACGTCGGTGTGCTCGGCGCGGCGTTCGGCTTCGTTGAGGCTGACGGTCTTCTCGCTCATCAGTTTCTTGGCCAGTGCCAGTTTTTGCTCGACGAACACGAACTCGGCGTCTTTGGCCGAACGCAGGTCGTGGCGCGATTGCAGCTGGGCCAGGAACGGTTTGAACGGGTCCACCGCCGGCTTGATCGCCGGTTTGATGGTGTCGTAGGTCATCGCTTCCGGCAGCGCGCTTTCGCCGATTTCCTTGGTGTCGATGATCGACGGGTAGGCGATGTCCGGCAGCACGCCCTGATGCTGGGTGCTCTGCCCGGAAACCCGGTAGAACTTGGCCAGGGTCAGTTTCAGCTCGCCATGGTTGAGCGGCTGGATGGTCTGCACGGTGCCTTTGCCGAAGGTCTGGCCGCCGATGATCAGCGCACGGTGGTAGTCCTGCATGGCGCCGGCGAAAATCTCCGAAGCCGAGGCGGACAGGCGGTTGACCAGCAACGCCATCGGCCCCTTGTAGAACGCGCCGCTGTTTTCATCTTCCAGCACGTCGACCTTGCCGTCGGCGTTGCGCACCAGCACGGTCGGGCCCTTGTCGATGAACAGGCTGGTCAGCTCGGTGGCTTCCTGCAGCGAGCCACCGCCGTTGTTGCGCAGGTCGATGACCACGCCGTCGACTTTCTCCGACTGCAACTCGGTCAGCAGTTTCTTCACGTCGCGGGTGGTGCTCTTGTACTCCGGATCACCGGCACGGTAGGCCTTGAAGTCCAGGTAGAACGCCGGAATCTCGATGACGCCGAGCTTGTAGTCCTTGCCGTCCTGATTCAGGTGCAGAACCGACTTCTTCGCCGCCTGTTCTTCCAGTTTCACCGCTTCACGGGTGATCGACACGATCTTGGTGGTCTGGTCGCTCGGCGCATTGCTGGCCGGGATGATTTCCAGACGCACCACCGAGCCTTTCGGACCGCGGATCAGCTTGACCACTTCGTCCAGACGCCAGCCGATGACGTCGACCATTTCCTTGTCGCCCTGGGCGACGCCGATGATCTTGTCCGCCGGAGCGACCTGCTTGGTCTTGGCCGCAGGACCTGCCGGTACCAGACGCACGATCTTGACGTTGTCGTTGTCGCTCTGCAGGACGGCGCCGATGCCTTCCAGCGACAGGCTCATGTTGATGTCGAAGTTTTCCGCGCTGTCGGGCGACAGGTAGTTGGTGTGCGGATCGTAAGACATGGCGAAGGTGTTCAGGTACGCCTGGAAGATGTCTTCGCTGCGGGTCTGACCCAGACGCGCCAGCTGGTTCTTGTAGCGCTTGGTCAGGGTTTCCTGGATTTTCGCAGGCTCTTTGCCGGCGATCTTCAGACGCAGGACTTCATCCTTGACGCGCTTGCGCCACAGGTCGTCCAGCTCGGCTTCGTTCTTCGGCCATGGCGCGTCCTTGCGGTCGACCAGCAAGGTTTCCTTGGTGGTCAGGTCGATCTTGTCGACGCCCTTGTCCAGTTGCGCGATGGCGAAGTCCAGACGCGACTTGATGCGGTCCAGATAGCGCTTGTAGATAGTGAATCCCGGTTGCAGATCGCCGCTCTTGAGGAAGTCGTCGAACTGGAAGCGCCATTTGTCGAACTCGGCGATATCGCTGGCCAGGAAGTAGCTGCGCGCCGGGTCGAGCAGTTTCAGGTAGCTCTGATAGATGATTTCCGAGCGCTTGTCGTCCAGCGGTGGCTTGCTGTAGTGGTGGCGCTTGAGCAACTCCACGACATTGAGGCTGGCGATCACTTCATCGCGATCGGGTTGCAGATTGTCCCAGGCGTTGGCCGCAAACGTGTTGGCAGACATCGGCACTGTTGCCAGGCCGATAAACAATGCAAGGGCGGTGCTGGGCAAAAAGTGCTTCATGCTGATTCGACGCGGGGACAGTTGATAACGCATAGTAGGCCGTCTTAGAAGTCGCCGGTTCCATATCAGCGTGATACGAAGCCCGGTCACAAATGCCAAAAGCCCGGACGCTTGGAAGCGCATCGGGCTCAGTCAAGACTCACTATGGAGGCACCGTGAAAGCATTGCAAGGCGTTGAAGGTCATGTGGAATGGGTTGAACGGCCATCACCGGCACTGGATGTCGGACAAGTCCGTATAAAGGTGGCTGCAGCCGGGCTCAACCGGGCCGATCTGCTGCAGCGCGCCGGGCTCTATCCACCGCCGCCGGGCGTCACCGATATCCTTGGCATGGAATGTTCCGGGGTGATCGCCGAGGTCGGTTCAGGCACCGCCTGGAAGGTTGGAGACCGCGTCTGTGCGCTGGTCGCGGGCGGGGCGATGGCTGAAGCAGTGGTGGTCGATGCCCGTCATGTGTTGCCGGTGCCGGAAGGCGTGTCGCTGGCCGAAGCGGCCGGTATTCCGGAAGTCTATGCCACTGCCTGGTTGAACCTGTTCCAGCTGGCGGGTCTGAAGCCTGGCGAAAAAGTCTTGCTGCACGCCGGAGCAAGTGGAGTTGGTTCAGCTGCCATTCAGCTGTGCAAGGCGTTCGGCAACCCGTGCTGGGTCAGCGTCGGTTCTGCCGAGCGACTTGCTTACTGCGAAGAACTTGGCGCCCAGGGTGGCGTGATCCGCAGCGAAAGCCTGGACGGTCTCAATGACTTCGCGCCGTTCAACGTCGTCCTGGATCCGGTGGGCGCGAACTACGCCGCGCTGAACCTCAAAGTCCTCGGTGTCGACGGACGTCTGGTGCTGATCGGCCTGATGGGCGGGCGCAAGGCCGAACTCGATCTGGCCCTGGTGCTCGGCAAGCGCATCCAACTCTTGGGCTCGACCCTGCGCAGCCGCGACGATCAGTTCAAGGCCGACCTGCTGGCCGATCTGGGTCAGCACGTCTGGCCTCTGTTCGTCGAAGGCCGCCTGAAACCGCAATTGGCGCGCAGCTTTCCGATCCTCGAAGCGGAAGAGGCGTATGCCGAACTGGCAACCAATCAGGTGTCGGGCAAAGTCGTGCTGGTGATCGATTCCACGCTGGTTTGAGCGGGCTTCACAGGACGCCTGCAGCAAGGCATTCCGCTTCTGCGCTACAGCGGGTGACCCAGTGAGGTAATGAGAAGCCGGCATCGTGGGAGCGATGCCGGTTTGCTTTCAGCGAGAACACGGTCTGGCCCTGCCTTCAAATGCTGCCCCTGCAAGGGCATGGGAGAGACTGCAAACATCTCCGGGATGGACGGTTCCGCCAGTGGGGTTGCCTGTCTTCGACCTTCATCGCTTCACGAATGTCCAGGTCCAGCTCATGGTGGTGCCTTCCAGCACCTGCCCGATTTTTACCTCGTGGCTACCTGCTGTCAGGCTATCGAGCTCGATGCTCCAGTCTCCGTCCGGGCTGACGGGAAGGCTGCCGATGTACTCGTCGTTGTCCCACAGGCTGATGGGCCCGGCGGCGAACACACCCTTGCCAATCACGGTCACATTGTCGACGCCGGTCGTGCCGCCATCGGCGATGACACTGCCGTCAGCGCCGGTGACCGACAAAATGAAAGGGCTCATACCGAATGTGCGCTCATTGGAGACAGCGTCCGGGTCCTGGGAGGTTCTGGCGGTGATGCGAATAAAAAGCCGCGCGCCGATGCTGATGCTTGAGTCCCAATAACCGTCGGGGTCGGCAATTGCTTCGGCGAGGCTGTCCTTGCCATTGAACAGCGTGACCGTGAAACCGGGCGGGGCGATGCCAAAGACGTGCGCCTCGGTATGGCAGGTGCTGCCCTTTTCGGGTATTTCGACACCGTTCGGGTCTGTCACATGAATGAGTGTCGGTGCGACACCGCCCAGGGTGCGTTTTTTTGAGGGCGAAGCGGGATTTGTGGAATGGGCCATGGGGAGAACTCCTGACTGTAGAAAGGAGCCTCTATTACGGGTCAAATGCGGGATTCCCGCGACTGTCAATGTTGACAGTTTTGTTTAAAAACTGAGCGACTCGACGGGCCATTGGTCGACTGGCGCAGTGGTTGAAATCGTTACTCCGGCGTTTGACAACAGGCGAGACCTGCATCGATGGCGCGACACCGCCGGCAAGCCGGACGGCTACCGATCAGCGCAGGACATTTGCTTTTTATGGGAGGGGCCGAGGTTGCGAGGGTCGCGAAAGCGATGTGTCTGAGCTACCGCTTTCGCGAGCAGGGCTCCCTCCCACAGGTTTTGAGGTGTTTGGTGAATTCAGGCATGGCACAAAACCTGTAGGAGCGCGCTTGTGTAGCCTCAGCGCTTACGTCTGCGAAGCAATCTGCACCGGCACCTGATCCTCCAGCACATAGCTGAACGGCGCGGCCGCTTTCAGCGTCAGTTTGATCAGCGGCAAGGTTTTACCGGTCGCCGCCCGGTAGTCCTGCTGGATCGACTGAGCCTGCACAAGCCCGTCGGCGCGGGTATAGAACAGCGCTTCCAATGGCAGTTGCGCGGGAATGTCCTGTGGCCACGGCGCGACGATCACTTCGTTCCAGATGAACTGCCAGTCGGCCGGAAACGCCTGGCGTACCTGTACGCTGAGCTGGAATTGCTCTGGCTCGGTGCTGAAGGCGCAGCTCTTTGGCGGTGTCGCCGCGTAGCGGTTACGCCAGCTTTCGATGCTGGCAACGCCCTCCTGCTCACAGCGGGCGCGACAGCTGTCGGTTATCAGGTCAGTGCCGGCATTCGCCGGGTAGGCGCAGCGCACGGCCAGTGGATAGGCCGTTGCCGCAGGCGTCGGGTCAATGATGAAGCCCTGAGGGCCGTAGATCGAATCGTTGCCGACGTCGGCCCGCAGGTAACTGAATGACACGCCGTTGCGGCTGATCGCACTGGACCCGGGGTTCCACACGTGGGATGCCGGGTTGAACGTGACCGCGCGCAGCAGGACGCCGTTGCAGCGATACGCAGGCAGGCCATCACAGGCCGCCGAGGTGTCCAGATAACGGGCATTCAAACGCGCGGCGACGTCGTGGCCGTCAGTCTCTGTTTGTTGCTGGAGCGCACCCGGCTCGACAGACGCATAAGCGCTGATGCAGGCCGATAACGCGAGTACGGTGATGCAGAAAGTGATCTTCATGATCGTGTTGTCCTCTTGGAAAGGGTCGTTGTTTCCGCTGCCGGCATGACAGACAGATGCGCAATCAAGCGCTATGTCCGGTGAATACCGATTGAGGGCATTGGTCAAGAGGAATGTTCGAAGGGGGGGGGCATGGCTCGACGGCGCGGGTATTCCGGCGTCATCGGCAGGCTTGCTGAAATACCGATACACCTTCGTCAGCAAGCCATAAGAGTGGTATGGGTGAACAACTTTCGGGACTTTTTCATAACGGGCTGGATGAAAAAATCGTTCCAGTAAGTGCTCTTCGCGCCGCACGACTACTTGATAAGCGCTACCCAATCCAGCGTTTTAGGAACGGACTGAGCCGCCTCGTTATTGTCATAATCCGAGACATAGATGTCGTAGCGGGCTTTGCTCATCAGAGGGACTAATAATGTCCAGTTACCCAGCTTTGTGACTGGCCCTTCTGCAATGCAATCTGCGGCATCGGCGTCATTCCCGACTTCATAAAGCCTGACAAAGCCATCACCTCGGGTGACGTCGGGCGTTAGTTCGGTAATACCGCTGACGGATACATCGATCTTTTTAACGGAGGAAGGGGGGATTGTGCCTACTCGTGCAATCGTCTTGATTGTGTATTTAGCCATGGTGCGACTCCTGTCAATTAATGGCACTTGTCATTAAGCGCGCGTCGACACTTTCTGGCTACAGTCGACATTGACAGGCGTTATACCGCCGGTCGGGATTTAACCGTATTTCTTTTAACCGTCCGGCTTGCCGGCGGTGGCGATTTTACCGACGCCACCGCCGGCATTGGAACGCCGCCCGGCCAGACTGCTACGGATTAACGATCAAGCGTTACTTCCACTGATGGATGGGCCAACCGGCTTTTTCTGCCAGTTCACGCAATACCGGATCCGGGTTCACGACGTGGGGGAAGTCCACTTTCTGCAACAGCGGTAGATCGTTGCGGGAGTCGGAATAGAAACTGGCGCCTTCGAGGTTTTCCTCGTTCTGGTCCAGCCATTCCAGCAGGCGAGTGATTTTGCCTTCACGGTAGGTCAGCACGCCGGTGGTCTTGCCGCTGTATACGCCATGGGCGACTTCCAGGTCGATGGCGAGTACTTCGTCGACGCCGATGCGTTCGGCGATCGCCTGCACCAGATGCACGCCGGATGCCGAGATGATCAGGATGCGATCACCGTTGGCGCGGTGTTCGGCGATGGCTTTGGTGGCATCGCTGAAAATGATCGGTTCGATGAAATCCTCGACCCAGGGCCCGACCAGAAACTCCACCTCTTCGGGTGTGCGGCCGATCATCGGCTCCAGGCTGAAGGCCATGTAGTCCTCCATTGCCAGATCGCCCTTGCCGTAGGCCTCCATCAGTTCATGGTCTTTCTTCATGAACGACTCGGGATCGACCCAGCCCAGCCGGCCCATCTGCTCGCTCCAGAGGCTGGCGCAGTCGCCGTGAATCAGGGTTTCGTCCAGATCGAAAATGGCCAGTGCCATGGTGTTGGTCCTCTCACAAAATAATTGCCGCCGTCGTCACTGGTGAAACGCGTAGACCTTGTGGGAGCCGGCTTGCTGGCGAATGCGTCGGACCAGACACATCAATGTTGGCTGACTCGACGCATTCGCCAGCAAGCCGGCTCCTACAGGTGTGTTCCGCTGTTTTCAAGCCACTTCGCAGAGCGCCGACGCTTCGATGTTCAGGGTGACGCGTTGCCCGGCGGGGTGCAAGTCGGCGGCGGAGCGGTTGAGCACATCGACCACCAGTTGCACGCCTCGGGCCTCGACGCGGTAGCGGATCACGTTGCCCAGCAGGCTGTGGCTGCGCACTTCGCCTTCCAGCGAGCCGGTCAGGCTCAGTTGAATGGCTTCCGGGCGGATCGCCACGCGGCTGCTGATCGGGCGCTGCATCAGGCGGCTGGCGTCTTCGGCTTCGAGCAGGTTGTAGTTGCCGATGAAACCGGCGGCGAAGGCGTCCACCGGCGCGGTGTACAGGGTTTCGGCGTCACCGCTCTGCACGATGCGGCCGTGGTTCATCAGGATGATGCGGTCGGACATGGTCAGCGCTTCCTCCTGATCGTGGGTCACGAAGATGGTGGTCAGGCCCAGTTCCTGCTGGATCGCACGGATCTGCTCGCGCAGGTGTTTGCGAATCCGCGCGTCCAGCGCCGACAGTGGCTCGTCGAGCAACAGCAGGCGCGGACGGGTGACCAGCGAACGGGCCAGGGCCACACGCTGGCACTGGCCGCCGGACATCTGGTGCGGGTAGCGGCGGGCCAGCTCGGTCAGCTCCACCAGTTTCAACACTTCGGCCACGCGCTGCCTGGTTTCCTCGGCGCCGACCTTGTGCATTTTCAGGCCGAACGCCACGTTCTGCTCCACGGTCATGTTGGGGAACAGCGCATAGCTCTGGAACACCATGCCGATGTCACGCTTCTGCGGCGACAGCGGTACGATGTTCTTGCCGTCGAGAAAGATCTTGCCGCTGGTCACTGATGTCAGCCCGGCGATGCAGCGCAACAGGGTGGATTTGCCGCAGCCGGACGGGCCGAGCAGGGTGACGAACTCGCCCTGGTTGATCACGCAATTGATGTCGCTGAAGACTGCGGTGCTGGCGTAGTTCTTTTGCAGGTTTTCGACGCTGACGAAGCTCATATCAGTCGTTGTCCTTGTTCAGTCGGTTGGCCGCCCAGGTCAGCAGCAATACGAAGAAGAAATAGGAGATCACCAGCGCGCTGTTGAAGTGACCGCTGCTGTTGCGCATGTTGTTGAGGTACACCTGCAGGGTTTCGTAGCGCGTGCCGACCAGCAGGTTGGCGAACACGAACTCGCCGAACAGGAAGGAGAACGACAGCAGCAGCGCGATCATCAGACCCTTGCGCAGGTTGGGCAGGACCACGAAAAACGCTGCCTGAAAGGTGTTGGCACCGAGCAGTTGCGCGGCGTCCATCAGGTCCACCAGGTTGATCGCCTGCAGGTTGTTGGTGATCGCCCGATACATGAACGGCAGCGCCACGGTGAAATAGCAGCCGATCAGAATCCACGGCGTGCCGACCATCGCCAGCGGCCCGGAACCGTACAGCTGCAACAGGCCCACCGAGGACACCACCGGCGGCACGGCGAATGGCAGCAGGATCAGGATGTTCATCAGGCCGTCGAGTTTCGGGAAGTGGTAATGCACCACGAACAGCAACGGCAGGATCAGCACCACGGACAGCATCAGCGCGCCGACGCAGACCAGCAGCGACTGGCCGAAGGCGATCAGAAAGCGCGGGTCGCTCCACAGCGCCAGGTACCATTTGTAGGTCAGCCCGGCGGGCAGGATGCTCGCCGACCAACTGGTGGCGATGGAGTAGACGAAGGTGCCGAGCAACGGTGCCAGCAGGATCAGAAACAGCACGGTCACCACCAGACGGTGATAAAGCCCGGCCGGGCCGCGTTCAGCGCGAGACATGGTAGCTCCTCTTCAACAGCCACTGATGGACGACGGTCACCAGGGTCATCATGCCCACCAGAATCATCGCCAGCGCGCTGGCCATGTTCGGGTCGAGGCTGATGTCGCCGGCGACCATGGCGGCGATACGGATCGGCAGCACGTTGAAGTTGCCGGTGGTCAGGGCGTAGACCGTGGCGTAGGCGCCGAGGGCGTTGGCCAGCAGAATGACAAAGGTGCCGAGCAGGGCAGGGGTCAGCACCGGAATACCGATATGCCGCCAGAAATCCCAGGTGCTGGCGCCGAGCAGCGAGGCCGACTCGCGCCAGTCTTCGCGCAAGGCGTCGAAGGCCGGATAGAGCAGCAGCACGCCGAGGGGAATCTGGAAGTAGGTGTAAAGGATGATCAGGCCGGTTTTCGAATACAGGTTGAAGTCATCGATGATCCCGGCCTGCTTGAGGATCAGGGTCAGCGCGCCGTTGAAACCGAGCAGGATGATGAAGGCGAAGGCCAGCGGTACCCCGGAAAAGTTGCTGGTCATGTTGGCGAAGGCGCTGACGAAATCCCGCAGCCGCGACGGCACCTTGCGCAGTGAATAGCTGCCGAGGATGGCGATGAACAGGCCGATCAGGCTCGACCAGAAACTGATCTCCAGGCTGTATTGCATGGCCTGGCGGTAGAAGCGCGAATTGAACGCCTTGATGAAGTTGTCCACGCCCCAGCCGGCGTCCGAATACAGACTGTTGACCGCGACCCAGCCCAGCGGCGCCAGCTGGAAAGCGATGAAGAACAGGGCGAACGGCACCAGGCACAGCAGCGCCAGCCATTTGCCGCGAGGTTGTGAAGTCACTTGAGCACCTCTGTGCAGACAGGTTTGTCGTGGGCCACGCCGAGCAGCTCGCAGACGATGCCGCAGAGCTCGGTCTGCTTCGGTTGCGCGTTCGGGTCGAGGCTGAAGGCGTCGCCGATGACGAACAGCGGCACTTCGCGTTCTTCCGGCAGGGTGCCGTTGTGCGAGCGGTCGTTGTTCATGCCATGGTCAGCGGTCACCAGCACCTGATACCCGGCGTCGAGCCAGCGCTGCAGGTACTCGGCGAGGATGATGTCGGCCGAGCGCGCGCTGTTGCGGTATTGCGGGGTGTCGAGGCCGTGTTTGTGGCCGGCGTCATCGATGTTCATCGGGTGGATGAACAGCAGGTTCGGTGAGTGCGCCAGGCGCAGGTGCTCGGCGTCGTCGAACAGGTGCGAATCGGGGTAGTGATCGACGTAGTAGAAATGGCCGTGCTGGATCGGCAGTTCGACGTTGTCGGTGTGACGGTCGCGGGCAGCGATGAACGGGCTGCGGTTGTACAGCTCGCTGACCCAGTGATAGGCCGCTGCCGCAGTGCTCAGGCCACCGGCACGGGCGTAATGAAACACGCTGCGCTGGCTAGACAGGCGCGAGACATGGTTGTGCACGATGCCGCTGTCGATGGGCGCCACGCCGGTGAGAATGCATTCGTAGAGCGGGCGGGACAACGCCGGCAGTTCGCACTCAAGCTTGTACAAAGCGGCGCGCCCGGCTTCGCGCCAGGCCAGCAGATGGCCCATGGCGTGCTGCGCCACGCTGTAGCTCAGGCCGTCGAGCAGAATCAGGATGACGTTGTGTTTCATGCCGGCTCCGGGGTGTTCGAATTCGGTATCGCAAGACTGGCGCTGATCTCCCGTAGGAGTGAGCTTGCTCGCGATAGCGGTGGGCCAGTCACTGTTACAGTGTCTGAGCGGATGTCATCGCGAGCAAGCTCACTCCTACAGGGGTATGTGACGTGACAATGGCGCGTCATCCATGGCGCGCCATTCGGGTATTACTGCATCTCGACGATGACTTGTTCGTTCCACTGTTGCGGCAGGGCTTTGGAGGTTTTCTCCCAGGCCGCGGCGTCCTTGATCGGCGTCACGTTCTTGTACTGCTCGTTGGGCAGCAGCTTGGCCTGTACTTCAGGCGGCAGTTTCAGGTGTTCGGCGCGGATCGGACGGGCGTTGCCGTTGGCCAGGTTGATCTGACCGGCGTCGCTGAAGATGTATTCGCGAGCCAGCTTGGCGGCGTTCGGGTGCTTGGCGTATTTGTTGATGATGGTGGTGTAGCCCGAAATCACCGAGCCATCGGACGGGATCAGCACCACGTAGTCATCCGGGTTGGCCATCTTGGCCTTGTAGCTCAGGCCGTTGAAATCCCACACCACGCCGACTTCCACTTCGCCTTTTTCCATGGTCTGGATGGTCGGGTTGTTGATGCCCAGACGCTTCTGCTTGGCGAGTTCAGTGAACAGTTGCAGGCCCGGCGCGATGTTGGACTCGCTGCCTTTCATGGCGATGGCGGCGGCCAGCACGCCGTTGGCGGCCTGGGCGGCGGTGCTCACGTCACCGATGGTGACCTTGTACTTGCCGTTTTTCAGGTCAGCCCAGGATTTCGGGATGTCGGAACCGTGCAGCAGCTTCTTGTTGACGATGAAGGCGATGGTGCCGGTGTAGGCCAGCGCCCAGTGACCGTCCTTGTCCTTGGCCCAGTCCGGCACCTGATCCCAGGTGGTCGGCTTGTACGGCTGGGTCACGCCCTTGGCGGTCGCGATCGGGCCGAAGGCAGCACCAACGTCGCCGATGTCGGCGCTGGCGTTGTCTTTTTCCGCATCGAACTTGGCCACTTCCTGCGCCGAACTCATGTCGGTGTCCATGTGCACCAGACCGTATTTGGCGGTGAGGTCGGTCCAAGTGCCTTTCCAGTTCGCCCAGTCATCGGGCATGCCGACGCTGTTCACGGCGCCTTCGGCCTTGGCCGCGGCTTCCAGAGTCTTGAGATCGGTGTCGGCGGCCATGGCCGATGTGCTCAGCGCGATGGCCGAACCGAGGAGTGATGCCAGCAACAGGTGTTTCATTCGAAGCTCCTTTGGTTACTTCTCGACGTTATGGTGGAAGCGGTCGGGTAAGTGCTCGTTGCGGTTGGGTTGGTCTAGGTCAGCAATACCTGAGCCAAGTTAGGCCACTAAAATGACATTTTCGTGTCCGGATCGACGGTATTCACGATAGCTGCGCACCCAGGCAGTCGCTGGGAAACAAGCGTAGACCATGGCTAAATAGCTGGTGTTTAAAGGAAAAATTCTTTTATTCAGGCGCTCGGCGGTCGCCGGAAAATATGGCTTGTCACGCAACAGTCATCTACGCTGCCTAGGCTTTGGTGGCATGAAACGGATGGTTGCGGTGACGAAAATTGCCCCCGAATAGCGCTGGTCTAGTCCAGATAGGTAACGCAATGCGCCAGGAAATGCCCCGAGCGGTGACGACCATTTGCAGCGCGCTGCAGGAGCAGATCGAGCATGGCCTGTTGCTGCCCGGCAGCAAGTTGCCGGCCGAACGCAAGCTCAGCGAGGTGTTCGACACCACGCGCATCACCCTGCGCGAAGCCTTGGTGCAACTGGAGGCGCGCGGGCTGATCTACCGCGAGGAGCGGCGTGGCTGGTTCATTTCGCCGCCGCGACTGGCCTACGACCTGATGCGCCGCAGCCACTTTCACGCCATGGTCGAAGCGCAGGGGCGGATACCGGCCACTCAGGTGATCTCCGCACGTTTGCAACCGGCTTCGGCGGCGATCTGCGCGTTGCTGCAACTGCCGGCGCTGTCCAGCGTGATCCAGATCTGCCGCGCGCGGCGGATAGACGAGCGGCTGGTGCTCTATGTCGAGCATTACCTGAACCCGGAATACTTCCCGCAGATTCTTGAATTCGACCTGAATCAGTCGCTGACCGAGCTCTACGCCCGGCATTACGACATCCGCTACGGTCAGGTGCAATTCGAAATGGTGCCCACGGCGTTGCCGGTGGAAGCGGCCTCGGCGCTGAAAGTCTCCATCGGCAGCCCCGGGCTGCGCATCGCCCGGGTCAACCACGACCAGCAGGGCCGGTTGATCGACTGCGACCTTGAGTATTGGCGGCATGATGCGATTCATGTGAGTGCGGTGGTGGCTGACACCGTTAGTCCCCTGTAGGAGCTGGCTTGTCCTGCGACCGGCTGCGCAGCAGTCGTAAAACCTGTGCACGCGGTTTTTCAGACAGACCGCATTCACTGGGTTTACGACGACTTTGTCGCCGCTCGCAGGGCAAGCCAGCTCCTACAAGGGTTACGAAGTCGAATCGCTTTTCTTGCGAGGCACTGCGCTCACCGTCCCGCCGCTGGTGTTGACCTGCACGCTCAAACGCGGCGTCGCCAAGTCCAGGCCGGCCTCGTCCAGGTAGCGCTTGAGCGACAGGTTGAAGGCCCGCGACACTTCCCACTGCTTGATCGGCGCAGTCTTGAAGCGGGCGCGCAGGATGGCGTTGCCGCCGTCGAAGCTTTCCACCCCCTGAATCTCCAGCGGCGACCAGATGTTGCGCCGTTGCAGCGGGTCGGTGCGCATTTTCTGGCCGACGTCGCGGATCATCTTCAGCGCGTCGTCGATGTTCATGCTCGACGGGATGGCGATGCGGAAAATCGCATAGCCGAACTCGCGGGAGTAGTTCTGGATACTCTTGATCTCGCTGAACGGGATGGTGTGAACAATGCCGTCGATATCGCGCAGGCGCACGGTGCGGATGGTCAGACCCTCGACCGTGCCCAGGTGGCCGCCGACGTCCACGTAATCGTCGATGGCCAGCGAGTCCTCGATGATGATGAACAGCCCGGTGATCAGGTCGGCGACCAGTGACTGCGCACCGAAACCGATGGCCAGACCGATGACACCGGCACCGGCCAGCAGCGGGGTGACGTTCATGCCCATGTTCGCCAGGGCGACGATCACCGCGATGATGAAAATGGTCACGAACAGCACGTTGCGGATCAGCGGCATCATGGTCTGCGCACGGGCATTGGCCAGGCCCTTGCGCGAGCGGGTCAGTGCATGATGGATCGCCGTGTCGGCGAGGATCCACACCAGCCATGCAAACATCAGGGTGGTGGCAAGACCGACGATGCGCACACTGATGTCATGGCCGTCGCCCTCGGAAAAGCGGATCAGCGACAGACCCCAGACCCGCAGGCCCAGTTCGATGAACGCCAGCCACACCAGCAGATGCGCCACGGTGTAGAAAAACGCCTTGAGCCGGTCCGAATACAGCGTGTGCCGCTTGTGGCCGTGGCTCGGTTTCTGCGAGTGGCGGCGCACCAGCCCGTTGATGACCATGCACAGCACCAGCAACACGGTACAGATCAGCGACTGGCGCAACGCGGTGTTGGTGTCGCCGGCCGAGAAGAACGTGGCGAACAGCGACACCCCGACCAGCACCAGCGCCGGCAGATACCAGAAGCTGCCGAGGATTTCGATGGTGTCGCTCAACGCCCGGCGTTTCAGGCGGCGCGACAGCGGCTGGTTGCGGATCAGGTGCGCAATGGGGCGGCGGAAACGGATGATGAACAGCCCGGTGGACAAGGCTGCCATGACGTTGGCCAGGGTCGCGGCGGTGTGGGCCAGATGCTGGCCGAGGCTGGCGATCAGGCGCGGATCACCCAGCGCTTCGCCGAACGCGGCGAAACTGCCGATCCACCACAGCGGCCGGAACGCCTGATGACGCAGGATGTACAACGCTTGATGACGGTGCGGGCCGTCGAGCAGCGAGAACGCGATCACGCAGATCGCCGAGAACAGCGTGCCGACCACCAGTGCATAGGCCAACACCATCGCCAGATCGCGGCCCAGCGATGGCGGCAGCGAATAACTCAGGTAAACCGTGATCACCAGGGCGATCAGCCACGGGCCCAGCTTGCGCAGGGCGAAGCGCAGCATGTCGAGGGTTCTCGGGTGCTGCGGCAGTTCTTCGGACAGGCCGAAACGCACGCGCACGCGATGGCCGAGCCAGATCAGCGCTGCCGCCAGCAGGCTCCACAGGGCGATGACCACGGCGAAACTGAAGATGATCGGCCACCACTGATTGGCCGGCAGCATCAGCGCCATCAGCTCGTCTTCGGCCTGCGACACCTCGTCGGCCCAGCGGCTGAGCGGGCTGTCGTCACCGGTGAACTGCTTTTCGAATTCCGACAGGGTGCTGCCGATCAGCCCCAGTACGCCCTGTTCGGCGGTGGGCTGGGCCTTTTTCGTGGCATCGCGGAGCTTCTTCAGATCGTCCAGCAGCTTGCTGCGCTGCTGATCGTTTTCCAGCGAGGTGATGACTTCATCCAGCGACTGCCCCAGCGGCTCCTGCGCCTGGGGCTGGGCTTTCTGGCCATTGAGCAGGCTCGGCAGCCCGGCGGCCTGGGAGGACGCCATGGGCAGCAGAGCCAACAGGCCGATCAGCAACAGGCAGAACAGGGAGCAGCGGCGGGAAAGGGCAGTCACCGGGTCATCAACCTCGAAGCGGGTGGGGCTGTAGGAGCTGGCTTGTCCTGCGAGCGGCTGCGCAGCAGTCGTAAACCCTGTACATGTGGTCTGTCTGACACACCGCGATTACCGGGTTTACGACGACTTCGCAGCCGGTCGCGGGACAAGCCGCGCTCCTACAAGTACGGCGCAGATTGTTCCGTAGCAGTCCGGCTTGCCGGCGGTAGCGATTTGCGGACGCCACCGCCGGCAAGCCGGACGGCTACAGGGATGTAGCTTGCTGTCTTACGGCAACTCGGCGCTGGCGTAGAACGCCGTCAGCACCTTGACCAGATGCGCCAGGTCCTGGCTGCCGGCCAGTTCGCGGATCGAGTGCATGGCGAAGGTCGGCAGGCCGATGTCCACCGTGCGCACGCCCAGGTGGCCGGCGGTGATCGGGCCGATGGTCGAACCGCAGGCCATGTCGCTGCGCACCACGAAGCTCTGCACCGGCACTTCTTCGGCCATGCACAGATGGCGGAAGAACCCGGCGGTTTCGCTGTTGGTGGCGTAGCGCTGGTTGTTGTTGACCTTGATCACCGGACCCGCGTTGAGTTTCGGGCCATGGTTGCCGTCGTGCTTGTCGGCGTAGTTCGGGTGTACGCCGTGGGCGTTGTCGGCAGAGATCAGCAGCGATTTCTGCACGGTGCGCACGTAGTCGTCGCCTTCCGGCAGCAGACGTTGCAGCACTTGCTCCAGCATCGGGCCGTCGGCGCCGCAAGCCGAGGTCGAACCGACTTCTTCGTGGTCGGTGCAGACCAGCAGGCAGGTTTCGTCACCGTCAGCATTGAGCAGGGCCTGCAGGCCGGCGAAGCACGACAGCAGGTTGTCCAGTCGCGCACCGGCGATGAAGTCACCGTTCAGGCCAATGACTGCCGCGCTCTGGGTGTCGTAGAAACTCAGCTCGTAATCCAGCACCACATCGGCGTTCAGGCCGTGTTCGCGGGCCAGTTGGTCGGTGAGCAGGGCGCGGAAATCGGCGCGCTCGTCACCGGCGACCTGAGCCAGGATCGGTGGCAGTTCGTTCTGCGGGTTGATCGGCCAGCCTTCGTTGGCGGTGCGGTTCAGGTGGATCGCCAGGTTCGGGATGATCGCGATTGGCTGTTTGAAGTCGATCAGCTGGCTTTCGACCTTGCCATCACGGCGGAAGGTCACGCGGCCGGCCAGCGACAGGTCGCGGTCGAACCACGGCGCGAGCAGGGCGCCGCCGTAGACTTCAACGCCCAGTTGCCAGAAGCCCTGGCGTTGCAGCTCGGGTTGCGGCTTGACCCGCAGGCACGGGCTGTCGGTGTGGGCGCCGACCAGACGGATGCCGCCGATCAGCGGCGACAGACGACCCAGCTTGAAAGCGACCACGGAGGAGTCGTTACGGGTGACGTAATAGCGGCCACCGGCTTCGGTGTGCCACGGCTCGCGCTCGTCGAGACGCTGATAACCCGCGCCTTCCAGACGTTGCACCAGACTGGCGGTGGCATGAAACGGGGTGGGAGAGGCCTTGAGGAAATCGATCAGGCCTTGGTTCAACTCTTCGCGCATAAGTTACTCCAGACAGCAATGGCGCGAGTTTACAGGCCAATTCGGGCGGACCGCTACTTTGATGCCCGTCGGGCCTGATCGCGAGCAAGCTCACTCCTACATTTGCTTAAACGTACCATGGCCTGACAGACCGAGCTCTTAGCCTTAAAAGCTCGGCACCAAGGCTACAAACTCGGTTCATCAGAATGGGGCACGTTGCAAAAAATGTAGGAGTGAGCTTGCTCGCGATCAGGCCCGAAGGGCATCAGAGTAACGATCTAAAGCCAACCCTCAAAACGGCGCAGGGCACTCGAAGCGCATGCGCTCTTTCGTCACCGGGTGGGTGAAGGTCAGCATGCTGGCGTGCAGGCACAGCCGTTCGTGGGCGGCGAGGGCTTCGGGGTGGGCGTACAGGCGATCACCCAGCAACGGATGTCCGATCGACAGCATGTGTACGCGCAACTGGTGCGAACGCCCGGTGATCGGCGTCAGTTCGACGCGGCAATGGGTGTCGTAACGCTCGACCACTTTCCAGAAGGTCAGCGCATGCTTGCCGAATTCGTGATCGACCACATGACGCGGCTTGGTCGGTGGGTCATAGCGCAGTGGCAGGTCGACGCTGCCGCTGTCCAGCGTCGGCTGACCCCAGGCCAATGCGGTGTAGGCCTTTTCGGTTTCGCGGTCGTGAAACTGCCGGGACAGTTCGCGATGGGTATCGGGGTCGCGGGCCAGCAGGATGATGCCGGAAGTTTCCCAGTCCAGACGGTGAACGATCAGCGCCTCGGGGAAGCCGTTTTCCTGGAGGCGGGTGATCAGGCAGTCCTTGTTGTCGTCGGCACGACCGGGCACGGACAGCAGCAGGGTGGGTTTGTCGATCACCAGAACAGCGTCGTCCTGATGAATGATGCGAATGTTTGACAGCGGCATGTACGGCCTCAAAGCGCTAGAAACACCAACGGCGGCATGCCCGTCAGCCTGTTTCCAGGTGACGTTCATGCCGCCGCAGGCAACCGCCGGATCAACGATCGGGCAGGGTGATGTTGAGTTCCAGAATCGAATAGCTGCCTTCGTTATCCAGGGCAACCTGTACTTTATCGTCCTCGATCTGGACGTATTTACGGATCACTTCGACCAGTTCCTTCTGCAGGGCAGGCAGGTAATCCGGGGTACTGCGTTGGCCGCGTTCGTGCGCCACGATGATCTGTAGACGCTCTTTCGCAACCGACGCGGTACTTGGCTTTTTGTTGGCACGAAAGAAGTCAAAAATGTTCATTAATTACCCCCGAACAGGCGTTCGAAAAATCCTTTTTTCTGTACGTCCAGGAAGCGGTGCTCGCGATCTTTGCCCAGCAGGCGGTCTACGGTGTCGCTGTAGGCCTGGCCGGCATCGCTCTGGTCATCGAGGATGACCGGCACGCCCTGGTTGGAAGCCTTGAGTACGGCCTGGGATTCCGGAATGACGCCCAGCAGGGTCACGGCCAGAATTTCCTTGACGTCTTCAACGCCCAGCATTTCGCCCTTGCTCACGCGCTCCGGATGGTAGCGGGTGATCAGCAGGTGTTCCTTGATCGGGTCTTCGCCGTTTTCGGCGCGGCGGGATTTGCTCGCCAGCAGGCCCAGCATGCGGTCGGAGTCACGCACCGAGGAGACTTCAGGGTTGGTCACGACGATGGCTTCGTCGGCGAAGTACATCGCCAGGTGCGCGCCTTTCTCGATACCGGCCGGCGAGTCGCAGACGATGTATTCGAAGGACTTCTTCAGTTCCATCAGGACTTTTTCGACGCCTTCCTGGGTCAGTGCGTCCTTGTCGCGGGTCTGGCTGGCGGCCAGCACGTACAGGTTCTCGATCTTCTTGTCCTTGATCAGAGCCTGTTGCAGGTTGGCTTCGCCGTTGACGACGTTGACGAAGTCATACACCACGCGGCGCTCGCAGCCCATGATCAGGTCGAGGTTACGCAGACCGACGTCGAAGTCGACGATAACTGTTTTGTGGCCGCGCAGCGCGAGACCGGTACCGATAGCGGCGCTGGTGGTGGTCTTGCCCACACCACCCTTGCCGGATGTAACCACGAGAATCTTGGCCAAGGTGTATCACCCCTAGAGGAAAAGGACGGCCAGGGCCGGATGGAACAGTGGATGCGCGCGGTCATGCTGCAAAAAGACAGGCTCGCTGACATTCCCTTGCCGACTGTTCATACCGATCCCGGTACTTGAAAGAGCCTCGCCGATTATCGCGATGGACGAGCAAAGATGGAAACGTTGAATCCGTGAAGGGATCCCTGATCGAGAAAACCGCAGTTTCCTCGACAATCCAACGTCCTTTGCATCGATTTCACGACGAATCAGCGTTGCTTTGAAAATGGCGCAGTATCCGTTAAAGACGGGTGATGTTCAACACGTCGCCGGACAGGCTGACCTGTACCCCGGCACCCCACAGAGGATCTCTGCGCAAGTCTTCGGAAACCTTGTACTGCCCGGCGATGGACACGAGCTCTGCAACCATCTGCTGGCAGAAAATGCGGGCTTTGGTATCGCCCTTGATCCCTGCCAGCGCTCGGCCCCTCATGGGCCCGTACACATGGATGTTGCCATCGGCCAGAAGTTCCGCACCCGGGCTGACCGACGAGACCACCACCAGGTCCGAACCCTGGGCGTAAATCTGCTGTCCGCCACGCACCGGAGCCGTGATTATCTTGGTCGGCTTGATCAAAGGCTCCGGCGGTTTTTCCACCACTTCGGGCTTTTTCTTCACCTCGCCTTCCGTCGGATCGAGTGGCCGCTCCCGCGCACCGGACGGTGGCAGTACTGGCAAGTCGATGGCGATGGCGGCGGCGATGTCTTCGATACGGTTGGCGCGAATCGCCAGGGTGCGCAGGCCGTGCTGACGGCAGACACGCATCATCGCCGGCAGATCGACGGCGCCTTCGTTGGCCGGCAGCTTGTCCAGCGCCAGCACCAGTGGGGTGTTGCTGAAGAAGTTCGGCGCCTGGGCAACCTTGGCCGCCAGTTGACGATCCAGCGCTTCGAGGTTGTTGCGTGCCAGCTCCAGCACGGTGATGGCCAGCATGCTGCCCTTCAACTGGAACACCGGATCCTGCTCTTGTCTTTCGATTTGGCTCATGTCGGCATACAGCGGCTTGTCGCTAAAAGTGTCGAGACTTATAACGAGAACGCCCGCCAGCCGCAAGGGAGGCGCACTGCCTGCGCTGGCGACGAGAGGCCACGGATCTTGCCGAACCGATGTAGAATGCCCGCCTTTGCCCTGACGGAAGCTGTAATGGATCGCCCGCGTTTTCGAGCTTGTTTTCTTCATCCGCGCTTCTGGCCGCTCTGGCTGGGGCTGGGCGTGCTCTGGCTGGTGGTGCAGTTGCCGTTTCGCCTGCTGGTGGCCATCGGCCGCGCGTTGGGCCTGATCATGTATTCGTTCGCCACCGACCGCCGGATCATCGCGTCGCGCAATCTGGAACTGTGCTTCCCGCAGTATTCGGCGGCCGAGCGTAAACGCCTGCTCAAGGAAAACTTCGCCTCCACCGGCGTCGCCTTCTTCGAAATGGCCATGAGCTGGTGGTGGCCCCAGGCGCGGCTGGCGAAGCTGGCGCACATCGAAGGCCTAGAACATCTGCAGAAAGCCCATGCCGAAGGGCAGGGCGTGATTCTCATGGCGCTGCACTTCACCACCCTTGAGATCGGCGCGGCGCTGCTCGGCCAGCGGCACACCATCGACGGCATGTACCGCGAACACAAGAACGCGCTGTTCGACTTCGTTCAGCGTCGCGGTCGCGAGCGCCACAACCTGGACTCCATCGCCGTCGAGCGCGAGGACGTGCGCGGCATGCTCAAGCAGCTGCGCAAGGGCCGCGCCATCTGGTACGCGCCTGATCAGGACTACGGCGCCAAGCAGAGCATCTTCGTGCCGCTGTTCGGCATTCAGGCCGCCACCGTGACGGCTACCAGCAAGTTCGCCAAGCTCGGCCACGCACTGGTGGTGCCGTTCACCCAGGAACGCCTGGCCGATGGCAGCGGTTACCGGCTGGTGATTCATCCGCCGCTGGACAATTTCCCCGGCGAGAGCGATGAAGCGGACTGTCTGCGCATCAACCAGTGGGTCGAGCGCGCCGTGACCGACTGCCCGGAGCAGTACCTGTGGGCGCACCGGCGCTTCAAGAGTCGTCCGCCGGGCGAACCCAAGCTCTACAAAAAGCGTGGCTGACATCAAAAGCTGAGGTTTCATGAGTACAAGCGCGCCAGAACAACAAACCGTCAACAGCGCTTCAACGGCCCTGGCCGGCACCGAGCCGGTCACCGGGCTGATTCTCTCCGGTGGCGGCGCTCGCGCTGCCTATCAGGTCGGCGTGCTGGCCGGCATCGCCGATCTGTTGCCGGTCGGCGCCAGCAATCCTTTTCCGGTGATCGTTGGCACCTCGGCCGGCGCCATCAATGCGGTGAAACTGGCGAGCGGTGCCGCGCAGTTTCGTACTGCCATCCACGAACTGACCGACTTCTGGCAGAGCTTTCGTAGCCATCAGGTGCTGCGCAGCGATTGGCCGGGGGTGATTCGCCAGGCCACGCGATTCTTTGGCCGCAGCCTGCTCGGCATCGGTGGCAAGGACGTGCCGGTGGCGCTGCTCAACAGCTCGCCGTTGCGCGACCTGCTCGGCGAGCGGCTGAATTTTTCTGATATCGAAACGGCCATCGAGGCCAGGCACCTGCGCGCTGTGGCGGTCACCGCGTTCGGTTACGAGTCGGGGCAGGCGGTGACCTTTTATCAGGGGCGCGGCACCATCGAATCGTGGTTGCGCCATCGGCGGATCGGCGTGCCGACCCGGCTGACGGTGGATCATCTGTTGGCCAGTTCGGCGATTCCGCTGCTGTTTGCGCCGGTGCGACTGGAACATGAGTACTTCGGTGATGGCGCGGTGCGGCAGTCGGCGCCGATCAGCCCGGCGCTGCATCTGGGCGCCAATCGGGTGCTGGTGGTCGGGGTCAGCGGCAACCCCCGTGGCCTGGGCGCCAATACTGTGGTGCAACGCAACATGAGCGGCATGCAGCCGAGCCTCGCGCAGATCGGCGGGCACATGCTCAACAGCACCTTCATTGACAGCCTGGAGAGCGATATCGAGTTGCTGGAGCGGCTGAATCTGCTGAGCCGGCTGCTGCCGCCCGCCGGGCATGCGCCTTCGCCACAGGTGTCCGAACAGCCGACGCCAGCGCAGTCACTGGCGCCGGTGGACGTCCTGGTGATCTCGCCCAGCCAGCCCATCGACGAAATCGCTGCCCGCCACCGTCGCGAGTTGCCACCGGCGCTGCGCACCTTTCTGCGTGGCCCGGGCGCGACCAAGACCAGCGGCGCCGGGGTGCTGAGCTATCTGCTGTTCGAGTCGGGGTATTGCAGCGAGCTGATCGAACTGGGCCGCCGCGATGCGATGGCCCAGCAGGAAGAGCTGAAGCGGTTTTTGCAGGTGGTTTGACGCGGGCGATATCCGTTGAACGACGCAAATCCTGTGGGAGGGAGCTCTGCTCGCGATGAGGGCACATCAGTCGACGCAGTGTTGTCCGGTCTGACGCCATCGCGAGCAGAGCTCCCTCCCACACGGTCATTTGCCTGGCTTGCCGGCGTCAGCGGCTTCGACGACGCATTCGCCAGCAAGCCGGCTCCTACGCCCTACGCGCAGAATGCATTGATCAAGCAGTCAACTTGTCATCACGAAAATCACGCAGCGCCTGTTCGATCTCTTCGCGGGTGTTCATCACGAACGGGCCGTATTGCACGATCGGCTCGCCCAGCGGTTTGCCGGCGATCAGCAAAACCTTGGAACCGGTCGACGCGCTCAGTTGCAGTTCGCCGTTTTCCGACAGCCGCGCCAGACGGCTCTTGCCGAGTTTCTGCGGTTGCCCGGCAATTTCCACTTCACCTTCGTACACATACAACAGCACACGGTGGCCTTCCGGAACCTTCGGGCTGATGGTCGAACCGGCCGGCATGTGGAAGTCGAAATACTGCGGCTCGGTGTCGGGGCGCTGCACCACGCCTGCCTGTTGCAACTGACCGTCGTCGAACTGGCCGGCGATCACGATCACTTCGACGCCATTGGCGGTGGTCACGCGGGGGATGCGCTCAGGCTGGATGTCGTCATAACCGGCCGGCCCCATCTTCGATTTGCCTGGCAGGTTCAGCCACAGTTGGAAGCCGCGCATGGCGCCTTCTTCCTGCTCCGGCATTTCGCTGTGAATCACACCGCGGGCAGCGGTCATCCACTGCACACCGCCGCCCTGGAGCAGGCCGACGTTACCCATATGGTCTTCATGGCGCATGCGGCCTTCGAGCATGTAAGTCACAGTCTCGAAACCACGATGCGGGTGCGGCGGGAAGCCGGCGATGTAGTCGTCGGCCTTTTCCGAACCGAACTCGTCGAGCATCAGGAACGGATCGAACACCTCGACCCCCGGCCCGCCGAACACGCGGGTCAGCTTGACGCCCGCGCCGTCAGAGGTCGGCTGGCCGCTCTGCATGGACAGCACTTTGCGAAATTGAGTCATCGGGCACACTCCGGAAAACAGGTAGGAATGGCGCCTATGGTAGAGGGGTTGAGGCGATAGATGGGTGGTATTTTTGTGGGGGATTAATCGGATTTTTAGATATTTTTGCAGGCGTCATGTGTGTTTATGCCGAACACCTTGTAGGAGTGAGCTTGCTCGCGATGGCGGCGGTCCTGACATGTTGATGTCGGCTGATATCCGCAATCGCGAGCAAGCTCGCTCCTACAGTGGTTATGCGCCGGTCACTCGGAGATCTGCAACTTGCGCGCCTCGGTATACACGTAACGCACCTTCTCATACTCGAACGGCGAGTCCATCTGCCCGTAACGGAAACTGGTGGTATAGCGCTTGTCGATGGCGCGCAGCAGGTACAGCTCCGGGTGGTCCTCGCTGACCTGGGAGACGTTGAGGAAGTTGATCTGCGATTCCGCAGCGAAGTCGAAGACCAGGCCGCCGGTGTCGCGGAAGTTCGACGGGCCGAGGATCGGCAGGACAAAGTACGGACCGGCCGGCACGCCGTAGAAGCCCAAGGTCTGGCCGAAGTCTTCGCTCTGCTTCGGCAGGCCCATCTTGGTCGCCGGGTCCCACAGGCCGGCGATGCCCAGCGTGGTGTTGATCAGCAGGCGGCCGGTGGTTTCCATCGAGCGCTTGCCCTTGAGTTGCAGCAGGCTGTTGAGCAGGTTGGGCACGTCGCCCAGGTTGCTGAAAAAGTTGCTCACGCCGGTGCGCAAGAAGCTGGGGGTGATGTATTTGTAGCCGTTGACCACCGGCAGGAACACCCACTCGTCAAAGCGGTAGTTGAAGTGGTAGACCCGACGGTTCCACGACTCCAGCGGGTCGTAGACGTTCAGGGCGTTGAGGGTCGCCCGCTCGAACTCGCGCTGGTCCAGGCCGGGGTTGAACTTGAGCGACTTCAGCGGCTCGGTGAAACCATCGGAGCTTTCGACCCGCTGGACCGGCGCCGCCTTGGAAACGATCGGCTGTTCGGCCGCATGAACAGCGCCTGCGCAGAGCAGGGCCGCAGTGAGCAATAGACGTTTAGCCACGGAAAAACTCCAGCATGGCGTCGCTGTTGACGCGGTAGTTCATGTTGCCGCAGTGACCGCCGTACGGATAAACGGTCAGGCGATCGCCGAAGGTCTTGCGCAGGAAACCCAGGTCGCCGGGGCCGAGGATCACGTCGTCGGCGTTGTGCATCACGGCGATTTTCTTGCTGCTGGCCAGGTAATCCTTCAATGCGTACAGGCTGACCTGATCGACCAGTTGCAGCAGGCTGCCGCCGTCGGTACGCGCCCGCCACATCGGGATCACCTGCTCGGTCACGTAACAGTCGAAATCGCACTGCAGGGCACGCTTGAGAAACGGCGTCAGGCTGGTGCCTTCGGTGATCGGCGTCTTCGGCGGCGTGATCAGGCCGCGGCGGTTGATCAGGTCCGAGGTGAAGGCGATGTCGGCCGCCGAGAAGCGGAACGAGGTGCCGATCAGCATCGCCATCTGTTCGTTGGACAGGTGCTGCTTGGACTGCTGGAAGTCGTAGAGCAGCGCGTCATTCAGGTCGATGTAGCCTTTTTCGCGGAAGTAGCGCGTCAGCTTTTGCAGCACCAGTTCATAGAACGTGGTGCTGTTGGTGATGCCCTTGACCTCGGTCTGCACCAGCTTGTCGAGGTTGGTGATCGAGGTGTAGAGGTTCACCGGCGGGTTGACCAGCAGCACTTTCTTGAAATTGAAGCTGCGCCGGGTTTCGTCCAGCTTGCTGACGAAGGCCGCGTCCAGCGCGCCGAGGCTGTAACCGCTGAGGTAATACTCGGTGACTTGCAGTTTGTCCTGCTGGGCGCGTACGGCCTGCATCACCCGGTACAAATCTTCGGCGTCTTCCTTGGTCACGCCGGGGGTGGCGAAACGCGAGGCGGCGCTCATGAAGTCGTAGCTGGTAGGCGACGACAGCTGTACGACGTTGTAACCGGCTCCGTAGTACAGGCGCTTGAGGTATTCATTGAGCGTGCTGTTGTACGGCGCGCCGGTGCCGGCAATGAGGAAAATCAACGGTGCCGGATGATCCTGCTTCGCCAGCCGGTAGCGCAGTTTTTTCACTGCCCAGAAGTTGTCCGGCAGGGTGAATTCACGCTCGGGGCGCAGGGTCAGGCTGTAATCGTCCTGATCGATGTCGGCGTCTTCCGGCACCTTGGCACGCAAATCCGGTGGGGTCGTGGCGATGGTCGCTTCGAACGGATTGGTCAGGGGGAAGCCATAGCTGGACGGGTCGACATCGACCGCCATCACGGACGCACTCAAGAACAGGCCGCCAGAAAGGGCGGCGAGGCGTAGAAAACCAAGCATGACTGAATCCCTTGGGAATGAAGTGCTGTTGAGTTACCGCAGGCTAAGACACGGGTGTAGTGCCAAAGTGCCGTAACCGCAAGCGAGTCTACGGATGAACCCTGCGCATGAAACCGGATCGACAATACACGTTCTGATCGGCATGGCGTGTCTGCCTGTGCTTTTTTCCTGCGCCCGCGGCTATGCTGGGCGCCGTTTCCGCTTGATCTGGAGTGCTCTGTGTCGCGTCATCTGCCGCTGCTTGTGTCGTTCGTCGCTTTGGCTGTCTGGTTGGCCGCTGCCTATGGCCTGCGCTATGGGCTGATGGAGGATGTGCAATGGGTCGGGTTGTGCGCCGACGAGGCATCTAAATGGCAATGCCAGGTGCGCTCGAACCTGGGACTGTTGATTCACTTCGGTGTGTTCGGCTGGGGCGCGCTGGTGGCGTCGCTGGCGGGATTCCTTGTGCGGCACAGGGCAGGGCGCTGGCTGGCGGCAATCGGCCTGGCACTGGGCGTACTGTCGCTGGTGCTGTACTCGGCGAGCCTGGCGGTGTTTGCGGTGGTGATTGCAGGGTTGCGGCTGGTGCGGCGGTGACTGCACCTGGCACTAATTCATCTGGTCTGGCATGAGCTCACCTGTAGGAGCTGACGGCTTATCTGTAGGAGCTGGCTTGCCCTGCGAGCGGCGACGGAGTCGTCGTAAATCCTGCATACGCGGTTCTCCTGATACACCGCGTTTACCGGATTTACGACTGCTGCGCAGCCGGTCGCAGGGCAAGCCAGCTCCTACAGATAGGTGGCGGGCGCGATGCTTTTGATTCTGCCGAAGGCGTAGGAGCGTGGCTTGTCCCGCGAGCTGGCGCGAAGCGGCAGTAAATCCTGTGGCTGCGGTGTGCCAGATCGAGCCGGGATGCAGGTTTTACGAAGGGTTCCCCGCCGGTCGCAGGGCAAGCCAGCGCCTACAGGAGATGCGTCCGTAAACCCCAGACAGCATAAAGGGGAGCCGAGGCTCCCCTTTAAATCGTTGCACGTGCTCTTTTTTATTGTTGTAGGGCGGTCTGTTGTTGTTTTTGGCAACCGGTCCCTCTACAGCGTTCTTCAGTGATCCCCATCCGGGATACAAGAGCAAACGTATTTTTTTGAGCGCTGATCTGCCTTGAACCTGAAGGTTCCAATCCGTTCGGGACGCTGCCTCGGGGCAGTTTTATTGTTCTCTGTCGGACTGTGAGGCCGGGGCCTCCGTAAAGCACATCTACTCCAAAAAAATCAGTTGGCTGCGTCTCTGTGCCGTTGTTCTTGTTATGTCAGAGCCGATTCATCTTATTTTTATTGGGTTTTCACTTTTTGTTCTTGTTATGCCAGAGATATAGCAGGTGCCGTGCCAACTTTTTAAAATCGTTATAAATCAATAGCTTATGATTTTTTGGATTTTTCCCTGCACGCCGAACTGGCGATTTCTGTTTCCGTGTTACCCGCTTGCCGGGGTCGGAGTCGGCAAGCGGTAACACAATGTATCCGGAGCGGCGCACAGTCGGTTACACGGTGGCGGATTGCCCCTTGAAACCTTGAGCTTGAGCGGTCGGCGCAGTGCACACCCGCAGGCTGCGCCACAGCGCGAGGGTCATCAGCAGGCTGACCGCCGCCCAGCTCAGGGCCTGCGGGTTGCTCAGCCCTTCGCGATACAGTTGCGGGACGATGCCGCCCCCGACGATGAACGCCAGCAGGGCGATTTCCCGGCGTGGCGCTGCAACCGGTCGCAACAGATAGAACAGCGCTGGCAGCCACAGGGTGGCGGTGGGGAAACTGCGGTAACGCGGGTCGAACACCATCGTCAGCATCATCACGGCCGCCGCGAAGCCTGCTGCGCACAGCCACCATCCGGCACGCTGCTCGAACCAGGCGAATGCACGCCCGCGCCAGCCCTGACGTGCCGACAGGCTCAGCGCGGCATGGGCGAGGATCAGCAGATTCAAGCCGATCAGCGCGACGGCCCAGGCGTATTCGCCGGCAAAACGGCTGGTGACCTGCGCCAGTTCCGCCCAAGTGCCGATGCAGCAGGCCGCAAACACCGCCAGCAGCGGCAGGACCAGCGCATTACGCGGCCGGGTCACAGGGCCGGCCAGCGCCAGAGTCAGCAGGCTCAACACCGCACTGGCCGCCAGCCAGAATGACCATTGCGGCAGGTTTGACACCGGGCCGGCCAGCACGCCCTTGTCCTGACGGTCGGCGTCGAACAGTCCCCAGTAACCGCCCACCGCGCCCTCGGCCTCGCGCTTCCACGGCTGGTCGAAGGCTTCGATCAGGTTGTAACGCCAGCCATGGTGCTCGGCCATGCTGACGAAGGTGCGGATGAACTTCGCTTCATTGACCCGGCTGGGCAGGGCGGTTTCCCGCTGACGGCCTTCGCTGGGCCAGCCGGTTTCGCCGATCAGGATGTCCTTGGGCGCGAACTTGCTGGCGAACGACTGGTGGATTTGCGCGACATGATCCAGGGCGTCATCGATGCTCTTGGGATCGTCCTCCCAATAAGGCAGCAAATGAATGGTCAGGAAGTCCACGGCGGGGGCGATCTGCGGGTATTGCAGCCAGTATTCCCAGACATCGGCGTAGGTCACCGGCTGTTTCACGCGTGCCTTGACCTGACCGATCAGTTTCGCCAGTTGTGGCCCGGTGACTTCCTTGCGTAACAGCGCCTCGTTACCGACGATCACAGCGGTGACAACGTCGGCGTTGGCATTGGCCGAGGCGATCAGCGCGTCGATCTCCTTGGCGGTGTCTTGCGGGTTGGCATTGACCCAGGCCCCCAGCATCACTTTCAGGCCATGTTTGCGCGCCAGCGCCGGGATCGCTTCCAGACCGGTCATGGAATAGGTGCGGATGCACTGGAAGCGAGTCGCCAGCAGGGCGAGGTCGGCGTCCATCCGTTCAGGGCGCAGCTTGAACGGCTGATCGAACGGCGACTGATCCTTGTCGAACGGTGTGTACGAGGCGCATTGCAGCTTGTGCGTCGGCGTCGCGGCATCGGGCAGGACAACGGGCTTGCCCAGCCAGTACCAATAACCGGACAGGGCGCATAGCGCAATCAGACAGGAGAACAGGTAAAGGACGACAGGCGAACGGGAAGTGACGGGCATGATCGGGCCGAAACGGGGCAGGGACCGGCATATTAGCATTCGAAAAACAGCCTCAAGCCCCAAGTGGCAAGTGGCAAGTGGCAAGTGGCAAGTGGCAAGTGGCAAGTGGCAAGTGGCAAGCGGCAAGCGGCAAGACGAGGCGCATGCTCCCCGCTTTTTCTTGCTGCTTGAGGCTTGCAGCTCGCAACTGCCTTTCAAGCATGCAATTTCCGGACGGACTGTGCTGCGTTTTACGACCCCTGTGTCGTTGATGGCCCAGTGATGTCGTTTCCCGATGCCTGAGTGTCGTACGCAGGAAAGGCACAAGGTCGGTGGGGGTTGATGATCGGTTCGTCAACGCAGCGAGTGCAGCTGCGCAGGCAAGTGGTTTAAGCGTGAAAGTCGGGAGGTGCGCCAAATGTGGGCGCAGCGTCCGGTCTTATAAAAACGTTAACGATACCCGGCACATCGTCGGGTTCAGGACTACCGGGGAAGTAAAGATGAAGATGCGAAAAATCCTGGGTGCGGGTGCCGCTCTGGCGCTTGCCATCAGTTCCACGCTGGCCCTTGCCGACACCAAACCGGAGCTGAGCATCGGTTATGTGGATGGCTGGTCCGACAGTGTCGCGACCACCAACGTCGCCGCCGAAGTCATTCAGCAGAAGCTGGGCTATCCCGTGAAACTGCAGGCCGTCGCGGCCGGGATCATGTGGCAGGGCGTGGCAACCGGCAAACTGGACATGATGCTGTCCGCCTGGCTGCCTGTGACCCACGGTGAATACTGGGCCAAGAACAAGGACAAGGTCACCGACTACGGTCCGAATTTCAAGGACGCGAAAATCGGCCTGATCGTGCCGGAATATGTGAAAGCCAACTCGGTCGCCGACCTCAAGACCGATGAGTCCTTCAAGAAGAAAATCGTCGGCATCGACGCCGGTTCAGGCGTGATGATCAAGACCGACCAAGCCATCAAGGACTACGGTCTGGATGGCTACAAACTGCAGGCCAGTTCCGGTGCCGGCATGATCGCCGAGCTGACTCGCGCCGAGAACAAGAAGGAATCCATTGCCGTGACCGGCTGGGTGCCGCACTGGATGTTCGCCAAGTGGAAACTGAAGTTCCTCGAAGATCCGAAGGGCGTGTACGGCGCGGCTGAAACCGTGGACAACATCGGCAGCCTGGACCTCGCGAAGAAAGCTCCGGACGTGGCCGACTTCCTGAAGAAATTCCAGTGGTCGAGCAAGGACGAGATCGGCGAAGTGATGCTGGCGATCCAGGACGGTGCCAAGCCTGAACAGGCGGCCAAGGACTGGGTAGCGAAGCACCCGGACCGCGTCAAGGAATGGACCGGCAAGTAATTTGCCATAAAAGATTCATGCTTCACCCGAAACCGCCCGGCAAGACGTTGCCGGGCGGTTTTTTTGTTGGTTGATCCCCGGTCGAAACCTGTGGGAGCCGGCTTGCTGGCGAATGCGCCAGGCCAGTCACATCCATGTTGTCTTCATAAATGCTTTCGCCAGCAAGCCGGCTCCCACGGCCTGCGGCCAGAAGCGGTCTGTGCGGGCGTTTTCGTAGAGGTCTGTTACGCCAAACATGCGGCCTCTTTTTTCTCATCCCTGAAACACGCAGTCCTGCGCGCATCAGCTAATGTCGTTCTAATACTAAGGTCGTCTGGAGTGCATCCGAGAGCGGTCTAAAGTGGAAGCGTGACATCCAATCTGTGCTGCGAGGACAAAAACAATGAACGACAGCATTTACCTCTCGATTCAGAACAGCCCCCGCTTCAAGGAGCTGGTCTCGAAAAGGGAACGATTCGCCTGGATTCTCTCGGCGATCATGCTTGGGCTTTATGCGGCTTTCATCCTTTTGATTGCGTATGGGCCTCAGATTCTCGGCGCCAAACTCAGCGCCACATCATCCATCACCTGGGGAATGCCGATCGGCGTCGGACTGATTCTTTCCGCGTTCGTGTTGACCGCCATCTATGTACGTCGTGCCAACGGCGAGTTCGATGAGCTGAACAACGCGATCCTGAAGGAGGCACAACAATGAGCCGTCGCCTGTTTGCAACACTTGGCCTGGCGGCATTTGCGCCTTCGCTCATGGCAGCCGATGCGCTGACCGGTGCGGTGCAGAAACAACCGCTGAACGTGGCCGCGATCATCATGTTCGTGATCTTCGTCGGCGCCACCCTCTGCGTGACCTACTGGGCCGCAAAAAAGAACAAGTCGGCTGCGGACTACTACGCCGCCGGCGGCAAGATCACCGGTTTCCAGAACGGTCTGGCGATTGCCGGTGACTATATGTCGGCCGCGTCCTTCCTGGGTATTTCCGCGCTGGTGTACGCCTCCGGCTACGACGGCCTGATCTACTCGATCGGCTTCCTGGTGGGCTGGCCGATCATTCTGTTCCTGATCGCCGAGCGCCTGCGCAACCTGGGCAAATACACCTTCGCGGACGTGGCGTCCTACCGCCTCAAGCAGAAGGAAATCCGTACCCTGTCTGCCTGCGGTTCGCTGGTGGTGGTGGCGTTCTATCTGATCGCGCAGATGGTCGGCGCGGGCAAGCTGATCCAACTGCTGTTCGGCCTGGACTACAACGTTGCGGTGGTGCTGGTCGGTATCCTGATGGCCCTGTACGTGCTGTTCGGCGGCATGCTGGCGACCACTTGGGTGCAGATCATCAAGGCCGTGTTGTTGCTGTCCGGTGCCTCGTTCATGGCGCTGATGGTGATGAAGCACGTCAACTTCGACTTCAACATGCTGTTCTCGGAAGCGGTGAAAGTGCATCCGAAAGGCGAAGCGATCATGAGCCCTGGCGGCCTGGTCAAAGACCCGATCTCGGCGTTCTCGCTGGGTCTGGCGCTGATGTTCGGTACTGCGGGCCTGCCGCACATCCTGATGCGCTTCTTCACTGTGAGCGATGCCAAGGAAGCCCGTAAGTCGGTGCTGTATGCCACCGGTTTCATCGGCTACTTCTACATCCTGACCTTCATCATCGGTTTTGGCGCGATCCTGCTGGTCAGCACCAACCCGGCGTTCAAGGATGCAGCCGGCGCGCTGATCGGCGGCAACAACATGGCAGCGGTGCACCTGGCCGATGCCGTGGGCGGCAGCCTGTTCCTGGGCTTCATTTCGGCGGTGGCGTTCGCGACCATCCTCGCGGTGGTAGCGGGTCTGACCCTGGCCGGTGCTTCGGCGGTGTCCCATGACCTCTACGCCAGCGTGATCAAGGCTGGCAAGGCCAACGAGAAAGACGAGATCCGTGTGTCGAAGATCACCACCATCGGGCTGGCCATCGTCGCCATCGTGTTGGGTATCGCCTTCGAAAGTCAGAACATCGCGTTCATGGTCGGCCTGGCGTTCTCCATCGCGGCGAGCTGCAACTTCCCTGTGCTGTTGCTCTCGATGTACTGGAAGAACCTGACCACCCGTGGCGCCATGATCGGTGGCTGGATGGGTCTGCTCAGTGCAGTGATTCTGATGATTCTCGGACCGACCATCTGGGTGCAGATTCTGCATCACGAGAAGGCGATCTTCCCGTACGAGTACCCGGCGTTCTTCTCGATCATCATTGCTTTCATCGGGATCTGGTTCTTCTCGGTGACTGACAAATCGAAAGCGGCGGAAGGTGAGCGTGAGTTGTTCTATCCGCAGTTCGTGCGTTCGCAGACGGGCCTGGGGGCTAGTGGTGCGGTGTCGCATTGATCTGAGGTAGATCGCTTGAACGAGAACGCCCCGATTGAGTCGGGGCGTTTTTGTTTTTGGGGATAGTGTGCATATCCATTGCTTTGGTAACGGCTACTTATGGTTCCGCCCTTACGGCGGGTCACTTTTGGCAAACGCCGGAATGCCGGACCACCCAAAAGTAACCAAAAACGCTTTGCTTCTGGTTTGGCCCGACTGCGTCGGGTTCCCTCGCTCCGACGATGCTCCGTGGGCCCGCGCCGAACGGACATCCATGTCCTGGCGGCGCTCTCGCGGCATCCATGCCGCTCGACCCACTCCGCACCGCCTGCGCTCGGCCTGCACCCAAGTCGCGTTTTGCGGCGTCTGGTCTGTCGCGTGTTTTTTTGCGGTGTCTGGACTAAGGCGCGGTCTCCCCTACCTGTAGGAGCGCGCTTGCCCGCGAACGGGTTTTGTAAATCACTGCAATAGTGTCTGAATTGCCTCGCACCTGTAGGAGCTGGCTTGCCCTGCGAGCGCGCCGGGGTCGCGTCCGACCGAAGTCGTCGTGAAACCTGCGCACGCGATCTTTCTGACCCCCCCGCATTCATCGAATTGACTGCCGCTTCGCGCCAAGTCGCGGGACAAGCCGGAGTGCGGGAACACCGAGCATTAGCGAGGTGCCGTATGGCGGGGTAAGAAGCCCTTGGCTGCTCTTGAAACAGAGAGGGGGGCTTTTCCAAGTAACTCGCCGTCAGGCGAAACCAAGCTGCGTTAGCAGCTACAGCGTCAGGCCAGACAAACCGAGTGCACCGGTTTTACGACGACTTCGTCGCCGGTCGCAGGGCAAGCCAGCTCCTACATGGGGGGCGCGTAACGTGCCGAAGGCGAAACAAGGCTGCGTTAGTAGGCTCGGCGGAGTATCAGACACGCCAAGGACACAGGATTTACGACGACTGCGTCGCCGATCGCGGGCAAGCCACACTCCTACAGGTATTGCGGCAAAGCGCCTGTAGCAGTCCGGCTTGCCGGCGGTGACGTCCGTGAGGTTGCAACCGCCTGCAAGCCGGACTGCTACGGGGCTTTTGATTTTGATCTTGGGGCCCCGTTCCAGAAGGCCAAACGCAGGCGATGTGGAGTGGGCCGAGCGGCATGGATGCCGCGAGAGCCGCGTGGGCCATGGATGGCCCATTCGCGGCGAGCCCACGGAGCATTGCCGGAGTGCGGGTATGCCGAGCCTAGGCGAGGCACCGTATGGCGGGGATAAGAGCCCTTGGTTACTTGGGGCTTTTCCAAGTAACTCGCCGTCAGGCGAAACAAGGCTGCGTTAGCAGACCGGCAATACGTCAGACACACCGCATACACAGGTTTTACGACGACTGCGTCGCCGGTCGCAGGGCAAGCCAGCTCCTACAAAAGTCCGTGTAACGTGCGGGAGGCGGAACAGGGCGGCGTCATGTGGCAGGAGCAGGACGTCATCCATGAAAAAACCGCGCCAGGCGCGGTTTTTTCACTGGCTGCCAGGGGTCATATCCTGCCCAGCAAGACCAGAATCAGCAGAATCACGAGGATCGTACCGATGATGCCGGATGGCCCGTAACCCCAGCTGCGTGAGTGCGGGAATACGGGGAGACCGCCCACCAGCAGGAGGATGAGGATGATGATCAGGATTGTGCCGATGCCCATGGCGAGTACCTTTTTGTGTTCTTGAGTGGTGGCTTGTCGCTCGACCGGTAACTCCTCTGGCAAAAAGACGAGCCGCTTGAAAAATCCGACTGCCGGGGTTGGCAAAAGGTTCGGACTTTCTGCATGCGCGGCAGGCGTTGCGGGTAAAGGCGGGCGCTGGTGCGGCGGTTTGTCCTGCATATTCAGCGAGCTGATGAAGGGCTTGTCGGACAATTTGTCTGATTACACTGAGCCCACTTCCCTGCAACGGACATTGGCTATGCAAAACCGCATCATGATCACGGGCGCCGGCTCAGGCCTGGGCCGCGAAATCGCACTGCGCTGGGCGCGCGAAGGCTGGCGGCTGGCGCTGTCGGACGTCAGTGACAGCGGCCTGCAGGAGACCCTGCGCCTGGTGCGCGAGGCCGGCGGTGACGGCTTCGTCCAGCGCTGTGACGTGCGCGACTACAGCCAGTTGACGGCACTGGCCCAGGCCTGCGAGCAGAAGTTCGGCGGCATCGACATCATCGTCAACAACGCCGGTGTGGCCTCCGGCGGCTTCTTCGGCGAGCTGTCGCTGGAAGACTGGGACTGGCAGATCGCGATCAACCTCATGGGCGTGGTCAAGGGCTGCAAGGCCTTCCTGCCGCTGCTGGAGCAAAGCAAGGGCAAGATCATCAACATCGCCTCCATGGCGGCGCTGATGCAGGGCCCGGCGATGAGCAACTACAACGTGGCCAAGGCCGGTGTGGTGGCGCTGTCGGAGAGCCTGCTGGTGGAGTTGCGTCAGCAGGAAGTCGGCGTGCATGTGGTCTGTCCGTCGTTCTTCCAGACCAACCTGCTGGACTCGTTCCGCGGCCCGACCCCGGCCATGAAGGCGCAGGTCGGCAAGCTGCTGGAAAGCTCGCCGATCAGCGCCGAGGACATTGCCGACTACATCTACCGTCAGGTCGCCGAAGGCCAGTTCATGATCCTGCCCCACGAGCAGGGGCGCATGGCCTGGCAGGTCAAGCAGCAGAATCCGCAGGCGATCTACGACGAAATGGCCAGCATGGCCGTGAAGATGCGGGCCAAAGCGGGGCATTGATCCTCTCGCCGTACAAACTCTGCTAGGGTGGCGCGCATCGTTTTGCCACCCTTGAAGAGATTGCGCCGTGCTCAATTACCTCTGGTTTTTTCTTGCCGCCCTGTTCGAGATCGCCGGTTGCTACGCCTTCTGGATGTGGTTGCGCCAGGGCAAGAGCGTGCTCTGGGTGATTCCGGCGCTGATCAGCCTGACCCTGTTCGCCGTGCTGTTGACCCGGGTCGAAGCCACCTATGCCGGTCGAGCCTACGCGGCCTACGGTGGTATCTACATCGTCGCGTCGATTGCCTGGCTGGGTCTGATCGAAAAGGTACGGCCCCTGAACTCGGACTGGATCGGCGTGGCGTTCTGCGTGATCGGGGCGAGCATCATTCTGTTCGGACCGCGCTGGTCGGCGGCGTGATCTGCGCGTTTTTGTGATCCGCTACGGGTTTTGTAGGAAGTGTCTGCCGGACGAATCTGATTGCCATGAAGGGCATGGCTGATTCGCCTTGTGTGCATTGAAGCGCTACGGCAGGCGCGGCACCCTGCGTCCTCGGTTATCACCAAGGAGCAGGAACATGCTGGTATTGACGAGGGAAGTTGGAGAAACCTTCTCCATCGGCGATGACATCACCGTGCAGATTCTGGGTATCGCCGGCAATCAGGTCCGGTTGGGCATCGATGCACCGCAACACGTGAAAATCCACCGCGCGGAAGTCTATCGACGGATCACCGAACGGTTGCAACATCTGGCAGCGCAATCAGCAGATTCATAGACTGACGCTGTCATGACCCTTTCCGCCTTGCGGCCATTTCTCAGTCTTCAAAATACTCTTTCGGCACTTCGTGCTTGAGCATCAACTGGCACTGCTGGCTGTCCAGGTCGAAGAAAATCACCGCCTGACCCTTGCTCAGCGCATGGCGGACCCGCAGCACGCGGGTTTCCAGCGGCGTGTCGTCGCCGTTGTCGGTGCCGTCACGGGTCACGAAATCCTCGATCAGACGGGTCAGGGTGTCGGCTTCGAGCTGGTCGTGGGGAATCAGCATGGCGGTCTCGGTGCGGGCAAAAAGGGAATGGGCGGCGATGCTAGCAGATTCTGTCTGTGTAGACGTTGGGGAGCCCCTGTAGGAGCTGGCTTGTCCTGCGAGCGGCGACGGAGTCGTCGTAAAACCAGTGAATGCGCTGTGTCAGAAAAAAACGCGTCAGCCGATTTTACGACTGCTTCGCAGCCGCTCGCAGGACAAGCCAGCTCCTACAGAAGGACGGAGTCAGGAGTTTTGTCCCACCAGCGTATCCACTGCTGGCACGCGGGTGTCGGACTCCATCTGCGCATCATGTTCCAGCTGATGGCTGAAATTCTCCAGCGAGGCCTTGGACGGCTGGGCGTCGCTGGCGAACACCGGCGGGCTCATGATGTACGCCGCGAGCAGGCGGCTGAGGCTGTTGAGGCTGTCGATGTGGGTGCGCTCGTAACCGTGGGTGGCGTCGCAACCGAAGGCCAGCAGCGCGGTGCGGGTGTCGTAGCCGGCGGTGATCGCCGAGTGGGCGTCGCTGTAGTAATAGCGGAAATGGTCGCGGCGCACCGGCAGCTCCTTGTCCTGGGCCAGACGCAGCAGGTGGCGGGACAGGTGATAGTCGTACGGCCCGCCGGAGTCTTGCATCGCCACGCTCACCGCATGCTCGCTGGACTGCTGGCCCGGTGCGACCGGGGCGATGTCGATGCCGACGAATTCGCTGACGTCCCACGGCAGGCTGCCGGCCGCACCGGTGCCGATTTCTTCGGTGATGGTGAACAGCGGGTGGCAGTCGATCTGTGGGCTGGCACCGCTGTCGACAATGGCCTTGAGCGCCGCCAGCAGCGCTGCGACGCCAGCTTTGTCGTCCAGATGGCGGGCGCTGATATGCCCGCTTTCAGTGAATTCGGGCAGCGGATCGAAGGCCACAAAATCGCCGATGTTGATGCCCAGCGATTCGCAATCCGCGCGGGTGGCGCAGTAGGCGTCCAGGCGCAATTCGATGTGGTCCCAACTGATCGGCATGCTGTCCACGGCGGTGTTGAAGGCGTGCCCTGACGCCATCAGGGGCAACACGCTGCCGCGAATCACCCCGGTGTCGGTGAACACGCTGACCCGGCTGCCTTCGGCGAAGCGACTGGACCAGCAACCCACGGCGGCCAGGCCCAGCCGGCCATTGTCCTTGACCTCGCGCACGCTGGCGCCAATCGTGTCCAGGTGCGCGGACACGGCGCGGTCCGGGCTGTTCTGCTGGCCCTTGAGGGTGGCGCGAATGGTGCCGCGCCGGGTCAGTTCAAAGGGAATGCCCAGCTCCTCCAGCCGCTCGGCGACATAGCGCACGATGGTGTCGGTGAAGCCGGTGGGGCTGGGAATCGCGAGCATTTCCAGCAGGACTTTCTGCAGGTAATTCAGATCCGGTTCGAGGATTTTCTGTGCAGTGGTCATGGGGAGGGCTCCTGTATTTCGTGAGCGATGCAGCCGTTGGCCGAATGAATGACCTCATTGTGGGAGCGAATTCATTCGCGATACGAACGTAAGGGCAACAATGTCGCCTGTTACGGCCTCTCGCGAATGAATTCGCTCCCACAACGTCGGTCAGCATCCGGCGTACAGTTGCGCAGCATCAGCCATGCACGGGCAGGCTATGGGGAAACAACAGATCGACGAAGCGTTCGGCGGTCGGCTGCGGCTCGTGGTTGGCCAGGCCGACGCGTTCGTTGGCTTCGATGAACACGTAGTCCGGCTGGTCCGCCGCTGGGACCATCAGGTCCAGGCCGACCACCGGAATGTCGAGGGCGCGGGCGGCGCGGATGGCGGCGTCTTTCAGCACCGGATGGAGGATCGCGGTGACGTCTTCCAGACAACCGCCTGTGTGCAGGTTGGCGGTGCGGCGCACGGCCAGGCGCTGATCGGCGGGCAGCACGCTGTCGAAGTCGAAACCGGCGTCTGCCACGGTGCGGCGGGTTTCTTCATCCAGCGGGATTTTGCTCTCGCCACCGGTGGCCGCCGCGCGGCGCCGGCTCTGGGCTTCGATCAACTGGCCGATGGTATGACGGCCATCGCCACGGATTTCCGCCGGGCGCCGGATCGCCGCTGCCACCACATCAAAACCGATCACCACGATGCGCAGGTCGAGACCTTCATGAAAGCTTTCCAGCAGCACCCGGCTGTCGAACTGACGGGCGCGTTCGACTGCGGTCTGCACGTCTTCGATGCTGCGCAGGTCCACTGCCACGCCCTGGCCCTGTTCGCCGTCCACCGGCTTGACCACGATGCGTTCGTGCTCGTCGAGAAACGCCAGATTGTCATCGGCATTGCCCGCCAGTTGCTGCACCGGCAGCTCAAGCCCGGCGGCCTTCAGCGCCTTGTGGGTCAGACGCTTGTCCTGGCACAGGGTCATGCTGACGGCGGTGGTCAGGTCGCTCAGCGACTCGCGGCAACGGACCCGCCGCCCGCCGTGGATCAGGGTGAACAGCCCGGCTTCGGCGTCATCCACCTGCACGTCGATACCGCGACGGTGGGCTTCCTCGACGATGATCCGTGCATAGGGGTTGAAGTCCGCCTGCGGGCCGGGGCCGAGGAACAGCCGTTCGTTGATGCCGTTCTTGCGCTTGATGGCGAAGGTCGACAGGTTGCGAAAGCCGAGTTTGGCGTAGAGGTTTTTCGCCTGCTGATTGTCGTGCAGCACCGACAGGTCCAGATAGGCCAGGCCGCGGCTCTGGAAGTGTTCGATCAAATGGCGCACCAGCACCTCGCCGACACCGGGGCGGGTGCATTGCGGGTCGACCGCCAGGCACCACAGGCTGCTGCCGTTTTCCGGGTCATGGAAAGCCTTCTGATGATTCAGGCCCATGACGCTGCCGATCACCGCGTTGCTGCTCTCGTCCTCGGCGATCCAGTACACCGGGCCGCCCTGATGGCGCGGGGTCAGCAGCGTCGGGTCGATGGGCAACATGCCACGGGCGATGTACAGGTTATTGATCGCGCTCCAGTCGGCCTCGCTTTGCGCACGACGGATGCGGAAGCCGCGAAACACTCGCTGCGACGGCCGATAGTCGCTGAACCACAGACGCAGGGTGTCGGACGGGTCGAGAAACAGCTGCTGCGGTGACTGCGCCAGCACCTGCTGCGGCGCCGCCACGTACAGCGCGATGTCGCGCTCGCCGGGTTTTTCGTTGAGCAACTCGTTGGCCAGCGCTGCGGGATCGGGGTAGGTGTGGCCGATCAGCAGCCGGCCCCAGCCGCAATGCAGCGCCAGCGGCTCGGCATCCGGGGTCGCACCGTCTTCGGCGAAACGCGCCTGCAGGCGTTCATAGGACGGCGCCTGACCACGCAACAGGCGCTGGTTGTAGAGCGAAGCATTGGCTTTCATCGGTCACAGTCCTTGTTCACTGAGCCACAGGTTCAGGGCTGCGAGTTGCCACAGCTTGGAGCCGCGCAGCGGGGTCAATTGGCTGTCGGGGTTGGTCAACAGCCGGTCGAGCATGGTCGGGTTGAACAGGCCACGGTCCTGACTCGGGTCGAGCAACAGGTCGCGCACCCAGTTCAGCGTGTCGCCTTCCAGATGCTTGAGGCCCGGCACCGGGAAGTAGCCTTTCTTGCGGTCGATGACTTCGGACGGAATGACCAGACGCGCGGCTTCCTTGAGCACCTGCTTGCCGCCGTCGGGCAGCTTGTAACGCGCCGGAATCCGCGCCGACAGTTCGACCAGGCGGTAATCGAGGAACGGCGTGCGCGCTTCCAGGCCCCAGGCCATGGTCATGTTGTCGACCCGCTTGACCGGGTCGTCTACCAGCATCACCGTGCTGTCCAGACGCAGCGCCTTGTCGACCCCGGCATCGGCACCGGGCATGGCGAAATTTTCGCGGACGAAGTCACCGGCGGCGTCATTGGCCGTCAGCCACTGCGGCGCGACGGTGTCGGCGTATTCCTTGTAGCTGCGGTCGAAAAACGCCTCGCGATAGGCCGCATAAGGATCGCTGGCGCCATCCACCTGCGGGTACCAGTGATAACCGGCGAACAGCTCGTCCGCGCCCTGGCCGCTCTGCACCACCTTGCAGTGCTTGGCGACTTCGCGAGACAGCAGGTAGAAGGCGATGCAGTCGTGGCTGACCATCGGCTCGCTCATGGCGCGGAACGCCGCAGGCAACTGCTCGATGATCTCGCTTTCCTTGATGCGTAACTGATGGTGATTCGTGCCGTAGTGCCGGGCGATCAGATCGGAATACTGAAACTCGTCACCGCGCTCGCCACCGGCATCCTGAAAACCGATGGAAAAGGTCGACAGGTCCTTCACCCCGACTTCGCGGAGCAGGCCGACCAGCAGGCTGGAGTCGACACCGCCGGACAGCAGCACGCCGACCTCCACCGCCGCCCGTTGGCGAATGGCCACGGCTTCGCGGGTGCTGTCGAGCACGCGGTCGCGCCAGTCTTGCAGGGTCAGGTGGGTTTCATCGGCGTGTGGGCCGTAGGGCAGGGTCCACCAGACTTTTTGCTCGGTCTTGCCATCGGCGCCGATGCGCATCCAGGTGGCCGGTGGGATTTTCTCGACGCCGGCCAGCAGGGTACGTGGCGCGGGCACCACGGCGTGGAAGTTCAGGTAATGGTTCAGCGCCACGGGGTCGAGCAGCGGGTTGATGTCGCCACCCTTGAGCAGCGCCGGCAGGGCCGAGGCAAAGCGCAGGCGCTTGTCGGTGCGCGACAGGTACAGCGGCTTGACGCCCAGACGGTCGCGGGCGATGAACAGGCTGTTGTTGTCGCGCTCCCAGATAGCGAAGGCGAACATGCCGTTCAGTTTGGGCAGCATCTCGGCGCCCCAGGCGTGGTAGCCCTTGAGCAGCACTTCGGTGTCGCCGCCGGAGTGGAACGCGTAGCCCAGCGCTTCAAGCTCGGCGCGCAGTTCCGGGAAGTTGTAGATGGCGCCGTTGAAGGCCAGCGACAGGCCCAGATGGCTGTCGATCATCGGCTGCGCCGAGCCGTCGGACAGGTCCATGATTTTCAGACGGCGATGGCCCAGGGCAATCGGCCCCTGGCTATGAAACCCCCAGGCATCCGGACCGCGAGGGGCCAGGTGATGGGTGATGCGTTCTACTGCGGCGAGGTCCGCAGGTTGGTTGTCGAAACGTAACTCTCCAGCTAATCCGCACATAAGTCCTTACCGGTTATCCGTTGGGGAACGTGGCCGGGGAAGTCCGGCTACCCAAAGACTGACCGGCAGGATTTGCGAGAGTTTTAGAACGATCGGTTATAAGCGACTGGTTATGCCTTCAACTGTAGGAGCTGGCTTGCCCTGCGAGCGGCGACGCAGTCGTCGTAAAACCTGTGCCTGCGGTGTGTCTGACGTATTGCTGGTGTGCTAACACAGCCCTGTTTCGCCTCCAGCACGTTACGCGGACTTCTGTAGGAGCTGGCTTGCCCTGCGACCGGCGACGCAGTCGTCGTAAAACCTGTGCATGCGGTGTGTCTGACGTATTGCCGGTCTGCTAACGCAGCCCTGTTTCGCCTGACGGCGAGTTACTTGGAAAAGCCCCAAGTAACCAAGGGCTTCTAACCCCGCCATACGGTGCCTCGCTTTGGCTCGGCATTCCCTCCCTCCGGCAATGCTCCGTGGGCACGCCGCGAATGGGCCATCCATGGCCCACGCGGCTCTCGCGACATCCTGTCGCTCGGCCCACTGCGCATCGCCTGCGTTCGGCCTTCTGGGACGGGGCCCCAAGATCAAAATCAAAAGCCAGATCAAAAGCCAGATCAAAATCCGGCGAACACAAAACCCTTGTGGGAGCAGGCTCGCCCGCGAAGGCGTCCTCAAGATCGCCACCGCCGGCAAGCCAGACTGCTACGGGTTTTGGCGGTGTACTGATATCTACCAGACACCCTGAAAACTTGTGGGAGCGAATTCATTCGCGAAAGGTCTTCCGGTCGAAACAGATTCATCGCCTGGAACACCGCATCGCGAATGAATTCGCTCCCACAGTGGATCTCCACTTATTCAAGGAGGGGGCGGTGTCAGCCGGGACGCCATCGTCCGAATGTGGCTCAGATCAGGCGGAGCACTCTGTAGCAGTCCGGCTTGCATGCACCCAAGAAATTTGAGGTCACCACAAACTTCTGTGGGAGGGAGCTCTGCTCGCGATTACGGTGGGGCAGTTGGTGCAGAGGTGTCTGGACAGATGCTATCGCGAGCAGAGCTCCCTCCCACGGATGTGCTGTGTTTGCACAGTTTTGGTACGGCAACACAACCCGCACAATCACCACAACCCCTGTGTGAGATCCGAGGTCACGAGGGGGGCGAAAGCGATACATCTGACACACCGCCTTCGCGACCCTCGTAAACTCGGATCCCTCCCACGGCCTTCGGCCAGAATCAAAAGCAGATGGCACACACCGCCCCGTAGCAGCCCGGCTTGCCGGCGGTGGCGATCTTGAGGACGCCTTCGCGGGCGAGCCCGCTCCCACAGGGAATGCGCTCGCTTGGCTTTTGCTTTTCAGCTTTTGATCTTGGGGCCCCGTTCCAGAAGGCCGAATGCAGGCGATGCGCAGTGGGCCGAGCGACAGGATGTCGCGAGAGCCGCGTGGGCCATGGATGGCCCATTCGCGGCGGGCCCA
>NZ_JBIVCU010000007.1:0-326140 GCF_044746785.1 Pseudomonas sp. NPDC090208
AGTAACTCGCCGTCAGGCGAAACAGGCTGCGTTAGCAGACTCAGCAATCAAAATGACACACCGCGTGCACAGGTTTTACGACGACTTCGTCGCCGCTCGCAGGGCAAGCCAGCTCCTACAGGTCCACGAAACCCCGGCTGCGTCAGCAAGCCTACCTTACGAATCCCGCCTCAAATCCGGCGGGATCGGCAGGTTGTCGCTCAGCGGATCAGGCCGCTTGCCGCGTCCGGCGCGGAACTGGCGGATCTGGTAGACGTAGGCCAAAACCTGCGCCACCGCCAGGTACAACCCCGCCGGAATCTCGTGCTCCAGCTCTGTGCTGTAGTAGATCGAACGCGCCAGCGCAGGCGACTCCAACAGTTGAATCTGATGCTGCGTGGCAATCTCGCGGATCTTCAATGCAATGAAGTCAGTACCCTTGGCCAGCAACACCGGCGCCCCGCCCTTGTCCGGGTCGTACTTGAGCGCCACGGCATAGTGCGTCGGGTTGGTGATGACCACGTCGGCATCGGGAATCGCCGCCATCATCCGCCGCTGCGACATCTCGCGCTGCAACTGACGAATCCGCTGTTTGACCTCTGGCCGACCTTCATTGTCCTTGTGCTCGTCGCGCACTTCCTGCTTGGTCATCAGCAACTTGTTATGGGCTTCCCACAACTGCACCGGCACGTCCACGGCCGCGATGATCACCAGACCGAACGCCATCCACAGCGTGCTCCAGCCCACCAGTTGAAGACTGTGCACCACCGCCATTTCCAGCGGCTCATGGGCAATCGATATCAGGTCGGCCTTGTCCTTGTTCAGCACCACCAGCGCCACGATCAGCACGATGAAGAACTTCGCCAGCGACTTGAGCAGTTCGATGATCGCCTTGAACGAGAACATGCGCTTGATGCCCGCCGCCGGGTTCAGACGGCTGAACTTGGGCGCCATGGTGCCGGCGGCGAACAACCAGCCGCCAAGGGAGATGGGGCCGATGATCGCTGCCAGGGTCAGCGCCACCAGCAATGGCGTCACCGACAGCAGCGCCGCCTTGCCCGAGACCATCAGCATCAGCCCCATGCTGCGCTCGTCGAGCAGCGTCTCGCGGGTGATGGTGAAGTTGTCCCGCATCAGGTGCATCATCATTTCCGCCATGGAACCGCCGAATGCCAGCAGCCCGGCAGCGCCGACGATCATGATGATGACGGTGTTGAGTTCCTTGGACCGGGCGATCTCGCCCTTCTCTCGCGCCTCTCGCTTGCGCTTGTCCGTGGGGTCTTCTGTCTTGTCCTGACCGCTCTCGCTTTCTGCCATGTCAGCGCGCCTTGACCATTTCCTTGAGCAACTGCAGGGCGTCGACCGCCAGCGGTTGATACTGGTTGAGGATGTCGCCCAGGGAGATCCACAGAATCCCCATGCCCAGCACCAGGGTCAACGGGAAACCGATGGAAAAGATGTTCAGTTGCGGCGCGGCGCGGGTCATCACGCCCATGGCAATGTTGACAACCAGCAGCGCGGTGATCGCCGGCAGCACCAGCAGCAGCGCAGCGCCCAGCACCCAGCCCAGGCGCAGCACCAGCCCCCAGAAGTTGGCGGTCATCAGGCCCTCACCCACCGGCAGCGTGGTGAAGCTTTCGATCAGCACCTCGAAAACCACCAGATGGCCGTTCATGGCCAGGAACAGCAAGGTCACCAGCATGGTGAAAAACTGCCCGATCACCGCCACCGAGACGCCGTTGACCGGGTCGACCATGGACGCGAAGCCCATGCCCATCTGGATCGCGACGATCTGCCCGGCGATCACGAACGCCTGAAAGAACAATTGCAGGGACAGGCCCAACGCGGCGCCGATGAGGATCTGCTGAGCGATCAGCAGCAGCGCGCTGAGGTCCAGCGCGTGAACGGACGGCATCGGCGGCAGGCTCGGCGCCACCACCACGGTGATCGCCAGCGCCAGGTACAGGCGCACCCGCGTCGGCACCAGGGTCGTGCCGAACACCGGCATGGTCATCAGCACCGCAGCGATGCGAAACAGTGGCAGCATGAACGCCGCCACCCAGGTGCTGATCTGTGTGTCGGTCAGCGCCAGCACAGGTTCCATGGACAGATCAGCCGATGACTTGAGGGATGCTGGTGTACAGCGAAATGATGTATTCCATGAAGGTGCGCACCAGCCACGGACCGACCACGATCAGCGTCACCAGCATCACCAGCAGGCGCGGCAGGAAGCTCAGGGTCTGTTCGTTGATCTGCGTGGCGGCCTGGAACATCGACACGATCAGGCCGACCACCAGACTCGGCACCACCAGAATGGCGACCATGCAGGTGGTCAGCCACAGCGCTTCGCGAAACAGGTCGACGGCGACTTCCGGGGTCATGCTGCGCACTCCTCGTCAAACAGGTTCATACGCCACCGAAGCTGCCGGCCAGCGTGCCGATGATCAGCGCCCAGCCGTCCACGAGGACGAACAGCATGATCTTGAACGGCAGGGAAATGATCAGCGGCGACAGCATCATCATACCCATCGCCATGAGCACGCTGGCCACCACCAGGTCGATGATCAGGAACGGGATGAAGATCATGAAGCCAATCTGGAACGCGGTCTTCAACTCGGAGGTGACGAACGCCGGGACAATGATGGTCAACGGCGCCGCATCCGGGGTCGGGATGTCGGTGCGTTTGGACAGGCGCATGAACAGATCGAGGTCGCTGGAGCGGGTCTGCGCCAGCATGAAGTCCTTGATCGGCACTTCGGCCTTGGCCACCGCATCCTGCGCGGTGAGTTTTTCCGCGAGGTACGGTTGCAGGGCGTCCTGATTCACTCGGTCGAACACCGGGGCCATGATGAACAGGGTCAGGAACAGCGCCATGCCGGTGAGGATCTGGTTCGACGGCGTCTGCTGCAGGCCCAGGGCCTGACGCAGGATCGAGAACACGATGATGATCCGCGTGAAACTGGTCATCAGCATGACGAACGCCGGGATGAAGCTCAGCGCGGTCATGATCAGCAGGATCTGCAGACTGACCGAGTATTCCTGCTGGCCGTTGGCGCCGGTGCCCAGCGAGATCGCCGGGATCGACAGCGGATCGGCGGCCAGCGCCATTGGCGCCGCCAGCATCAGCAGGAGGGTCAAAACGATGCGCATCAGTTCTTGTCCTTCTGACCCGGATTGCCGAGGCCTTTGCCAGCCATGCCTTTGTTGCCCAGCGCTTCCATCAGGCGCCGGGCGAATTCCGGCGTGGCGTTCTGGGTTTCCGGCACGTCGACCGGCTCGTTCATCACATGCAACGCGGTGATGCTGCCGGGGGAGACGCCGAGCAGCACCTGCTCTTTGCCGACCTGCACCAGCACCAGCCGGTCACGCGGCCCGAGCGCGCGGGAGCCGACCAGTTCGATGACCTGATTGCCCGCAGGCCCTGCGCGCTGAACCCGGCGCATCAGCCAGCCGAGCACGAAAATCAGCCCGACCACCAGCAACAGGCCCAGCACCAATTGCAGCAATTGACTGCCGACGCCGCTGCTCAGCGCACTGCCGACCGGCGGCACCACGACGGCTTGTGTCGCGGGTGCCGCCGCCGTGACGGCAGGTGCAGCAGCGGGAGCAGCAGCCGTCACAGCCGGAGCAGCAGGCGCAACCGTCGTTGCCGCCGGGGCTGCCGGATCGGCGGCCATGACCACGTCCGACAGCGCCAGCAGCGCCCATCCCGCCAGGCCTTTCATCAACCGCCTCACTCAGCGCAGCTTCTTGATACGTTCACTCGGGCTGATCACGTCGGTCAGACGGATGCCGAACTTCTCGTTGACCACCACTACCTCGCCGTGGGCGATCAGGGTGCCGTTGACCAGCACGTCCAGCGGCTCGCCGGCCAGACGATCGAGCTCGATCACCGAACCCTGGTTGAGTTGCAGCAGGTTGCGGATGTTGATGTCGGTGCTGCCCACTTCCATGGAAATCGACACCGGGATATCGAGGATCACGTCCAGGTTCGGACCGTCCATCGCCACCGGGCCATTGGTTTTCGGCACGCTGCCGAACTCTTCCATGGCCATGCGATTGCCGACGGCGTTGTTGCCGGCATCGGCGGCGAGCAGCGCGTCGATGTCCGACTGACCACCCTCTCCGGATTCACCCAGGGCCGCAGCCCACTCGTCGGCCAGTGCCTGATCGTCGGTGGAGTTCATTTCGTTTTCATCAGCCATGGTTGTCCTCGGCGAGCATTGATTCGTTTACGCAGTACATGGAGTTGCTGACGGCAAACGGTCAGCGGCGTTCTATCGGTTCGATGACCTGCAGGGCCAGATTGCCCTTGTGCGAGCCGAGCTTGACCTTGAACGACGGTACGCCGTTGGCACGCATGATCAGGTGATCTTCCATTTCCACCGGGATCACATCGCCCGGGGACATGTGCAGGATGTCGCGCAGTTTCAGTTGACGACGGGCCACGGTCGCGCTCAGCGGCACGGCCACGTCCATGACGTCCTGTTTGAGGGCGTTGACCCAGCGCTCGTCCTGATCGTCCAGGTCCGACTGGAAACCGGCGTCGAGCATTTCCCGTACCGGCTCGATCATCGAATACGGCATGGTCACGTGCAGATCGCCGCCGCCGCCGTCCAGTTCGATATGGAAGGTCGACACCACGATGGCTTCGCTCGGGCCGACGATGTTGGCCATGGCCGGGTTCACTTCCGAGTTGATGTACTCGAAATTGACTTCCATGATCGCCTGCCAGGCTTCCTTCAGATCGATGAAGGCCTGATCCAGCACCATGCGCACCACGCGCAGTTCGGTCGGGGTGAATTCGCGACCTTCGATCTTGGCGTGACGGCCGTCACCGCCGAAGAAGTTGTCCACCAGCTTGAACACCAGCTTGGCGTCGAGGATGAACAGCGCGGTGCCGCGCAGCGGTTTGATCTTGACCAGGTTCAGGCTGGTCGGCACGTACAGCGAGTGCACGTATTCGCCGAACTTCATCACCTGCACGCCGCCCACCGCCACGTCGGCGGAACGACGCAGCAGGTTGAACATGCTGATACGGGTGTAACGGGCGAAACGCTCGTTGATCATTTCCAGGGTCGGCATGCGTCCGCGGACGATGCGGTCCTGGCTGGTCAGGTCATAACTCTTGACGCTGCCCGGTTCGATAATGCTTTCGGTCTGCACCAGACCATCGTCCACGCCATGCAGCAGCGCGTCGATTTCATCCTGGGACAGCAGGTCTTGCACGGCCATGTCGTGGTCCTACTGCAGTACGTAGTTAGTGAAAAGCAACTGTTCGATGACGCTCTTGTTCAGTTCCTTCTGGCCGACTTCCTGAACCACCGCAGCGGCTTTCTGACGGAGCATTTCCATGCCCACCGGCGTTGCGATGGCATCGAACGGCTGACCGGCGAACATCATCACCAGGTTGTTGCGGATGACCGGCATGTGCACTTTCAGCGCTTCCAGGTCGGCGTGATCACGGGCCAGCAAGGTGATGCTGACCTGCATGTAGCGCTGGCGACCGTTGACGTTGTAGTTGACGACGAAAGGTGGCGTCAGCGGCTCGAAGATCGCCTCTTTCTTGACGTTCACCGCCTCGGCGGCTGCCACGGCCGGATCAGGCTTGCTCTCGGCCTTGTGCATGATGAACCAGGTCGCACCGACCGACAGACCGATAGCCAGCAACAGACCGACCACCACGAGGATGATGATCTTCAGTTTGCCTTTCTTCGCCGGGTCTTTAACTGCTGCGTCGTCGCTCTTCGCCATGCCAATAATCCGTCACTATCCAGAGGGTTCGATGTTGCGTGACAGAGGGTGAGCAAGGTGTGTGCCAGAACGGCTGAGACGAGGTAAAGATGCCTGTAGCAGCATGGCTTGCCAGCGGCGGCGTCAGTCAGACCGCTACCGCCGGCAAGCCGGACTGCTACGGATCAGGTTATGGCTGCTTTTGATTCTGGCCGAAGGCCGTGGGAGCCGGCTTGCTGGCGAATGCACTGCGCCAGCCGCCATCATGAGTGACTGCCCCACCGCCTTCGCCAGCAAGCCGGCTCCTACGCCCCGGGGACGCACGCAAGAGCCGGGAAACAGTCACGGAATCAGGCGTAATAATCGACCGCGCTGGAACCCACCACGGTCAGTGGTGCGCTGGCCGCTGCGGTGGCGGCATCCACCGGGGCGCCGTCGGCGATCAGGTCGCTGCCGCCGACACCGTTGGCGCTGCCGCTGCCATTGCCGCGCTGGCCGTCACCACCGGACTGCTGCTGGGCCTGTTGCTGCCAGCCGCGGGACTGGTCGGAGACGTTGACGTCGACCTGGCCCATGCCCTGCTGAACGAAGGCATCGCGCAGGCGTGCCATCTGGCTTTCCAAGGCATCACGCACGCCGACGTGGGCGCTCATGAAGGTGACCTGGGTCTGCTGGTCCGCCGCCATATTGACGCGAATGTCCAGACGCCCCAGTTCTGCTGGCTGCAGCTGGATATCGGCCTGCTTGAGGTTCTGGCTGGACAGGTACATCACGCGGTTGACCACGCCTTCGGTCCAGCCGTTCTGGTTCATCGCCAGAGGCTGATTGAGCAGCGGCGTGGCAGGCGTCGAGGCCGGCTTGGCCTGGGCTGCCTGAGACAGCGCCGCCAGACGCTCGGCGAAGTTGTCGACACGGGTGTCGCTGGTGGCGCCCTTGACGTCTTTCAGGCCGTCAGCGATCAGGCCACCAAAGGCCTTGTCGCCACCGCCTTCTGTGGTGCTCTTGTCCACCGGCTGGTCGCCCAGCGCGGCGAGATTACCCGCCAGCATCTGCGCTGGATCGGCGTCGGCGTCCTGCTTGCCGGTGGTCTTGCTCGCGTCGGTGGTAGTCGCAGTATTTTTCGCCGTCTGCTGCGCCTTGTTTTCCAGGGCGAACTGCACGGCGGTCAGGCCATCCAGCGGGTCAGCGTGAGGGTCGAAGCTGTCGTCGACCGCCTCGGTCGCATCAGTCGGCGCCTGCACGACCGGCAACGGAACCACCGACTGCTGGGCACTGAGCAAGGTGGCCGGATCCACCGCCACCTGCTGCTCGACCACGGTCGGCGCAGGTTCAGGGGTCGGCGTGGTGGCGACCAGTGTCGGGTCCACGGTCGGATCTTGCGGCGCGCTCTGGGTGTCGGTCACCAGCGTGTCGACCTGCGACGAATCGCTGGACGCATCGGCACTGTCGGTGCTGTCGTCGGTGTCGTCGTCGCTGTCGTCTTTATCCGTGCTGTTGTCGGATTTATCGGCCTTGCCGTTGACCTGCCTGGCAGGCAAGCCATTGCCGTTATCGGCAACCTTCTTGTCATCGGCGGCAGACGACTGGCTGGCGTCGGCCTTCTTGTCCGCTGTCGAACTCTTGGCGCTGGCGACTTTTGTCGGCGCGTCATCGGTCGCAGGCGACTTCGGCGTGGCCTGCTTGGCGAACACGCTGGAGAAGCTGGAAGCCTTGTCCTTGACCGGGTCTGGGGCCTTCGCCGCCGGGGTGGAGGCGGACTTCTGCGCTTTGGCAGTGGCCAGCGCCGTCAGTAAGGGATTGTTGGCAAGGGCCATTTTGATCTCCGCAAGAGCACGATTGCACAGAGACTTAGCAAATGGCGGGCCAGTTCTGCAAAAACCGGCATGGGAGGGATTCAGTGGCGGGTCAGGCTGCGTTGCAGTTCGGCATGGAACACCACGTGGACCAACTGGTATTCGTCGTCGATGGCGCGGATCAGCACAGCGGCCTGTGTGGCGTTCGGCACCGCAGTGCGGGCGAGGTCTTCAAGCTGCCGACACAGGTCGGACAACGGCCCTGCACCCATGTTGGCGCTGCTGCCCTTGAAGCTGTGGGCCAGCATGCCCAACTGCTGCCACTGCTCAGCCGAACCCGGCAGGGTGTCAGGCGCGGCAAGGAACTGCCGGAGGTCGTCGACGCGTTTTTCCGAGTCCTTGATGAACACATCCAGCAAGACCGGGTATTCGCCTTCCATTACGTCACGCAAGGTACTCAGCACAGTGCTGTCCACATGGTCGTTCGACACTTGTTCACTCCCTTGATCAAGAACGGCGAATTATGCCAGAGCCTCCCAGGCAAATTCCACGCGCGCGGTGCGGCCATCCGCCGACCAGTGCGATTCATCACACAGCTGACGGACCAGGCAAAGCCCGCGTCCCGACAGCTCATTCACGGCCTGCGGGCGCGCCAGCACCGTTTCGGCGTCGAAACCGGCCCCGCTGTCCTGCACCTTGACCACCAGACGCCCGCCGCTGCCTTCCGGCACCACCTGGAAATCCAGCCGCACGAAACCGTCCTGCAATGCATCCAGACGCTCGGCGCGCTGCTGGTAATACCGGGCGAAGCCTTCGGCATCGCGCTTGAGCGAAGAATCGAGGCCGAGCACACCGTGTTCCAGCGCGTTGCTGTACAGCTCGGTCAGGACGATATACAGATCGCCACTTTGCAGGCGCAGGCCGTGTACCTCCTGCAGCAGCTGCAACAGGTACGGCAGCGGGTTGAAGCGCTTAAGGGTCGCGCCACGGAATTCGAACGCGGCGCACCAGTCCAGCGGGCTGGAGTCACCGCTGTCGGTGTAGATCACCGAAGGCGGCCCGAGTTGTTCCGGCTCGCGGTACACCACTTCGACCATGCTCACGTCATCCCGCGCCTGCCCGCGAAAACGCGCCAGCGCCCACTGCACTTCTTCGATCAGCAGCGCCGGGTTACGGTTGCCGACCAGCACGTTCTGCAAGCGCCGAGTACCGAACAGCTCACCGTTTTCGTCGGCGCTGTCGACCACGCCGTCGGACAGCAGAAACACCCGATCGCCGGGGCCGAACGGATAGACCTGGGTTTTCACATCGAAACTACCCGCGCCCAGCACCCCCAGCGGTACATGACTGGACACCAGCGGCGTGTGTTCACGGCCGTCGCCGTGGAGCAGATAACCATCCGGCAAACCGCCGTTCCAGACCTCCAGCAACTGCTGCTTGAAGTTGACGCACAGCAACGTCGCGCAGCAGAACATGTCTACCGGCAGGATCCGTTTCAGCTTGGCGTTCATCTCACGCAGGGTTTCCGCCAGACCATAGCCCTTGGCGGTCATGCCGTAGAACACCTCGGCCAGCGGCATCGCCCCGACCGCTGCCGGCAGGCCGTGGCCGGTGAAGTCGCCGAGCAGCAGGTGCATGTTGCCGGAAGGCGTCCAGGCCGCCAGGAGCAGGTCGCCATTGAACAGCGCGTAAGGCGATTGCAGGTAGCGGATGTTCGGCGCACTGAGGCAGCCGGAGTGGGCCACCTGATCGAACACCGCCTTGGCCACGCGCTGTTCGTTGAGCAGGTATTTGTGGTGACGGGCGATCAGGTTGCGCTGCTGCAGCACGGTTTCCTGCAACAGGCGCAGGCGGTTCATGGCATTGATCTTCGCGGCCAGTACCACCTGGTTGTAGGGTTTCGCCAGAAAATCGTCGCCACCGGCGTCCAGACAGCGGGCCAGGCCTTCGTCTTCGCTCAGCGAGGTCAGAAAGATGATCGGCACCAGCGATTCGCCGGCCAGCTCCTTGATTCGTCGGGCCGCTTCGAAGCCGTCCATCACCGGCATCATCGCGTCCATCAGCACCAGTTGCGGGCTGAATCGCTCGAACACCTCCACGGCTTCGGCGCCGTCGCTGGCGGTGAGCACTTCATGGCCCTGACGGCTGACGATGGCGGACAGCAGCATGCGGTCGCTGGCATTGTCGTCAGCGACCAGAATGAGCAGGCGCTCGGGTGACGTGACCGACATCAGCCGATCTGGAAGAGTTTGGAGAAGTTGGAGATGGCGAGAATTTTGACGACCTCGGCGCTGCAGTTGACCAGTCGCACATCGGCACGATCGCCGCCGGCGTGATCGCGCAGCAGCAGAAGCATGCCCAGCGCCGAGCTGTCGAGATACGTGGTGCCATGCAGATCGACGACAAAACGCTGCGCGTCGTCAACGCCTTCGTAGGCTCCGCGGAAGTCCTGATGCGCCGAAAAATCGAAGCGCCCCCGAATATTGATGGTCAGTTGCTGCCCGTCGGAAGAACGCTCGGAGGTTACTGACATAGCAAATCCCTTGTATGAAACGTCGTCGAACGCTGTGAGTTTTAGCACTGCTTGTGCGGCGCGGCAAATGGAAGGTGATGAGTCATGGGTGAAAAACGAAACATGCCGCGCTTCTGCGCGGGGTATTGCATCCGTGTAGGATGCTGGCTTGTCCTGCGACCGGCTGTAGGAGCTGGCTTGCCCTGCGACCGGCGACGCAGTCGTCGTAAAACCTGTGCATGCGGTGTGCCTGATGTATTGCTGGTCTGCTGACGCAGCCTTGTTTCGCCTGACGGCGAGTTACGCGGCCCCTTGTAGGAGCGTGGCTTGTCCCGCGACCGGCGACGCAGTCGTCGTAAATCCTGTGCATGCGGTGTGCCTGATGTATTGCTGGTCTGCTGACGCAGCCCTGTTTCGCCTGACGGCGAGTTACTTGGAAAAGCCCCAAGTAACCAAGGGCTCTTTACCCCGCCATACGGTGCCTCGCCTTGGCTCGGCATGCCCTCACTCCGGCGACGCTTCGTGGGCACTCCGCGAATGGGCCATCCATGGCCCACGCGGCTCTCGCGACATCCTGTCGCTCGGCCCACTGCGCATCGCCTGCGTTCGGCCTTCTGGGACGGGGCCCCAAAATCAAAAGCTCGCCGAGGCGACCGACCGGTCGGCCTGGCTCTGAATCAACGCGTGCCTGCATGACAGATTGCGGATTTTTGTGGGAGCGGGCTTACCCGCGAAAGCGGAGGGTCAGGCGATGCGGCATTGTCTGCACTGACGCCATCGCGAGCAGAGCTCCCTCCCACGGTTTTTGTAGTGTTTGGTGAATTCGGGCATGGCGCCAAACCTGTAGGAGCTGGCTTGCCTGCGAAAGCGGTGGGTCAGGCGATGCGGCATTGACTGGACTGACGCCTTCGCGAACAGAGCTCCCTCCCACGGGTTTTGTGGCGTTAGGTGAATTCAGGCATGGCGCCAAACCTGTAGGAGCTGGCTTGCCTGCGAAAGCGGTGGGTCAGGCGATGCGGCATTGTCTGAACTGACGCCTTCGCGAGCAGGGTTCCCTCCCACGGGTTTTGTGGCGTTAGGTGAATTCAGGCATGGCGCCAAATCTGTAGGAGCGGGCTTGCCCGCGAAAGCGGTGGGTCAGGCGATGCGGCATTGTCTGAACTGACGCCATCGCGAGCAGAGATCCCTCCCACGGTTTTTGTGGTGTTTGGTGAATTCAGGCATGGCGCAAAACCTGTAGGAGCTGGCTTGCCTGCGATAGCGGTGGGTCAGTTAATTCGGCACTGACTGGACTGACGCCTTCGCGAGCAGAGGTCCCTCCCACAAGGGGTTAGTGGAGGCCTCGACGTTTTCCGCATACCCACAAATCCCCGCAGCTGTCCGGTTTGCCGTTGATTCTGGCCGCAGGCCGTGGGAGGGATCCGAGGTTACGAGGGTCGCGAAAGCGATGTGTCAGGCAAACCACTTTCGTCCGGCCTCCTGACGTCCGATCCATCCTCCCACAGGGAATTTGCAGTGGTTTCGCAAAGCAGGTTGGCTCACCGAAATCCTACAACCATCACAAAACCCCTGTGGGAGGGAGCTCTGCTCGCGATGGCGTCAGCACGGGCAAACGATGATGAATGAACCTGGCTCAGAACGCTTCATGCCGCGGCAAGCGCTGGGACAGTTCGTCGAGCAGTTTCTGTTCGCGCTTGTCTTCCAGTGCGCGGGCTTCGTCGATGTAGCGCTGCACCAGCTTGCGCAGGCCTTCGACGCGGGCATAGGCCTTTTGCCATTCGCCGCGGGATTTGTTGAGGTTGTTCTGGTGCCAGACCAGGCTCTGGCGCTGTTGGCTGACTGCCGTTTCCAGCTGGTTGAGGAAGCGCTGGTAGTTCATCAGCCACTGGCCGGAGACGCCGTGGGCGCCTTTGTCGATCCACTGTTGCTGGTAGTCGGAGCGGAATTTCTCCAGTTCGGCAAGTTTGCCCTCGGCCACCCTCACCTGCCCCTGGAAATGACCGAGGCGCTGGGCAGCGGTCTTTTCCGCGCTTTCGGCCATGTCCACCACTGGCGCCAGACGCGCCGCTCGACTCTGTGCCATGGCCTATCAGCCGCCCGCCGGGTTGAAGATCTTCGCCAACTGCGCTTCGCTGCTCTGCATGCTTTCGTTGTCATGCAGACCCTGACGCAGGTACTGCACCAGTTGCGGTTGCAGGGCGATGGCGGTGTCGGTTTCGCGGTCGCCGCCGGCCACGTAGGCGCCAACGCTGATCAGGTCGCGGCTCTGCTGATAACGCGACCACAATTGCTTGAAGTACTGCGCCTGGACCATGTGTTGCGGCCCGACCACAGACGGCATGACCCGGCTGATCGAGGCTTCGATGTCGATGGCCGGGTAATGCCCCTCCTCCGCCAGCCGCCGTGACAGCACGATGTGGCCGTCGAGCACGCCCCGTGCCGAGTCGGCAATCGGGTCCTGCTGGTCGTCGCCTTCGGACAGCACGGTGTAGAACGCGGTGATCGAACCGCCACCGGCTTCGGCATTACCGGCACGTTCGACCAGCTTCGGCAGCTTGGCGAACACTGACGGCGGATAACCCTTGGTCGCCGGCGGTTCGCCGATGGCCAGGGCGATTTCCCGCTGGGCCTGGGCGAAACGGGTCAGCGAATCCATGAGCAACAGGACGTTCTTGCCCTTGTCGCGGAAATATTCGGCGATGCGCGTGCAGTACATGGCGGCGCGCAGGCGCATCAGCGGCGCATCGTCCGCCGGCGAGGCGACGACCACGGAACGCTTGAGGCCTTCTTCGCCGAGGATGTGCTCGATGAATTCCTTCACCTCGCGGCCCCGCTCGCCGATCAGGCCGACGACGATGATTTCAGCTTCGGTGAAGCGGGTCATCATGCCCAGCAGCACACTCTTGCCCACGCCGGTACCGGCGAACAGGCCCAGACGCTGGCCGCGCCCCACCGTCAACAAACCGTTGATGCAGCGAATGCCGACGTCCAGCGGCTGGCTGATCGGGTCACGCTTGAGCGGGTTGATGGTCGGGCCGTCCAGCGGTACCCAGTCTTCGGCCTTCATGCCGCCCTTGCCGTCCAGCGGACGACCGGCGCCATCAAGCACGCGACCGAGCATGGTCATGCCCATGGGCAGGCGGCCGGTGTCCGGCAGCGGCACCACGCGGGCGCCCGGGGCGATGCCGGCGACGCTGCCGACCGGCATCAGGAACACCTTGCCGCCGGCAAAGCCCATGACTTCCGCTTCGACCTGCACCGGGTGCTGGCTGTCGTCGTTGATCACCACGCAGCGGCTGCCCATGGCAGCGCGCAGGCCTTCGGCTTCAAGGGTCAGGCCAACCATGCGCAGCAGGCGGCCTTCGACCACCGGTTGCGCAGGCAGCTCAATGGCGTCGGCGTAGGTGCTCAGGCGCTTGCCGAAGCTGGTGCGCTCAAGACGCATGGGTGACGTCCGCTTTCTGGCGGACCTCTTCGGCGCTCTTGATCGCCGCGTCCAGATCGACGCTGACGTCCGGCAACGCCGGGTGCAGCGCCTGTTCGTGCAACTGGTCGAACATCTTCGCCAGCGCCACGCTGATGCGGGTTTCGACGCTGGCATCGATGCGGCTGTGTTCGGTTTCGACGCGGCAACCGCCCGGCTGCAGGGTGTCGTCTTCGAGAATCCGCCAGTTTTCTTCGTGGCGGTCACGCAGCGCCTTCACCTGGGCGAAATCCTGAGAGTTGACCAGGATGCGCACGTTGTTGGCGCCCATCGGCAGCATGCGCAGGGCATCCTGCAGCACCTTGCCGATCTGGCTGGAGTCGGTTTTCAGTTCGCGCTGGATCACCTGCCGGGCGACATGTTCGACCAGCATGATCAGCGACTTTTCGATCTGTGCGTCCTGCTCGGCAATCGGCTCCAGCAGATGGCCCATCAGGGTTTCCAGGCCTTCCAGCTTGGCCGCCAGCGCGACTTCAGCTTCCTGGCGAACCTTGAGCTGGGTGCTGTGGAAGCCCTCTTTCTCACCGATGGCGAAGCCTTCGTTGTAAGCGTCCTGGCGGATGCTTTCCAGCTCTTCCAGGGTCAGCGGCTGGACTTCTTCCAGCGGCACTTCTTCGCTTTCCACCGGCTCCGGTTCTTCGATCACCGGTTCCGGTTCGGGCTCTTCCACATGCGGATCGAAGCTGGGCAATGCCCAGACATCGAGACCGCTGACATCCCGGGCGCGGATGAGGTCGCTGTGCCCTTCTTTATCGGAGCTGAACATCGACTGCACCTGCCGTTAAATCATTTCCTCGCCACCTTTGCCGCCGAGAACGATCTCCCCGGCCTCCGCCATACGACGGGCAATGGTGAGAATCTCTTTCTGTGCAGCTTCCACGTCGCTGACGCGAACCGGGCCTTTGGCTTCCAGGTCGTCGCGCAGCAGTTCGGCGGCACGCTTGGACATGTTCTTGAAAATCTTTTCCTTGATCGCGTCGTCCGAGCCCTTGAGTGCCAGTACCAGCACGTCGGAGGAGACTTCGCGGAGCAAGGCCTGAATGCCACGGTCGTCGACGTCGGACAGGTTGTTGAAGACGAACATGAGGTCTTCGATCTGCGTCGACAGGTCTTCGTCCACTTCGCGGATGGAGTCCATGAGCTGGCCTTCGATCGAACTGTCGAGGAAGTTCATGATGTCCGCCGCACGCTTGATACCGCCCAACGTGGTACGCGAGGTGTTGGCATTGCCCGAGAACTGCTTCTCGAGAATCTGGTTCAACTCTTTCAGCGCCGCCGGTTGCACGGTGTTCAGCGAGGACACGCGCAGGATGATGTCCAGCCGGACCTTGTGGTCGAAATGGCTGAGCACTTCACCGGCCTGGTCGGCGTCCAGATAGGCGACGACGATGGCCTGGATCTGCGGGTGCTCGTAACGAATGACGTCGGCGACCGCGCGCGGTTCCATCCACTTGAGGCTGTCCAGACCGCTGGTGTTGCCACCCAGCAGGATGCGGTCGATCAGGCCGTTGGCCTTGTCTTCGCCCAGGGCCTGAGTGAGCATCTTGCGGATGTAGCCGTCCGAGCCGATGCCCACGCCGGTCTGGTCGCCGACCAGATCGACGAACTCGCCCATCACCTGCTCGACCTGTTCGCGGTGCACATTGCGCATCTGCGCCATGGCCACGCCGACACGCTGGACCTCTTTGGGGCCCATGTGGCGCAGGACTTGTGCGGCGTCGGTCTCACCGAGGGTGAGCAACAGGATCGCAGCCTTATCAACGCGGGTCAGTTTGACCGCTGCACGACTTTCACTCATCTGTGTTGATCCACTCTTTTACGACCTGAGCCACACGAGCCGGGTCTTCAGCCACCAGGCTCTTGATTGCGTTGAGCTGCGCGTCATAACCCTCGGTCGGGCTCGGCAGCAGGATGCTTTGCGGGCCACCCAGGCTTACCCGGTCATTGGCCAGCTCGCCGTCCAGACCGACCATGCCGCCGAGTTCGACGTCACCGTCCTGACGGCCTTTCGGATTGGTGATGCTCTTGAGCACCGGACGCAGCACGCCGAACACCAGCACCAGGATGAAGATCACACCCATGGCTTGCTTGATCAGGTCCCAGAACCACGGTTGCGAGTAGAACGGGATGTCCGGAATCACTTCGCCACGGTCGGCCGAGAACGGCACGTTGATCACGCTGACACTGTCGCCACGGCTGGCATCGAAGCCCACGGCGTCCTGCACCAGACGGGTAAAGCGCGCCAGTTGGTCGGCGGTCCACGGCACCATGGTGGTTTCACCGTTGGCCGGGTTGACCTTGACCTGATCGTCAACCACCACTGCCACCGACAGGCGATTGATCTTGCCCTGCTGTTGCTTGGTGTGGCTGATGGAACGGTCCAGCTCGAAGTTCTTGGTCGACTGGTTACGCTTGTCCTGCGGATACGGCGCCAGCATCGGCTGGCCGGTGGCCGGGTCCATGATCTGCTGACCGTTGGCGTCCAGCAGCGGTTGGCCTGGGGCGATCGGACCTGCGGCACCGCCGGCGGCACCACCGGTGGTCTGCGGCGCGGTGGCCGGGCCTGGAGGCTGGTTGCTCAGCGCGCCGGGAACACCTTGCGGGCCGCTGCTGCTGGAGCGTTGTTCGTTGGTGGTCTGCTCGCTGCGCAGGGCCGGTTGATCCGGGTTGAAGCTTTCGGCGGTGGACTCGACCGCGCTGAAGTCGACGTCGGCCGACACTTCTGCCTTGTAGCGGTCGTTGCCCAGCACCGGTTGCAGGATGTTCTGCACACGCTGGGTCAGCATGCTTTCCATGCGACGGGTGTAGTCGAACTGCTTGCCGGCCATGGTCAGTTCGGAATTTTCCGCCTGATCGGACAGCAGGTTGCCTTTCTGGTCGACCACGGTGACCTGGGATTTGGTCAGTTCGGGAACGCTGGTCGCCACCAGATTGACGATGGCAGCCACCTGACCTGGCTCAAGGGTGCGACCGGCGTACATTTCTACCAATACCGAAGCGGTCGGCTTGCGGTCGTCACGGACGAACACCGAGCTCTTTGGAATGGCCAGATGTACACGGGCAGCCTTGATGTTGTTCAGTGCAGAGATGGTCCGCGCCAGTTCGCCTTCCAGACCACGGCGATAGCGCGTGGCTTCCATGAACTGACTGGTGCCCAGGCCCTGATCCTTGTCGAGGATCTCGAAACCGACGTTGCCGTCGTTCTGTGCGATGCCGGCGCCGGCCAGCTTGATGCGGGCACGGGCCAGGTCTTCGGACTTGACCAGCAGCGCGCCGGAATTCGGTTCGACGGTGTATGGAATGTCGGACTGAGCCAGAGTGTCCATCACCTGTTTGGTGTCCATGCCCGACAGGCTGCCGTACAACGGCTTGTAGTCCGGCTGTTGTGACCAAAGCACGACGGCAAAACCAATCGCCACGCTGGCCGCCAGACCGACCATCAGGCCGACCTGCCGCAGCATGGTCATCTCGGACAGATTTTGCAGGAACGCCAGACCGAACATCGGTGGTTTGCTTCCTGTCGCACCCGCTTTGGCAGGTACGTTCTCGGCGACGGCTTCAGCCATGACTTAAATCGTCCTCAAACCGGCATTTGCATGATGTCTTGGTACGCCTGAACCAGCTTGTTGCGTACCTGGGTCAAGGCCTGAAACGAGACGCTGGCTTTCTGCGAGGAAATCATCACGTCGGTCAGGTCCACGCCGCTCTTGCCCATTTCAAAGGCGTTGGCCAGTTGGTTCGACGCCTGCTGGGTGTCGTTGACCTTGTTCACTGCCATGCCGAGCATGTCGGAGAAGCTGGTCGCCCCTGCCTGCTCCGGGGCATCGATGGCTTTCGGCTTGGCCATGGCGTCCATCTGCATGGCGCGCATGTCCAACATCAAGCGATTAAATTCAACACCTTGGCTCATGGACTTCTCTCTCAAATGGGCCGCAAATTTTTGACACCGATTCAGCGGTTACCCATGTATTAGCAACAACGGTGCCAGACCAATGGCGGCACAGTGCCACCTTTTCATGAAAGTATTCGGATGGGTACAGATCCGTACCGCACGCAAGAAACCTGTAGGAGCTGGCTTGCCCTGCGACCGGCTGCGCAGCAGTCGTAAATCCGTCAAACGCGGTGTGTCTGATATGGCCAATGCGCATGGATTTACGACTGCTGCGCAGCCGGTCGCAGGACAAGCCAGCTCCTACAGATGAGCGCAGGGCGTATCAGGACGCGAACAGATAACCCTCGACATCCATCCCCGCATCACGCATCTGCGCCAACTTGTAGCGCAATGTACGCGGGCTGATACCCAGGCGTTCGGCGGCTTCCTTGCGGCGGCCGCGCTCGGCACGCAGGGTGTCGATGATCAGCTGAAACTCGCGGCGACGCAGGTCTTCGCCCAGAGCGCCAGCCACCTCGCTGCCCGCGATGTCGAATGACGCCTCCGCAACAGCCGGGGTTGTCGGCAGCGATGGCTGAATCTGAAGCGGTGCCGCTGCCACGGGCGCTGCGGCGAAGGTCACGGGACCGGCCAGGCAGAAATCCTCGGCCTGAATCACCCCGCCCTGCTGCAGGATCAGCGCCCGCTGCACGGCGTTGTCCAGTTCGCGCACGTTGCCCGGCCAGCTGTATCCGATCAGACACTGTTGCGCCTCGGCAGACAGCCGCACCGGGGCATGCTTCATTTTATTGACGTGACGGGCGAGCAAACGCTCGGCCAGCGGCAGAATATCGGCGGGTCGTTGACGCAGCGGATGCCAGGCCAGCGGAAACACCGACAGGCGATAGAACAGGTCTTCACGGAAACGCCCCGCCGCCACTTCACCGGCCAGATCGCGGTTGGTGGTCGCCAGCACGCGGATATCCAGCTCGATCGGCTTGCGCGCGCCGACCCGCTCCACTTCCCGCTCCTGCAACACCCGCAGCAGCTTGGCCTGCAGGCCCATGGGCATTTCCGAAATTTCATCGAGCAGAATGGTGCCGCCGTCGGCCTGTTCGAACTTGCCCGGCTGGGCCGCAATGGCGCCGGTGAACGAGCCCTTCTCATGGCCGAACAGCGTGGCTTCGAGCATATTGTCGGGAATCGCCGCGCAGTTGATGGCAATGAACGGCTTGCCAGCCCGTGGCGACTGCTGATGAATGAAACGCGCCAGCACTTCCTTGCCGGTCCCGGACTCGCCGGAAATCAGCACGGTGGAATCGCTTTTCGCCACCCGCGTCGCCAAGTTCAGCAGTTGCACGCTGGCCGGCTCGACCGCGATGGGCCCCTCGCCGTCCGCTGGGCCAAGCCGCCCCAGCGCATGGCGGGCGACCAGCGCCAGCAGCGCCTTGGGCTCGAAGGGCTTGACCAGATAATCCGCAGCGCCGTCGCGCATGGCCTGCACCGCGCGCTCGACCGCACCATGGGCGGTCATCAGCAGCACCGGCAATTGCGGATAGCGGCTGCGCAGTTGAGCCAGCAATTGATGGCCGTCCATGCCGGGCATGTTGACGTCGCTGATCACCAGGCTGAACGACGTCTGCGCCGCAGCCAGCAGCGCATCTTCCGCCGAGCCGACAGCCTGATAGTCATGCCCGGCCAGCTCCAGCGTGTCGCCCAGCGCTTCACGCAGGGAACGGTCGTCTTCGACCAGCAAGACCTTGATCGTCATGGCTGACCACCTGCTGCGCCAGCCTCTGGAACCAGAGGCAGGGAGACAACCGCACAGGTGCCACGCCCCGGACGCGAACGGAATTGCACCTGCCCTTGGTGAGCGCGCGCCACCGCCGTGACCACCGCCAGACCCAGACCGGTGCCGGTGGTCTTGGTGGTGAAGAACGGTTCGCCGATACGCGCCAGCGCCGCAGCGTCGATGCCGCTGCCGTTGTCACTGACGCACAGCCGCAGGGTATTGCCGCGACCATACGCATGAATTTTGACGCGGGCATTGGCCGCGCTGGCCTGCACCGCATTTTCGATCAGATTGAGCAGCGCACCGACCAGCGTGTCGCGGTTGCACAGCAACTCGCCGTCCAGCGCATCGCACTGCCAGCGCACCGTCACATCGCGAACATGGGTCTGCGCCGCCGACTCCAGCGCCTGCACCAGACCGGCCGGGCTGACCCGGTCGGTCAGCGGCAGCTCGCCACGGGCAAACACCAGCATGTCGCGCACCTGATGCTCCAGCTCGTGCAGACGCTCTTTCAGACGCCCGGCAAAACGCTGCTGGGTTTCCACGTTCAGCGCCTGCTCGGTCAGGTGACTGGCGTAAATCATCGCCGCCGACAACGGCGTACGAATCTGGTGGGCCAGCGAAGCGACCATACGGCCCAGCGAGGACAGCCGCTCGTGACGCGCCAACTGGCTCTGCAGCTGGCGGGTTTCGGTCAGGTCGTTGAGCAGCACCAGCTGCCCCGGTTCGGCATCCAGCGAACGGGTGGAGATCGACAGACGACGACCGTCTTTCAGGGAGATTTCATGGCCGTCGTCTTCCCGTGGCGCGAAGCAGCGGGTGATGACGTGGCGCCAGAGCATACCGATCAACGGCTCGCCGAGCAGGTCTATGGCCGCCGGGTTGGCTTCGCGGACCACGCCGGTACCGTCGATGACGATCACGCCGCCGGGCAGCAGGTCGAGCAGGTTCTGCAGGCGATTGGCCAGGCGTTCCTTCTCCGCCAGTTCCTGCATGCGCTGGGCGCTGACCACCGCCAGCTCACCCTTGAGTTCGGTGACCCGCGCTTCCAGCAGGCTGTAGGAATCAGTCAGTTGCGCCGACATCTGATTGAACAGGGCGAATGCCTGCTCCAACCCTTGTCGACTTTCCAACTCCGGGGACGACTGCACTTGCGAACCTTCTGTCGAAACAGGTCCGGAAGACATCTGAGCGGCCTGGGGCATAGTTGATCTCTCGCATGACGAACCGTCAGTTAAACGGTGTGTTGCAAGAGACTTAGCAATCCCCGTGCCGAAAAAAAACCGCTGAAAAATCAGCGGTTTGTTTTTGACGCGTCAATCGGGTGTCACTCGTCGCCCTGGTCATCGCCTTCGCGACGGCTCATGCCGTACTTGCGCATCTTCTCCACCAGCGTGGTGCGGCGGATACGCAAACGTTCAGCTGCACGGGCAACGATACCGTTGGCATCGTCCAGAGCCTGCTGGATCAGGCCCTGCTCCAGACCACCGAGGTAGTCCTTGAGGTCCAGACCTTCCGGCGGCAGCATCGCGCTGTTGGCGAAGTTCGGCGTATGGCCGTTGATGGCCACGCGCTCTTCCAGATCGCTGCGCAGGCTGTCCACCAATTGCTCGTCTTCGTCATCGACGTACCGGAATTTCTTCGGCAGCTCGGCCACGCCGATCACCCCGTACGGGTGCATGATCGCCATGCGCTCCACCAGGTTGGCCAGCTCGCGGACGTTGCCCGGCCAGCCGTGACGGCACAGCGACATGATGGCGGCCGAGTTGAAGCGGATCGAACCGCGCTTCTCGTGCTCCATGCGCGAAATCAGCTCGTTCATCAGCAGCGGAATGTCTTCCACCCGCTCACGCAGCGGCGCCATCTCGATCGGGAACACGTTGAGGCGGTAGTACAGGTCTTCGCGGAAGCCACCGGTCTCGATCATGTCTTCGAGATTCTTGTGAGTGGCTGCGATGATGCGCACATCAACGCTCTGGGTCTTGTTGCTGCCCACGCGCTCGAAGGTACGCTCCTGCAGGACGCGCAGCAGCTTGACCTGCATCGGCAGCGGCATGTCACCGATTTCATCGAGGAACAGCGTGCCACCGTTGGCCAGCTCGAAACGCCCGGCCCGGCTGGTGATCGCACCGGTGAACGCGCCCTTCTCGTGACCGAACAGTTCGCTTTCCAGCAGCTCGGCCGGGATCGCACCGCAGTTGACCGGTACGAACGGCGCGTCGCGACGCTTGGAATGGTAATGCAGGTTACGCGCGACCACTTCCTTGCCGGTACCCGACTCGCCGAGGATCAGCACGCTGGCGTCGGTATCGGCCACCTGCTGCATCATCTGGCGCACGTGCTGGATGGCACGGCTGGTACCGACCAGGCTGCGGAACAGGTTGGGTTCGCGCTGGCGACCACGCTCACGGGCCTGGTCGTACATTTCGCGATAGACCTGGGCGCGGTGCAGGGAGTCCAGCAGTTTGCTGTAGCTGGGAGGCATTTCGACGGTGGACAACACACGTCGACGCAAGTCTTCGGACAGTTCGCCCAAAGAATTTTCGCCCATTACCAGAACAGGAAGGAACTCATCCCATGCAGCGATGGTCTTAAGCAGCCCTTGAAGACTGCCCGGGGCATTGATGGTGCCGACCAGCACGCAAAGGACTTCCCGCGTGGACGCCAGAGAACCGACAACTTGCTGCCAGTCAGTACTGGAGCAGGACAGGTTCTCGTCGCCGAGGAAATTCAGAATGACCGCCATGTCACGGCGGCGCTGGCTATCGTCATCGATCAGCAGAATCTTGATTTCACGCCACATGCAATAGCAACTTCCCTAGTCAACTCGATGCCCATTCAGGGGCAAGCTTGGCCTTGTATGGTCCGCAGAGACGCTACAACAACCAGAAATTAGTGAACATCACTAGTTAAGTCAAAAAACCGTACACAGTCAATTTTATGGCGCACATTTTTTTTCGTTCAACCGAGCGTCAACCGAACAGATGGTAAACCTTTGCCGCGCTTTTCGCTCGCTGGATCTGCGACATTTCATCGACAATTGCCTGACGCTCTCCTACAGCAATATCTATCAGTTGCCGATAGACACCCAACAACTCTTCCAGATTGCTGCGTAACTCGGGCTCATCGTCGCTCGCCTCACGAATGACTTCGTCGACGCAGGCACGGCAGGCCAGATCGAGCTTGCCGATCGCCTCCCAGTCGCGCTGAGCCAAGGCATCGACCAAGGCTTCGCGGGTTTCTTCGATTCGCTTGAGTGCAGCACTCATGGTGTTCTCCTTTTACAGCGCTGGCGGTTGATCGCCAATCGCATCCCAACCTTCCTTGACGGTGGTCAACAGACCGGTGACTTCGTCGAGAATTTTCGGGTCGGTCTTGATGTTGGCTTCCGCCAGACGCTTCATCATGTACATGTACAGGTTGTCGACATGGGCCAGGGCTTCACCCTGCTTTTCCATGTCCAGACCTTCACGCAGACCACCGACGATCTCGATGGCCTTGCCGATCAGCGTACCCTTGGCCGAAATATCCTTGCGCTCGATGGCACCCTTGGCCTGGGCAATACGGTCCAGGCCGGCTTCCATCAGCATCTGCACCAGACGGTGCGGCGTGGCCACGGCGGTCTGGGCATGTGAGTTGACCTTCTGATACTGCCGAAGGGCTGCCATTCGATTCATGTTCTTACCTCGTACAACTCGAAGTTCGTATATTCAGGGTATCGACACAGCCTTGCAAAACTTTAAGGCCAGATGCCAAAAACCCGGCACTCTGGCCGGGTCTTTGTTTTCACGCTCAGGCGTCAGCTCGACTTCTGCGCATTGAGCGAATCGAAGAACGAAGTGATGCTGCTGGCAGACGCTTTCAGCTGGCCGACCAGCAAGTCCATGGCGTTGTACTTGGCGGTCAGGCTCGCGGTCAGGGTTTCGACGCGCAGGTCCAGCGCAGCCTGTTGATCCTGCAGATCGTTCTGTTGGGTGGTCAGGCTGGATTTGCGGGTGTCGAACATGCCGCCGGTCTGGGTGAACGGGTCCAGCGCCGAGTTCATCCGCGCCAGCAGGCCGTTGGTGTCGGTGGTGCCACTGAACATCTGCTGCACGTCACCGGCCAGGCCCTTGTCCATCGCTGCCTTGAACTTGGTGTCATCCAGCGACAGCGTACCGTCGGTCTGCGAGGTGGTGATGCCCAGCTGCGACAGCACCGACAGGTTACCGGCGGCGCCGGTGGTGACCAGCTCGTTGCGCATCGCCGACAGGATCGAACGCGGCATCGAGTCGCCAGTCAGTGCAGCCGGGGTCACGGTGGCACCGGTGTCCGGGTCGGGCGTCGAGCTGATGGTGGCCTTGGTCACGGTCGACACAGCGGACACCACGGCGTTGTACGCGGTGATGAACGACTGCAGCGAGGTTTTCAGGCCGTCGGTGTTGGTGGTGACGTTGACCGTGGAGGTGCCTGGAGCTACCAGGTTCATGGTCATGCCACCCACCGTCGAATCCAGCTTGTTACTCTTGCTGGTGATAGGCATGCCGTTGATGGTCAGGGATGCATCGATAGGCTGAGTACCGACATAACCAGCAGAGGTCGCAGAAGTCGTATCCAGTTTGGTATTGGCATTAATGGTGAAGCCGGTGATATCACTACTGGTCGTGATATCCGAACCCGCACCAGTAATGGTCGAGCCCAGCACCAGACGCGAGCCATTGGCATCAGTGATGATGTTGGCGCTGATATTGGTGCTGTCGGTATTGGCGTTGATCTGCTTCATCACCGACGACAGCGTTGCGCCGCTCGGAATGGTGTAGCTGGTGGTAATGCCATTTTGAGTGATGCTCAGGTTACCACTCGGAATGGCACTGCTGGCGCCGCCGGAAAAGGCAGCGGTAGCGACACTGGAACTGGTCGCGATCTTGTCGACGACGATGGTGTAGTTGCCCGGCACCGCGTTGTTGTCAGAGGTGACTGTCAGCGCGTTTTCATTGGACGACTTGGCCGCATAGCCATTGAACGCAGGATTGTCCTTGTCACCCAGGGTTTTCAGCGCAGTCTGAAACGCAGCCACAGCCGACTGCAGGGTACCGATCCCGGACAGTTTGGTGGTGACTTGTTTGGTCTGCGTGGTGATCTGGGTCTGCTTGGCCAGCTTGTCGGCATTGACCAGCGCAGTAACGATGTCTCCGATCGCCAGGCCCGATCCGAGGCCGGTGGACGGAGTGATTGGACTAGCCATGTGTATCTCCCTTCAGTTTGAGTCGGTCTTTTGACAACAGCGTGGCTCAAAAGAACCGCGTTCACGTTTCATGCCACTTAGACTTTTGCGTCGAACAGCAGGCTGTGCGCATTCTGCAGGCTGTCGGCAATTTTCAATGCCTCAGCCGACGGCAACTGCCGCACCACTTCGCCGGTTTCACTGGCAATCACTTTAACGACGACTTTCCCGGACGCCTCGTCAATCGAGAACTCCAGGTTACGCCGTACCGACTGAACGAATTTCTGGATTTCCTGCACAGCGGCTTTCAATGCCTTATCGTGATCTTCAGGATTGGAATCCTTTTGGGTCGCCGTGTCCGTTTTGGCAGCGGGCTGCGTTTCGGAAACGACTTGAGGTGCCACAGCCGGCTTTTCCGCGACCACTGGCACCGGTTGCACCGCTGTGTAAGACAAGTTCAGCTTGGCGCTCATGTCCATGTCCACTCACCTCTCAAGTGAAAAAGCGGGAGAGTACGCAAGCACACTCCCCCGCCAAACTTCAATCCGAGATTACTGAAGCAGTTTCAGTACAGCGGATGGCAGTTGGTTAGCCTGGGCCAGAACAGCGGTGGAAGCCTGTTGCAGAGTTTGCTGTTTGGTCAGGTTAGCGGTTTCAGCTGCGAAGTCGGTGTCTTGTACACGGCCTTGTGCAGCAGTGGTGTTTTCCACGATGTTCTGCAGGTTGGAGATGGTGCTCGACAGACGGTTTTGAGCAGCACCCAGGTCAGCACGGGTAGCACCGATTTTAGCGATTGCTGCGTCGATTGCAGTGATCGCGTTGTCGATGTTGCCGCTGAAGTTGGCGCTGGTACCGGAGATCGCGATGGTACCGCTGCCAGCCGACAGGGAAGCGGAGTCAAACTTGCTGCTCAGCACGATGTCGATGTGGTTCGCGGAACCAGTGTCAGCACCGACTTGCAGAGTCATGGTACCGGCCGAACCGTCCAGCAGGTTTTTGCCGTTCAGGTTGGTCGAACCAGCGGTACGGTCCAGTTCCGATTGCATTTGCGAGAATTCTTTCTGCAGTGCGTCACGGTCAGCCGAGCTGTTGGTACCGTTACGGGCCTGAACAGCCAGTTCACGCATACGCTGCAGGATGTTGGTCGATTCTTGCAGAGCGCCTTCAGCGGTCTGAGCGATCGAGATACCGTCGTTGGCGTTCTTGATAGCTACAGTCTGACCACGGATTTGCGAAGTTTCGCGAGTGGCGATCTGCAGGCCGGCGGCGTCGTCTTTAGCGCTGTTGATTTTCAGACCGGAAGACAGGCGAGTCATCGAAGTCGAAAGAGCGTCCGAAGCACGGTTGAGGTTTTTCTGAACGGCCAGGGAAGTGGTGTTGGTGGTAACGGTTAAAGCCATGATGAATTCCTCGTTAGTTGGGTGCTGCGGCTATCCGGCCCTGGCAACTGCCGGTGGTGGCCTAGAGAACCTTCGTAATGTTTATCGTCGTATCTGCAAGGAGCTTGAGGGCTTTTTGAAAATTTTTTGCCACCAGAGCGCCACCCCTGCTTTTGACGGGGGATACCCAGCTTTTCGGCGCAAACCGCCCAAGCTTTAATCACCTGATCAAGCCCTTGATTCCCGGGCTTTTTTAGCCGGACGCGCCACTCGACGCGCCCGGCTCACGCCTTCGCCATAGACGAAAAAAACGTTATTGCAGCAGTTTCAACACCGCCGACGGCAACTGATTGGCCTGCGCCAGGATCGCCGTGGAGGCTTGCTGCAGGGTCTGCTGCTTGGTCAGCTCGGCGGTTTCGGCGGCGAAGTCGACGTCTTGAACGCGACCTTGCGCTGCCGTGGTGTTCTCCACGATGTTCTGCAGATTCGCGATGGTGCTCGACAGGCGATTCTGCGCAGCACCCAGATCCGCACGTGTGGCACCAATCACGGAGATGGCGACGTCGATTGCGGTGATCGCGTTATCGATGTTGTCGGCGAAGTTGGCACTGGTGCCGGAAATGGCGAGCGTACCGCTACCCACCGCGAGGGAAACGGAGTCGAATTTGCTGCTCAGCACCATATCGATATGGTTGGCAGACCCCGTATCGGCGCCCACCTGCAGGGTCATCGAACCGGCAGTACCATCCAGCAGATTCTTGCCGTTCAGGTTGGTGGAGCCCGCGTTGCGATCAAGCTCGGCCTGCATCTGCACAAACTCTTTCTGCAGTGCGTCACGGTCAGCCGAACTGTTGGTGCCGTTCCGGCCCTGAACAGCCAGCTCGCGCATACGCTGCAGAATGTTGGTCGACTCTTGCAAGGCACCTTCGGCAGTCTGGGCGATCGAGATACCGTCGTTGGCGTTTTTGATGGCCATCATCTGACCGCGAATTTGCGATGTTTCGCGGGTTGCAATCTGCAGACCCGCCGCATCGTCTTTGGCACTGTTGATGCGCAGGCCGGAGGACAGACGAGCCATGGAAGTCGACAAGGCGTCGGACGCACGTCCAAGATTTTTCTGAACGGCCAGCGAGGTGGTATTGGTATTAACGGTTAAAGCCATTTTCGAGATCCTTCTTTGATAAAAAAATGCAGGCTCTCGTTAACCGGGGAAGTCCATTTCTCCCGCGGAACCTACAGTTTCGTTATCGTCGAAGGGACAGTCGGCTTTAACCCACAAAGCCATTCAAATCAGAGAGATACCCGACAGATGACGGGGTATTTCAGCGCTAACCCATTCATATTCCAGCACTTTGAAAAAACATGAAAAAACGGCCCGAAAGGACCGTTTCAACTCCACCGTTTCAATTTGCGTGTCAGACGTTTCTTCAATTAACGCCAAACTGGAAATCAACTTTCCGCACACAATCCCACAAACTCAACGTCCAGCCAGTCGGCCAGTCCGATCCAGTCTTGCCGCTCCTGGCATTGCAGGATTTCGCTCAAGACGTGGGTCCACTGCGCCTGTTCCGCTGCCGGACGGGTGCTGATTAATGGCATGGCAGCGTCGATGATCTCGACCATGTTCAACGCCGCTTCGATGTCGCGACCCAGACGGAACAGGTGGGCGCAGTGTTGCGCATCTTCAATGAGGTGAGCGTTGGCGGTCATGGCGCTGTCCATTGCGGGTCGAATTCGGTGCCGGCGATCAGTGCGCCGTCGCGGCTGGTGTTGAAGAACTGCACGTCGGGATGCCGGGCGATGTAGCGCTCCAGCTCGATCAGGTAGCTGCGGAAATTGAGCTGGGTCTTGACCTTATTGCCATGGCCGTCGCGCACCCAGTGACGGGCGATGTTCGCCCCCGGGCCGAGGTCGCCGTCCTGCCAGCCGGTGTGGGTCTTGTCGCCTGGAAAGGCGAAATCAGCGCCGAACAGGGTGATGCGCGAGGCGCCCATTTTCACCGCCAGATCGATGGCCGGATGAATCACACTACCGGCCACATGAAGTGACGCCCGCGGAATCTCCTGACGGATCTGTGCGTACATCGGGCTCGATGAATACGCCACGTAGCGCGGCCCCTGCCAGGCCTCCAGCATCGCAGCGTCCTGGCGCGGCAGATAGACCAGCGCGATACCGGCGGAGTTATCCGGCGGCAAGTGGCGGGAGGTGATCTGATGGTCGATGCTGACCACCAGATCCGGCCGGATGCCCTGCTTGCGCAATGGCACGTACGCGGTGTCGACACAGATCAGCAGCGGCCGCTGCGGATCTTTGGAGACGCTCAACAGACGCGGCAGATGCTGCTGCAAGGTCGGCCCCGTCGCGATGACAAACGCCTCGCGCCCCGGCTGGCTGCCGAACAGCTCAGCGACATCGGTATCGCGCTGCAACAACGCCCTGCCCTGCTCCAGATGGCGAAGGTTGTCGGGGCTGTCGGCGGCAAACGCCTGGTTGTTGAACGCCAGATGCACCTCACTGACCAGCCGATCACGAATGCGCGCATTGGCATCGTCGGCCAGCACCAGCTCGGCCGGCAGGGCGAAGAACGGCAGCTGGATTTCCGCCTGATCGGCCGCATACGCGAGATGCACCCGAGGGTCGCTCAGCCAGTCCTGCTGTTCCAGCAAGCGCAACATCAGGGCAAACAGGGCACCGTTGAGGACATGCACGTGCAATTGCTGTACGCGCTCATCGGCCAGCAGTACCCGCTGCAGATCGCCCAGGCCGGTGCCATAGACGTGTACGCAGGCACGCTCTGCCGGCAGGCTGTCGGCCTGCATGCGGGCTTCGGCCAGGCGGTCATGGCGGCTGGTGAGTTGAATGCCGTCGACACTCAGTGTCGAACCCTGGCCTTCGACCAGTTGAGCGGGAATGTCATCGGCGTTTTCAGCCGAGAGTCGGCGGGCGACCTCAGGCCAACGCCGCTCGATGACGGCCCGGTTGTCCCGAAAAATATCACCCATGGCAACAGTCCTTAATGCACGTGGAAAGCACAATGAAAAACGGCGACGTGAAGATCAGCGTCGCCGTTTTTCAAGTGACTCAGGGTCAGGGACGATAAAGGATCGCCGAGCCCCACGACAAGCCCACGCCGAAGCCACTGATGGCCACGCGCTTCCAGGTCGCGTCGAGCATGTGTTTTTCCAGCAGCAGCGGCACGCTGGACGACACGGTATTGCCGGTTTCCAGCATGTCCTTGACAAACTTCTCCGCCTGACCGCCTTCTTCAAAACGCTTGGCGACCGAATCAACAATCGCCGCGCTGCCCTGGTGGATGCAGAACGCATCGATGTCGGAGGATTGCAGGCCCGACTCTTCCATCAGTTCATTGAGGTGCGCCGGCACCTTGATCAGGGCGAAGTTGAACACCTGACGGCCGTTCATGAAGAAGTTGCCGTTGATGGTCTTGAGGAACTCGGCACCGGAACCGTCAGTGCCGAACTTGGATTTGCCCAACTGCCAAGGCGCATCTTCGCCCATCCAGGTGGCGGTGGCGGCGTCACCGAACAGCATGGTGGTGTTGCGGTCTTCCGGATCGACGATTTTCGAGTACGGATCGGCGGTCACCAGCAGGCCGTTTTTCAGACCGGCGGCTTCCATGAAGCCCTTGAGTGCGTAGATGCCATAGACGTAGCCGGAGCAGCCCAGCGAAATGTCGAACGCCGCGATGTGGGTCGGCAAGCCGAGCTTGTGCTGAACGATGGCAGCGGTGTGTGGCAGGCCTTCTTCGTCGCCGTTCTGGGTGACGACGATCAGTGCGTCGATGGAGTCGCGCGACAGCTCAGGGTTGTTGGCGAACAGTTTGTTCACGGCTTCGACGCAGAGGTCGGAAGTTTCCTGGGTGTCGTCCTTGCGCGGCAGGAAGGTGGAACCGATCTTGCCGAAAATGAAGTCTTCGTCCTTGCCGAATTTTGCGCCTTGCGCGTAATTGTCGACGCCGGCGGCAGGCACGTAACTCGCTATGCTTTTTATGCCAATCATCATGGCTTCCCGATAAAAAACGCTGAACATTACCCGGCGCCAACAGGCGGGGCATGGAAATCCGGGGCTTGAGGCCGAAAAAGTGGCAACGGGAAGGGTGTCGCGTGACCAGAAAGTCTCTGAAATCAGCCTGATGCCTTCACTGCCTGCAAGCACGATACAGTGAAGATGCCCGTTATGACTCACAGGTCACCAAAAGTTTTACAAGCTTTTAGCTGACCGACGGGTGCTGTGCAAGGGTGGATTGGCTTTCAGACAGGTAATTGACATGGTTTCGCCTTCGCGGACCTGTAGAAGCGCGCTTGCCCGCGATCGGCGGGGAACCCGTCGTAAAGCCTGCGCACTCGGTTTGTCTGAAGGATCGCATGGTCTGCTAACGCAGCCCTGTTTCGCCTGGCGGCGAGTTACGCGAACGCCTGTAGGAGCTGGCTTGCCCTGCGACCGGCGACGAAGTCGTCGTAAATCCTGCGCATGGGGTGTGCCTGATGTATTGCTGGTCTGCTAACGCAGCCCTGTTTCGCCTCGCGACGAGTGACGCGGTCAAATGTAGGAGCTGGCTTGTCCTGCGAGCGGCGACGCAGTCGTCGTAAATCCTGCGCACTCGGTGTGTCAGTTACTCCGCCGAGTCTGATAACGCAGCCTTGTTTCGCCTGACGGCGAGTTACTTGGAAAAGCCCCAAGTAACCAAGGGCTTCTTACCCCGCCATACGGTACCTCGCTAATGCTCGGCATACCCGCACTCCGGCAATGCTCCGTGGGCCCGCCGCGAATGGGCCATCCATGGCCCACGCGGCTCTCGCGACATCCTGTCGCTCGACCCACTCCACATCGCCTGCGTTCGGCCTTCTGGGACGGGGCCCCAAGATCAAAAACCCGCCGAGGCGACCGACCGGTCGGCCTGGCTCTGGATGAACGCGTGCGGTCTTGCGGACCACGGATACCTGTGGGAGCGGGCTCGCCCGCGAAGGCGTCCTCAAGATCGCCACCGCCAGCAAGCCGGACTGCTACAGATCTGCGCATGCAATCTGCCTTGGCTTCTGGCCGAAGGCCGTAGGAGCCGGCTTGCTGGCGAAGGCGGCGGGTCAGGTAAACCGCTTTCGCGACCCTCGTAACTCCCACAGTGTCCGTGCTGGCTCCATGGACTGTGTTGCCATGCCGAGATCCTGCAAACACCAAATACCTGTGGGAGGGAGCCGTGCTCGCGAAAGCGTCAATTCAGACGATGCTGTGCCACCTGACCGACCGCCATCGCGAGCAGAGCTCCCTCCCACAATGGTCTGTAGTGACCTCAACCTGGTTTGGCGTCCACACATCTGTAGGAGAGCGCAAAACCACCCGTAGCAGTCCGGCTTGCCGGCGGTGGGGATCTTGAGGACGCCTTCGCGGGCGAGCCCGCTCCCACAGGGAATGCGCTCGCTTGGCTTTTGCTTTTCAGCTTTTGATCTTGGGGCCCCGTCCCAGAAGGCCGAACGCAGGCGATGCGCAGTGGCGCCGAGCGGCATGGATGCCGCGAGAGCCGCGTGGGCCATGGATGGCCCATTCGCGGCGGGCCCACGGAGCATTGCCGGAGTGAGGGCATGCCGAGCCTGGGCGAGGCACCGTATGGCGGGGTAAAGAGCCCTTGGTTACTTGGGGCTTTTCCAAGTAACTCGCCGCCAGGCGAAACAGGGCTGCGTTAGCAGACCAGCAATCCAAATGACACACCGCGTGCACAGGTTTTACGACGACTTCGTCGCCGGTCGCAGGACAAGCCAGCTCCTACATGCGATCGCGGGCAAGCCAGCGCCTACAAGGGTTGGCGTAACGTGCCGGAGGTGAGACACGGCAAGCCAAGGAAACCTGTTACCCCACCACGTCCCAACTCAACGGCGTACCCCGCCGCAGCGTCTGGCGGGCGGTGCGGCCCAATACGCGGTCGATGTGTTTCGGGGCCAGGCCCATGCCTGGGCGGATGGCGCGGACGTTGTCGCGGGTGAAGGCTTCGCCTTCGGCAATATCGCGGGTCACGTAAAGCGAGCGGCGGTATTGCAGGGACTTTTGCTCGGCCTGGGTAACCCCGTAATGCACCTGCCCCAGCCCCTGCCAGGCACGCTCGGTTTCGATGACCAGACTGGCCATCTCCGCCGGTTCCAGTGAGAAACTCGCATCCACCCCGCCATCGGCGCGGTCGAGGGTGAAGTGCTTTTCGATCACCGTCGCGCCCATCGCCACGGCCGCCACCGAAACGCCCACGCCCATGGTGTGATCGGACAGGCCGACCTGACAGCCGAACAACCCGGCCAGGTGCGGGATGGTGCGGATATGGCTGTTTTCCGGCGACGCCGGGTAGGTGCTGGTGCACTTGAGCAGCACCAGATCCCTGCACCCCGCCTCGCGGGCCGCGCGCACGCTTTCGTCGAGTTCGGCGACGCTGGCCATGCCGGTGGAAATGATCATTGGCTTGCCGGTGGCCGCCACCTTGCGGATCAACGGAATGTCGGTGTTTTCAAAACTGGCGATCTTGTACGCCGGCACGTCGAGGCTTTCGAGGAAATCCACGGCGGTTTCGTCGAACGGTGTCGAGAACGCCAACAGTCCCAGCTCTTTGGCGCGAGCGAAGATCGGCGCGTGCCATTCCCACGGTGTGTGGGCCTGTTCATACAGGGCATACAGCGACGAACCGGCCCACAGGCTGTTCGGGTCCTTGATGAAGAACTCGCCCTCGGCGATGTCCAGGGTCATGGTGTCGGCGGTGTAGGTCTGCAGCTTCAACGCGTGAGCGCCGGCCTTGGCGGCGGCCTCGACGATGCGCAGCGCCTGGTCCAGTGACTGGTTGTGGTTGCCGCTCATTTCGGCAATGACGAACGGCGCAGCGTCCGGGCCAATGGTTCTGGAACCGATCTTGAAGCTATTCATCGTCGAGCACTCGCTGAAAATGACACTCGGCCCGCGCGTAGCCGGCCTTTTGAAAGAGAGACACCGATGCCGCATTGTCAGGCAGCACCTGCGCATGAAGGGTCCGCACCTGCGGCCAGTGACGGCGCAGGAAGCGCTCGCCGCCGGCCATGAGCACCGCGCCCCAGCCGACACCCGTCTGGCCTTCGAACAGATAGATCGACACTTCGGCCTGCTCACCCTTGCGGTCATACCGCAGCATGCCCACCGGCCCCCGAGTCGTTTCGCCGACCAGGATCAGCCGCTGTGGATCCTGCAAGCTACGGGCGAGCCAGGCCACATGGCCGTCCCAATCGATCAGGTCGCTGTTGAAGGCCCAACGCCGAACATGTTCGGCATTGCGTCCTTCGAACAACAGCGTCGCATCCAGCTCGCTGGCCGGCCGCAGTTCCAGCACCGGTGCCAACAGGGCCGCCACCAGCCGCTGCGCGCCCTTGCCGTCGACCAGCGCACGGGAGCGTTCGGCGAAGCTCTGGCGCAGGGCCGGATTGTCGCGCAGCAGGTTGACCGCCTCGGTCAGCCGTTGCGAATCGACGCTGTCGTGGGCGCCCAGATACAGATGCGCGCCCGCCTCGCCGAGCAACCGCGCATTGAGCTGCTGATTGTGGGCGACGGTGATACAGACGGTCGGCAGGCCCAGCGCCGCACGCTCCCAGGTGGTGCCGCCGCCCGCACCGATGAACAGGTCGGCGCGGCGCATCAGGTCGGAGAAGTCGCTGACCAGGGTGTACAGGTTCCAGTTCGGACGAGACTCGGCCAGGCGAACCATCGCCACCCATTCCGGGTTGTGCAGCCCGGCGACGAAATCCACCTGCAGGTCATCGAAGTCCTGCAACGCCAGCATCGTCGTGTACACCTGGCGCGCCGCATCGAAGCCGCCGAAATTGACCAGCACCCGTTCGATCCGAGGCTTGATGACGATGGCGTCGATCTGGAACTCGTCACGCATCAGCGCGAAACGCGGGCCGAGCAAGGTCCGGCAGTGCGGCCCGATCCATTTTGCGTAGGGCTGATCCTGCACCTGCGCGCTGTAGTTCTGATCAAGCAACAGGTCGGCGGCGTGGGGCCGGTTGGCCAGATCGTCGATGACCATGATCCGCGTGGCCAGTTGCCGCGCAGCGGTTTCCCAGCGGGCATCAAGGCCGTAGTGATCGACGATCAGCCAGTCGAAGCAGGCTTCATCGGCCAGTTGCTCGCCCAGCGCATCGATGTCCTGCTGCCAGGGCAGGCAGGCTTCGATATCGGCACTACCCGATTCCTCGGCATAGTGCTCGGGCAACGCCCAGCTGACGAAACCCTCCTCGCGCAGACGCTGCAACGAATGACCGGGCAAGCGCCGACAGGCGAACTGCACCTCGGCACCGTCGTTGCGCAGCGCCTGGGCCAGGGTCAGGCAGCGGGCGATATGGCCGCTGCCGATGGCCGTCGAGGCATCCGCCCGGATCAACACCCTCACGGCTGCAGCTCCCCGCCCGCCTTGAGCGCGGCGTACAGATACTCGGCGCGCAGCCAGTCTTCTTCGGTGTCGATGTCCTGCACCAGATGCCGGGGCAGGATCACCGGCAGGCTGACGTCGGAGAAAATCACGTCGCCGCGCAGCCAGGCCTCGCGGCGCCCCCAATAGAACTGCCCGGCGTCCTGCCAGGCTGCCGGCAGGTCCTGCGAGCGCACGTTGCGATATTCGGGGTGCATGGCGTCCAGGCTGCCGTCGGCATTGATCTTCAGCGCACGCTGGATCGGAAAACCGAAGCTGCACACGGAGAACGCGTAGGACTTGTCCGGCGCCGCCTTGAGTGCTTCCAGGCCTTGGCGCAGATACCGCGCCTGCAACAGCGGCGCGGTGGCGTAGATGCAGCAGACAAAATCATAAGGCCGCTCCAGCGCGGCGATGCCGTGCTGGATCACCGCGGCGGTGCCGGTGTAGGCGTCGGCCAGTTCGGCCGGGCGCATGAACGGCACGCTCGCACCGTGGGCACGCGCCACCTCGGCGATTTCTTCATCGTCGGTGCTGACCACCACCGCATCGAACACCCCGCTGTCCAGCGCCGTACGGATCGAGCCGACGATCATCGGCTCGCCATTGAACGGCTTCAGGTTCTTGCGCGGTATGCGTTGACTGCCACCGCGTGCGGGGATGATCGCGACGCTGCTCATGGACGCTTTTCCAAGAGGAACCAAGTGACGTCATCGGCCGGGAACTGCGGATCGCGGCGATAGACGAAGCCGTAGTCGAGCAATTGCAGGTCGGCGAAACGGTCGAGCATCTCGCCGGCAAAATCGCGCTTGAACAGCTTGCCGCTGTTGCCGCGGTAGGAAACCTCCATCGGCGCCGGGTTGTAATACTCGGCGATCAACACGTAGCGCGCGCTGAGGTGATACAGCTGATCGTAGGCCTGATTCAGCAACTCGGGGGCCAGGTGAATCAGCACGCCCTTGCTCAGGGTCAGGTCGTAGCGACGCTCGCGGGGGAAATCCAGCAGCGAGCCGTGCCAGACGTCAGCGATCTCCAGCGCCTGCGCCTGGGCGTGGGCCTTGGCGTTGATCTCTACGCCATTCAGCCCACAGTTCGGCAACAGTTGCTTGAGCGCCAACAGGTTGTTGCCGGTGTTGGTGCCCAGTTCCAGCACGCTCTCAAGCGCTTGCACGCGGCTCAGGGCCTTGCCGAACAGGGCGACGTTACTGGCGATCAGTCCGTGGCCCTGATTGCGCTCCACGTACTCATCACCGAAATCGCCCTGCCAGAACCGTTCTTGTTCACTCAACTCACGCATCGTTTGCATCCATCCGCTCGGAGAGGACCAACAGCCGTCGCAGCTGTTCGATCACAAAATCTTGTTGCCCATCGGTCATCGCCGGGAACAGCGGCAGACTGATGGCTTGGGCGTAGTAGGCCTCGGCTTCGGGGAAGTCCCCGGCCTTGAACCCCAGGTCCCGGTAATACGGTTGCAGGTGCACCGGAATGTAATGCACGTTGACGCCGATGCCGGCCGCCCGCAGCCCCTCGAAAATGGCCCGGTGGCTGGCTTGCAGGCGCTCGGTCTGCAGCCGCACCACGTACAGGTGCCAGGCCGATTCGGCCTCGGCCTGCAGCGTCGGCAACGTCAGCGGCAGATCGGCCAGCAGAGTCTGGTAACGCGCGACCAGCACCCGGCGCCGGGCAATGAATTCGTCCAGCTTGTTCAACTGCGACAGGCCCAGTGCTGCCTGCATGTCGGTGATGCGGTAATTGAAGCCCAGCTCGACCTGCTGGTAATACCACGGGCCATGGCTCGCTTCGTCCATCTGCACCGGGTCGCGGGTCATGCCGTGGCTGCGCAGGCGGCGCAGACGCTCGGCCAGCTCTGGCCGGTTGGTCAGCACCAGACCGCCCTCGCCGGTGGTGACGATCTTCACCGGGTGAAAGCTGAACACGGTCATGTCGGCAAACTCGCCGCAGCCCACCGGGCGGCCGGCATAGCGCGCACCGACGGCATGGGAGGCGTCTTCGATCACGGTAAAACCGTAGCGCCGCGACAACTCGCCGATGGCGCGCATGTCGCAGCTCTGTCCGGAAAAGGCCACCGCCACCAGCACCTTCGGCAGCCGGCCTTCGCCCTCGGCGATGTCCAGCTTGCGCGCCAGCGCGTCGGTGTCGAGGTTCCAGGTCAGCGGATCGATGTCGACGAAGTCCACCCCGGCACCGCAGTAACGTCCGCAGTTGGCCGAGGCGAGAAAGGTGTTGGGGCTGGTCCACAGCCAGTCGCCCTCCCCCAGTCCCGCCGCCAGACAGGCGATGTGCAAGGCGGCGGTGGCGTTGCTCACGGCAACGCCGAACGCGGCTTCACAGCGTTCGGCCAGTGCCGCTTCGAAGCGCTCGATGGTCGGTCCCTGGGTCAGCCAGTCCGAGCGCAATACCTCGACCACGGCGTCGATGTCCGCCTGATCGAGACTCTGCCGGCCGTAGGGAATCATGCCTTGACGCCAGCGTGCAGATCGCCGATCTGGCGGATCGAGAGGAAGTCCGGGTTGGTGTCGGAGCGGTACTCGAAATCGTCGCTGACCGGCCGGCCCTTGGCGCCCGTGGCGTCGACGGCGAAATCGCTGTCGACGTTGTTGAAGCGGATCGACGGCACGATGGTGTAGTGGTCGTCGAACTCCAGGGTCATGCGCGCATCGTCCTGCGGCACCATCAGTTCGTGCAGCTTCTCGCCCGGACGAATGCCCACCAGCTTGTGCGGCAGATCGGCGGCCATGGCCTGGGCCAGGTCGACGATGCGCACCGACGGGATCTTCGGCACGAACACTTCGCCGCCGTGCATGCGCGCAAAGCTCTGCATCACGAAATCGACACCGTGATCCAGGGTGATCCAGAAGCGGGTCATGCGCGCGTCGGTGATCGGCAACTCTTTCGCGCCGCCGGCGATCAGCTTGTTGAAGAACGGCACGATGGAACCGCGCGAACCGGCCACGTTGCCGTAGCGCACCACGGCAAAGCGGGTCTGCTCTTCGCCGCCGATGTTGTTGGCGGCGACGAACAGCTTGTCCGACAGCAGCTTGGTGGCGCCGTACAGGTTGATCGGGCTGGCTGCCTTGTCGGTGGACAGCGCGATGACCTTTTTCACGCCGTTGGCGATGGCCGCAGCGATGATGTTCTCCGCGCCGTTGACGTTGGTGCGGATGAACTCGGTCGGGTTGTATTCCGCGGCCGGCACATGCTTGAGCGCGGCGGCATGTACCACGTAATCGATGCCGCGCATGCCAAGCTTGAGACGCTCGGCATCGCGCACGTCACCGAGGAAATAGCGCATGCACGGCGCGTTGAACTCCTGCTGCATCTCGTACTGCTTGAGTTCGTCGCGGGAAAACACCACCACGCGGCGCGGCTGATAGCGCGCCAGCAGGGTGCGAATGAACTGCCGACCGAACGAGCCGGTGGCGCCAGAGATGAAAACCGATTTGCCGTTGAACATGACTGCGTCCTTTACCTGTCGCGCTTACGCCAGGAACTCTTGCCAGTGAGTGCCGCCGGCTTCACCGAGGGCGTAAGCCTTGCCCGTGAGGGCCAGGTTAGCGTTGTAGGCCTGATCCTGGGCGAACGCGCCGGCCCACTTTTGCAGCAGCGCGGCCAGCGCCTCGGCGTCGTCAGGCAGCACACCCGGATGGATGATCTGCACCTGCGGCGTCCACACCAGCAGCAAGCCGGCAGCGGCGATTTTCAGGCTCAGGTCGACATCACCGAAGGCACTGGCGAACGCCGACTCGTCCAGACCGCCGAGGGCGTCGAACACCTCTTTGCGCACCATCACGCAGGTGCCGGACAGTGCCGAATGGTTCTGCTCGACCACGGCACGGAACAGGTAGCCGTCGTCTTCCTTTTTCAGGCCGACGAAAGGCGAGCCGACAGCGCCCTCGAAGCCCAGCAACAGACCGCCCTGAGTGACCTTGCCGTGCTCGTCGATGAGCTTGGCACCCACCGCGCCGACTTCCGGGCGCAGTGCCTGGTTGAGCAGCGAGCCTACCCAGTTCGGGCTGACCACCTGGCTGTCACCGGCCAGCAGCACTAGGTAGTCGCCATTGGTGTGGGCGGCAACGTCGTTGATTAACGCACCGTGGCTCAAGCCGTCGCGGTTGGCGACCACTTGCACCTGCGCAGCGTCCTTGCCCTGCTCCGCCAGCCAGGCGTTCAGCGGTGCTTCCAGCGCCGGCGACACGGCGACCAGCACTTCGTAGAGGCTGTAACGGGTGCGCTGCAGCACGCTGGTCAGGCAGGCCTGCAAGGCCACGAGGTCGTCGCTGCCATTGACGATGATCGACACCAGCGGACGGGCGCTGTGGCGATAGTCGATCTGGTAGACACCCGGCTGCGACGAGCTGATCAGCGCCTTGTAGCCACGGGCAGCCAGATGACGGCTCAGGGCCAGTCGCTCATGCTCGTTGTCCTGCGGCGGCTGCGCACGGCAGACCAGCAGTGGCTCATCGAGATGGGCCAGACCGTTCATGCCGCCGTCTTCGATGATGCGCAGCAGCAGGTCGAGTTCCATTGCATCGGCGAAGTCCGCCGAATAGCCGCCGACGTCCAGCAGCACGTCGCGACGCACCAGCCAGTGACGAGACATCAGCGACGGCACGCTTTGCAGCAGATCGAGGTTGAAGCCCGGGCGGAATACATCGGCCACCGCATGGGTGTCCAGACGCTGAATCTCGTCCACCGACACTGCACGGCAATCCGGTGCCCCTTGCAGCTCCAGACTGGCGCGAATCAGGCCGCCAGAGGTGAACACGTCGCCGACCTCGGCCAGCATGACCCAGTCGCACTCGGTCTGACGGATCAACTGGTTGAGCTTGTCGACGTGGTTGCTGCGGGTCACCTTGACGAAATGCAGGGTGTTGTTGACCGTCGTCGCCGCTGGCGGCTCACCAGTGGTCAGCACGACGATCTTGAAGCGCTTGCAGTAGCCTTCGACCAGACTGTCGAGGGTCACCTGCAGACGCTCCATGTCGTCGTCCATGTTGAGCAGGAACAGACCGAACTGCGGGCCACCGCCCACCTCGGCCAGACGCTGACTCAGGGCCACGCCTTGCGCCGCATCAGGGCTGCGGCTTTCCAGCCACTTGAGCACGCGGCCGGAGCCCATGCCTTCAAAGGTCTTGCGATAGTCGTAGGCCGGCGCTGCCGCCAGACGTGCCGCCCAATCCGCCATGCGCTGCGCGTCGTCGGCGAATTCTTCAAGGCCGGCTTCGACCTGCTGGGACAGGCGCAACGCCAGAGCGTTGACCACCTCGCGGTTGAACGGGCTCAGCTCCGCCGCCTGCCACAGGCGGTTGAGGATGGTTTCCGGCACATCGTTGTCGTGGATCTGCAACAGCGCCTGCTGACGCACCCACACGCCTTCCAGTTCGGAGAGTTGCAGGTAACCGGCCGGCATCGCGTGCAGCAGGTATTCGATCTCGGTCAGGGTGTCGAAAAAGGTCTGGTTGTAGAACGGCATCTCGACGTACTGACGCGGCCCGAAAATGCGCTCCGGGTTGCTCAGCGGGTCGGTCCAGATCGAGCGAAAAATCGGCTCGATGGTCAGCGACGCGCGGTCACGCAGGCCCTGGGCCATGGCTTCGAACGCCACCAGCGCGAACTGCTTGCGCTGCTCGGCGCCTTCGGCCAGTTGCGTCGGCTGCGCGGCGAGAAACTCGGCGAACGCCTCACGCTCGGCAACGGTCTTGGGGTCCAGATAGCTGAGCTTGTGGTAGACCTCGGTGTTGTGTTCCGAGTTACCGATATTGACTTCGCGCACCACGTACGGGATCGGCAGGACACGTGCCTTGCCCCGTGCCAGCAGGTAGAACACGTGGCCGATTTCCATCCACTCGAACCCGTTGTCCGGCATGGCGTTGAAGAAGTCCTTCAACACCTGGCTGCGGGTCACGGCGTAGAACGGCGGCAGGTACTGGCCCATGTAGGAGACGATGCGGTCTTCGGCGCGCTCGTCGTCATAGTCTTCGCGGACTTTCTTGTCGCGGCGCAGATAACCGACGCTGTTGGCCTGGGACGCATACATCATGCAGTAGCCATGGCACATGCTGTAGTCGGGCTGTTCTTCAAGGAACGCCACGGCCTGACCCAGGGATTTCTGCACGATGAAGTCGTCGTCGGCAGCGAGCACCATGTACGGCGTCTCGACCAGACCGACGCCGTAGCCCACCTTGGCCTGGAAGCCCCAATAGGCGTACTGCGGCAGGTGCCGGTAGTCCACCGACGGCAGCCGGGTTTCGACGCTGTCCAGCGCCTGGGCCGAAGAGTCGAGCACCAGCACCTTGCAGGAGAACGCGCTGTAGTACGCCAGCGCCCGGCGCAGGAATGCCGGGCGGTTGTGGCTGAGCACCACCACGGTCAGCAATTCATTCAGCGGTGCTGCGCCGTCCAGACTGTTACGAACTTTCATATCTTCTTCCTGATGCTGACGAGCCGCTCGACTACGCGAAGACTCTGAATGCTTGGGTTAACGAACGCGACGCAGATAACCGTCCGAGGCGACAGTAATCAGAAGCTTGTTCTGCACCGACTTGTCGATCGCGAAATCGTCGTTTTCCTTGAGGTACTGCCACACGGCGGTCTTCGGGTTATCACCCTTGCCCCACGGACGGTCCGGGAAGGCGTCTTCAGGCATGTCCTCGACCACGGTGTCCATCACCACGCAGTAGCTGTCGACCGACACCAGCGGGCCGTACAGACGCAGCTCTTCAAGCACGTGTTCGTGGGTGTGGTTGGAGTCCAGCACCACCATCACTTTCTTGCCGGCAACACGCTCGCGCACCTGCGCCACCAGTTCAGGATCGATGCTCGAACCCTGGATCATGCTGAGCCGGTGGCTCATCGGATGCGCTTCGATGGCTTCGCGGTTGTGCTGACGGATGTCGATGTCGATGCCGATGACTTCACCGTGGCCGATCAGTTGCAGCAGCGAGGCGTAGTACAGGATCGAGCCGCCATGGGCGATGCCGGTTTCGATGATCACGTCCGGACGCACCGACCAGATCAGCTCCTGCATGGCGATCATGTCTTGCGGCGTCTGGATGATCGGGCGGCCCATCCACGAGAAGTGGTAGGTGTATTTGTGCCGCGCAGATTCGTTGTAGAACTGCTGACCCAGCGCGACCAGCGCCTTGTCCTCGCCTTGCGCGGCCACTTCGGCCTTGCACTCTTGCTGGAACTGTTGAGCGGGGTTGTTAGTCATTGTTTGCTGCCTCGATCCGGGAATGGAAAACGGCATCGTCGACGGCGTGATACACACACTCGCCGGCCGTCATCCGTTTGATTTCGTCTAGGTAATTGGAATTCATCACGAACAGGTGGGTGCCCTTGGGCCAGCGGCTCATCGCCTCTTCGGGCGACGACACGCGCAAGCCGCTGAGGGGCAGGAACTGGCCCTGCTTGAGCGGGTTGATGTCGATCACGTAATCGACCTCGATGCCCATGCGTTGCAGGAACAGCGAGAAGATCACGCCCTTGGACGCTCCGCCCCACACCGCGACACCGTTCTGCGGCGCCGACTTGATCACGTCCAGCGCCCGCGTGAGGCTGCCGTCGAAGTCGGCAGGAATCTGCACCGGCCTGATCTGTTCGGCGTCCGGCTGACGCAGGCTGGCGAGGTTGGCCACCACATACAGGAACTGCCCGTTGAACAGGTAGCCCGACTCGTGGATGTTGGCGAACATCTGCCGCAGGTCGTCGAGGCGGAAATAATTGACGTGCTCGTAGAACAGGTCGAACCAGGCGCGATGCTCCAGAATCCAGTCGAAGCACGGCACCTCGATGTAGATTTGCCCGCCATGGTTGGCGGCGGCGATCTCGGCGAGAAACGCGACCGGATCGGGAATGTGTTCCAGCACGTGGCGCAGGATCACGCCATCGGCGCTGATACCGATGCCGGGGCGGAAGTAGTCCTTGATCACCGCCGGGTTGTCGCCCTCGTACGCCGGGTCGACGCCGGTCACGGCGTAGCCCTTGTCGCTGAGCATCTCCAGAAAGTAACCCTTGCCGCAACCGACTTCGATCAGGGTCTTGCCCTTGAAATGCCGGGCCAGAATGCCTTCCACCACCTCCAGATGCTGTTTGAACGGCGCCGAATGCGCCTGCTCGTTCTGGTAGTGACGGTCATAGACCAACTTGGCCGGATCGAACGCCTGGTTGTAGATCAGTCCGGTGGTGGCGTCCTGCACCAGCACCAGATCGGCACGCCCCGACTGCCTGGCTTGCTGCGCGTCGGCGAACGTGCGGTTCTGCAACACCGGCAGGTCGGTCGCCCGATACAACTCATGCAACATCATCATTCCCCATCAACTGCAGCAGCCGATCATTGATGCCCCAGAAAGCCATCGGTTCGTGCACCGAATAACCGTAATGCCCCAGATTCAGCGTCATCTGCACGCCACGGGCGGCGAGGTAATCCTCGACCAGCGCGCGCACCGACACTGGCCGACCGCTGCTGCAGTTGACGATGCCGGCGAACTCGCGCTGCTGAAGAATCGTCACCAGGCAGTCGGCGGCCTGCTCCACGGCCAGGTAGTCGCGCAACTGATCGCCCCTGGACATGTTGAATTGCGTATCGCCCGCGTCGATGGCCCGCTCCAGGCTGGCCAGCAGGCTTCTCGGGTTCTGCCCTTCGCCATGCAGATAAAACATCCGCGCCCATTGCAGGGTGAACGGCGTGACCCGGTTGAGCGCCTCCAGAAAGGTGCGCAGGGTGTTTTTCGCCAGCCCGTAGGGGTTGGTCGGCTGGGCCGGGGTCGACTCGCTCAGCGGACCGCTCTGCAAGCCGTACTCGAAGCAGGTGCCGGTGACCAGCACCTGCGGCACGCCGCTTTCGACCACGGCCTTGATGAAGGCGTAATCCGCCGGCAGCGTGGTTTCGAAATGGAACAGGCCGGCGTAATCCGGCAACCCTGGCCAGGCCAGATGCACCAGTGCGTCGACACCGTCGCTCAAGCCGCGGACATCGACGTCAGGCCCATGGATGTCAGCGGCAACGAACTCGACCGCGTCGAACCACGGCAGCGCCCGCGCCTTCTGCACATCACGGGCCACGGCACGCACGGCGAAGCCACGGGCCAGCAGGGACTTGACCACATGGCGACCGATGAACCCGGTGGCACCGGTGACCAGTACTTTTCGCTGATTCACAGGAAGGTCAACTCCGGCACGGCAATCACGAAGCGACCGCCCCAGCTGTGTACCTGGCTTTGCTGCCCGGCGATTTCCCGCAGCAGGTTCCACGGCAACACCAGCACGTAGTCCGGCTTCTCGATGGCGATGCGCTCGGTGGACACCACCGGAATGCGGCTGCCCGGCAGGAACTTGTCCTGCTTGTGCGGGTTGGCATCGGCGACCCAGGCCAGCAGGTCGGGTTTGACCCCGGCGTAGTTGAGCAGCGTGTTGCCCTTGGCCGCAGCGCCGTAACCGACGACACGCTTGCGTTCGGCCTTGGCCTTGAGCAGAAAGCTCAGCAACTCATGCTTGATGCGCTCGGCAGCCGGCGCCAGCGACGCGTAGAACTGCGGCGTTTTCACCCCGGCGTCGAGTTCGGCCTGCAACTGCTGTGCAACGGCAGGCTGCACCGTCTGCGGACCGTTGGCACGCTGCACGAACACCCGCAGCGAGCCGCCGTGGGTCTGCAGTTGTGCGACATCGAATACCTGCAGGCCGTTGCGCTTGCACAGGGTCTGCACGGCGGTCAGCGACAGGTAGGAATAGTGTTCGTGGTACAGCGTGTCGAACTGCTGCCCGGCGATCAACGACAGCAGTTGCGGAAATTCGAACGTCGCCACGCCGCTCGGCGCCAGCAAGGTGGCGAAACCGCGCAGGAAATCGTTGATGTCCGGCACATGGGCCAGCACGTTGTTGGCAGCCATCAGATCGGCCGACCAGCCTTCGCCGACCAGCGCCTGGGCCGTCGCCTCGCCGAAAAACACTTCGCGGATTTCCAGCCCCTTTTCCCGCGCCGCCTGCGCAGTGCTGCGGGTGGGTTCGATGCCCAGGCACGGAATGCCGCGCCGGGCCACGTACTGCAACAGGTAACCGTCGTTGGCGGCGATTTCGACCACCCGGCTTTCATCGTTCAGGCCGAAGCGCTCGACCATCTCGCCGACGTACTGCTCGGCGTGAGCCAGCCAGGAACTGGAGAACGAACTGAAGTAGGCGTAATCGGCGTCGAACAGCGTTTCTGCGCTGGTGTAATCGTCGGTCTGCACCAGCCAGCATTGCTCGCACACATCGACCTTCAGCGGCACCCACTGCTCGGCCTGCGTCAGTTGTTCGGCACGCAGGTAGGCGTTGGACGGTGGCGCAGTGCCCAGATCAATCAGCGGCAGCGAAAGCTTCGCGCCACAGCCACGGCAATTCATAAACGCACTCCAGCAAAAGTCGAATGCAGCAAGGGATGGCCAGCGTCGCGTGCCGACAGATTCTTGACAGGCAGCGGCCAGTCGATCTGCAGACGCGGGTCGTTCACCGACAGCCCGGCTTCATGCTCGGCCGAATAATCGGCGCTGTGCAGGTAGAGCAGCTCGGCATCGTCGGTCAACGCCTGAAAACCGTGGGCGAATCCGGCGGGGATCAGCAGGCTGCGGCCATCGCCGGCTTCCAGGCGCTCGGCATGCCAGTGCAAGAAGGTTGCCGACTCCGGGTTCAGGTCCACCGCCACATCCCACACCGCACCGCGCAAGCAGGTGATCAGCTTGGCTTCCGGCGCTTCGGCCTTCTGGTAATGCAGGCCGCGCACGGTGCCACGCTCGGCGGTGCAGGAGTGATTGATCTGACGGATATGAAAGGTCTGGCCGAAGGCCGCCAGGCTGCCTTCACAGAAGATCCGCGAAAAATGCCCACGCTGGTCGGCATGGCGACGGTGCGCCACGCTGAACAGGCCGTTGAGCGGCAAGGCAGTCAATTGCATTTCGCTCATGGGCGCTCCGTGTACTGGCGCAACTGGCCAAGGGTAAAGGCGTGCATGTCCTCGCCGGCCTGCCACGCCAGGTGCCAGTCCAGGGTGTTCTGCAGGCACTCTTGCAGCGACCAGCGCGGCTGCCAGCCCAGCAGTTGCCGTGCGCGGCTGCTGTCCAGGCGCAACAGACCGGCCTCATGCAACTCACTGCGCTCCACGCGCAGACCGGCGGACTGTTGCGGCCAACGGCTGGCGAGGGTCGAGACCACGTCGCCGACGGTGCACATGTCGCTGTCACCGGGGCCGAAGTTCCACGCACCGGCCAGCGCCGGGCCTTCGGAGTACAAGCCCTGAGCCAGCAACAGATAACCGGCCAGCGGCTCCAGCGCGTGCTGCCAGGGGCGCACGGCCTGCGGATAACGCAGGGTCACAGGCTCGCCCGCCGACCAGGCCTTGAGCACATCGGGAATCAAGCGGTCGGCAGCAAAATCGCCGCCGCCCAACACATTGCCGGCCCGCGCCGTGGCAACTGCCAGGCCGTGCTCGGCGTATTTGTCGGGATGAAAGAACGACGCCGCGTAGGACTGCGCGAGCAATTCGCAGCAGGCCTTGCTGCTGCTGTAAGGGTCATGCCCACCCAGCGGCTCGTTCTCGCGATAGGGCCAGGCCCACTCCTGATTGGCGTAGACCTTGTCGGTGGTGACCAGCACGCAGGCGCGCACGCCGCCGACCTGACGGATCGCTTCCAGCAGGTTGAGGGTGCCCATGACATTGCTGGAATAGGTGCCCAGCGGATCGCGATAGCCTTCACGGACCAGCGGTTGCGCGGCCAGGTGCAGGACGATCTCCGGTTCGACGTCGGCCAGCACTTCCATCAGCGCGCCGAGATCCCGCAGATCGCCGCGCCGGTCATCGATGCCCTCGCTCACTCGCGCCAGTTCAAACAGCGAAGGCTCGGTACCCGGATCGAGGGCAAAACCACTGACCTCGGCCCCGAGGCTTTTCAGCCACAGCGCCAGCCAGCTGCCCTTGAAACCGGTGTGCCCGGTAAGCAGGACCCGTTTGCCCTGCCAGAACGCGGGGCTCAGCTCCATTGCTTCCATGGAGCCTCCCCGCTCTGCCACAGTTCTTCGAGCTGATTCTTGTCGCGCAGGGTGTCCATCGGATGCCAGAAACCTTCGTGCTGGAACGCCCGCAACTGGTCCCTCGATGCCAGTTCGGCCAGCGGTTCGGATTCCCAGGAAGTCTTGTCGTCGTTGATGAACGGCAACACCTTCGGCGACAGCACAAAGAAGCCGCCGTTGATCCAGCCGCCGTCGCCACGGGGCTTTTCGGTGAAACCGAGCACGCGATCACCGTCGCGGTTCAGCGCGCCGTAGCGTCCAGGAGGCTGCACGGCGGTGACGGTGGCCAGCTTGCCGTGGCTGCGGTGGAAATCCACCAGCTCACCGATATTCAGGTCCGACACGCCGTCGCCGTAGGTGAAGCAGAACGCCTCTTCATCTTCGACATAACGCTTGGCCCGGCGCAGGCGGCCACCGGTCATGGTGTCGTCGCCGGTGTCGATCAGGGTGACGCGCCATGGTTCGCTGTAGTTCTGGTGAACGTCCATGCGGTTGTTGCGCATGTCGAAGGTGACGTCGGAGGTGTGCAGGAAGTAGTTGGCGAAGAAGTCCTTGATCGCGTAGCCCTTGTAGCCCAGGCAGATCACGAAGTCGTGGATGCCGTGCGCCGAGTACTGTTTCATGATGTGCCAGAGAATTGGCTTTCCGCCGATCTCGATCATGGGCTTGGGTTTCAGATGCGACTCTTCGCTGATCCGGGTCCCGAGACCGCCCGCCAGAATTACTGCTTTCACTGCACTTCCCCTCATGTTCCGTTCAGGGCTCAAGCTGGCGCTGTTGGCGCTTCGCGGGCCACCTGGATAATCCACGCCACCGACCGGCCTGCATCCCGGCTCAGCGCCCGGAATGCACGATTTATGGCGATATACAGGGGTACTTGCAGGAAGCGCGCCAGTTTTGCGGCGGCGGCAAAGTGACGGTTGCGGGGTGTGGCAGGACCGATTACACGGCCCCCTTGCAGGAGCGCGCTTGCCCTGCGACCGGCTGTAGGAGCTGGCTTGCCCTGCGACCGGCGACGAAGTCGTCGTAAATCCTGCGCACTCGGTGTGCCTGATGTACTGATGGTCTGCTAACGCAGCCCTGTTTCGCCTCACGGCGAGTTACTTGGAAAAGCCCCAAGTAACCAAGGGCTCTTATCCCCGCCATACGGTGCCTCGCCTTGGCTCGGCATGCCCTCACTCCGGCGACGCTCCGTGGGCACGCCGCGAATGGGCCATCCATGGCCCACGCGGCTCTCGCGGCATCCATGCCGCTCGACCCACTCCACATCGCCTGCGTTCGGCCTTCTGGGACGGGGCCCCAGATCAAAAACAGATCAAAAGCCAGATCAAAAGCCGGCGAAACACACACTCCCTGTGGGAGCGGGCTCGCCCGCGAAGGCGTCCTCAAGATCGCCACCGCCGGCAAGCCGGACTGCTACGGGGCGGTGTGCACCATCTGCCTTTGATTCTGGCCGAATGCCGTGGGAGCGCGGCTTGCCCGCGAAGGCGTCAGGTCAGACAACGCGATGTCGACTGCCCGCCATCTTCGCGGGCAAGCCCGCTCCCACAGGGTCTGTGGTGATTCTGCAGATTGTGCTGCCGTGCCCAGATCCAATAAGCATCATCATCCGTGGGAGGGAGCTCTGCTCGCGATAGCGCCAGTCCCGCCAATACCGTGTCGCCTGTCCCACCGCCATCGCGAGCAGAGCTCCCTCCCACAGGTTTTGCCGTGGCCTCACACTTCTTTGTTGCACGCTACGGGGTTGAGTGAAGTGCTGAAATTTGCCGGGCACTGGAACAAGGTGTGGGAGCGAATTCATTCGCGATGCGGTGTCATGAGCAACAGATTTGCGTCGGTCGGGATGCCTATCGCGAATGAATTCGCTCCCACAGTGGATCATTGCTTGTTCAGGGCCATGGCGGCGTCAACCCGCACGCCATCGCGGGCAAGCGCGCTCCTACAGGTACAACGCAAAACCACCCGTAGCAGTCCGGCTTGCCGGCGGTGGCGATCTTGAGGACGCCTTCGCGGGCAAGCCCGCTCCCACAGTGTGCGTGTTTCGCCGGCTTTTGATCTTGCTTTGGATTTTGATCTTGGGGCCCCGTCCCAGAAGGCCGAACGCAGGCGATGCGCAGTGGGCCGAGCGACAGGATGTCGCGAGAGCCGCGTGGGCCATGGATGGCCCATTCGCGGCGGGCCCACGGAGTGTCGCCGGAGTGCGGGTACATCGAGCCTAGGCGAGATGCCGTATGGCGGGGTAGAGAGCCCTTGGTTACTTGGGGCTTTTCCAAGTAACTCGCCGCGAGGCGAAACAGGGCTGCGTTAGCAGCCAATGCAATCTGTCAGACACACCGCATGCACAGGATTTACGACGACTTCGTCGCCGGTCGCAGGGCAAGCCAGCTCCTACATTTGACCGCGTAACTCGCCGCGAGGCGAAACAAGGCTGCGTTAGCAGACTCGGCGGAGTGTCAGACAAGCCAAGGACACAGGTTTTACGACGACTTCGGTCGGACGCGACCCCGGCGCGCTCGCAGGGCAAGCCAGCTCCTACAAGGGGCCGCGCACCCTCAATCTGCCAGCCACCCATTGACCCAATGCTGCAAATTGTCATCACGCAACATGAAATCACGCAGCACCGCCTCGCGCAGCGCGTCGCCCTGGCGGTAGCTGGCCTCAGGGTTGTCGAGGTGGCTGCGGATGGCGGCGAGCCATTCTTCCGTACTGTTGGTGTAGATCCGCGTGCATGGCAGGTAGCCGCGATACGCCAGCGTGTCGGTACAGATCACCGGATACCCGCACGCCCCGTACTCCAGCAGACGCAGGTTGCTCTTGCAGTCGTTGAAGATGTGGTGCTCCAGCGGCGCCAGCGCCAGATCCAGATTCAGGCTCGCCAGTTTGGCCGGGTACAGCGCCAGGTCGACGATGGTGTGGAACTCGCGCACGTATGGGCGCAGCGCCTCCGGGCACATGCCGAAGAACACCCAGTCGACCTCGTCGGCCAGCAGGCGGACCACCTCGGCGATGATCTCCAGGTCACCGGAGTGACTGGTGCCGCCACCCCAGCCCACACGCGGCTTGATCGAAGTGCGGCGCTGGCTGCGCAGCCCCGTCCACCAATGGGGCGAGAGCATGTTCGGCACCACGCGGATGTCGTGGTGCATCTCGGACAGCGCATCGGCCAGCGGCTGGGTCGAGACCACGACCCGGTCACACAGGCTGATGCCACGGCGCACCAGGCGCTCCATTTCCAGACGGTCCGGCATGTTGCGCACGTGGGCGTTTTTCTTCGGCACGTGGATGACGTAGTCGTCCAGCTCGAAGATGCGCCGTGCCTTCGAATAAGTTTTCAGGCCGACGATTTCGTCGATCGGCGCTTCGCTGTAGCGGCCCTGTAGCACGATGATGTCGGGCGACTGGCGCTCGATGTCGATGATGCTCGGCAGGTTGTAGTTGATCACGCCGACCGCCCGCCCCGCCGCTTCCAGTTCGATCAGCGGTTGGGTCACGCGGTAATGGCCGATGGCCGAAGCGTTGATCGGCAACGCCAGGATGCGCGGCAGGGTCGTGCTGGAGAACGGCGACCAGCCGGTGGTCAGGCCCGGTTCCAGGTTGAAGCTGGTGCCGCCCAGGCTGTTGAGTGCCAGGTTGGGGTTGTAGGCCGGATCACGGGCGATGACCGGCAGCCAGCGCAGGTAGAAACGCTCCTGCTCCAGCGCTTGCAGCTCACGCAGTTCCGGGGTCGCACTGACCGGCGGTTGCACGCCCAGCGCCAACAGCGCGTGGGGCGTCCACACCACCAGATGTCCGCTCTCGCGAACCCGCAGGCACAGGTCGACCGGGCTCAGGCCCTTGCCATACTCGGCCTCGTCCAGGCCGCCGAGGTCGGCAAACAGACGCTTGCGGATCATCAGGCAATCGCCACCCACGGCGCTCAGGTCGCTGACCACTTGCAGCCGTTGCAAGTAGCCACTGGCGTGCAGGTCTTCACCGTGGAACGGCACGCCGGCCGGTCCGTGCAGACCGAGAATCAGGCCGGCATGCAGCACCTGCCCGCTGGCGTTGAACAGCTTGGCGCCAACCACACCGACTTCCGGGCGCTGGGCCTGGCTGACCAACTCGCCGAGCCAGTCACCATAGGTGATCATCGCGTAGGGGTTGAGCAGCAGCAGGTAGTCGCCCAGCGCATCGCTGGCCGCTTCGTTGTACAGGGTCGCCACCGGCACGCTCTGCGGATGACGCAACACCCGCAGGCGGTCCGGGTCGAGTTGCGCCATCGCCGCCAGCCAGGCACGGGCTTCGGGGGTCTCACTGCCGTTGTCGACGATCAACAGTTCGTAACGACCGTAAGTTGTCTTCTCGAACAGGGTCTCGATGCAGCGCTGCACGGCTGCCAGTTGGTCCTTGACGATCAGGATGATCGACACCAGCGGCTGCTCGCGATGCCGGTATTCGATGCGGTTGAGCAGGGTCAGTTTTTCACCTTGGCGAATCTCGTGGGCGATGCCGCAGCGCTGCAGGTGCGCCTGCACCACGCGGATGTTCTGCTCGGCCACTTCCGGCAGCGCCAGCCACTTGGGCAAGGCGAAGGCCGATTCCAGCAACAGTTCGCTGACATGGCCGATGGCGCCGTCACCGCCGTTTTCAAACAGGCGCCAGAGCGCATCGTGGGGCGCCAGCACGCCGAAGTCTGAATCGAAACCGCCGGCTTCCAGCAGCGCCCGCCGGGAAAACGCCAGGGCACGGCCGACATAGGGATAGCTGCGCAGCAGGTCGAGGTTGAAATCCGGCTTGAACACCGGGTCCGCCGACTCGCCTTCACGCAACGCGCCCTCGTCGCTGTAGACGCACTGCAGCGCGTCGTTCATGGCGATGCGTTCCGCCAGCATCAGCAGCGCCGGGGCCACCAGACGGTCGCCGGCCTGGAGCAGATAGCACCACTGCGCGCCGTCGAGCTGCGGCAACAGCGCGTTGAGCTGCGCGTAAGGATCGTCCTGCAGCGGCAAGGTGAAGACACGCTCTTCAAGGCGCGCCTCGGTGCAGGCGCTCGACAGCACCAGCACCAGCTCCGGCGAATACAGTTGTTGATCGAGGCTGTCCAGGGTCGCGGCCAGGCTGGCGCGACGACCATCGGCATCGATGATCACCGGGACGATTTTCGGCCGGGACGGCCACTGGCTGATGACGTTGGGCAACTGGCCCTGCTGCACCGGCGTCAGTGTCCGGCAACTGAGCCACTGGCCGTACAGTTCGGCGAAGCTTTCACTGGTGATCCCCACCCGCCACTGCTGAGTGCTCTGCTTGGTGCCCAGTGAGCGGCTCAGCGGCAGCTCGTCCCAGGCCCGTGGCAACGCAGGGCCACCGGTCAGTTCTTCATCGGTCAGCGGCTGATAACGCACCCAGCCTTTTGCCGGTGCCTGTTCGCTGCTGCGTGCCTGGAGCATCTGCACCAGCCAGTCGCGCTCTTGCAGCGCGGCGTCCTTCATCGATTGCTGATGGCTGAGGCGATCATGATGCAGGCGCTCGACGCTCAACACGTTGTTGAGCACCACCACGTTGCCACGGTTCATCAGGCAGATGTACAGCGCCAGGTCCAGCGACGCGACGAAGCGGTGCCCCGGCTGGGTCAGCGCCGGCAGCAGTTCCAGCAAATCGGCGCGGCGGAACATCGAGCTGCTGAAGCCGCCGACGAAGTTGATCGGAAACGCCTCGAAAATCCCCAGCAGGTCCGAGCCCTTGTACACCGCGCCGCGCGGCGCCAGTGCGCTGTTCTCCAGGCGCGCCGGCAGTTGCACGTCGTCGGCATCCCAGAACAGCCGCAGCCCCAGCACCAGATTCACATCAGGGTGCATCTGCAGTTGCCGGGCCTGCATCTGCACGGCCTGAGAAAACAACTGATCGTCATCGCAGAGGAATTTGACGTACTCGCCCCGCGCCTGCGCCAGACACGCATGCAGGTTGTCGACGAAGCCCAGACGCTGCGGGTTGCGCACGTAGCGCAGCTCGACCCGAGTGACTTCGGCGAACGCCTCGACCATCCGTTGGATCTCGTCGCCGCGCGAGTCGTCGCAGACGATCACCTCAAGGCTGGCATGGCTCTGACTCAACGCGCCTTGCAGTGCGCGCTGGAAGAAACGGGGGTTGTAGGCAGGAATGACGATGCTGACGAGGGGAGCTGAATTCACGGGCGGACTCACGAGCGGCGTGCCGCCCAGGGCTGAAGGGGTCGGCGTAACCGCTGACAAAAACGGTTGATGCTCGGCGGTGGCGGCGCCGAAGAATTTCGGCGCCGCCGTCCGGTGAGGCGATTACAGCTTGCTGAACAGGTTCAACGAAGACAGTTGGGTGAACACCAGTTGCGACGCCTGCAGCATGTTCTTCTGCAGGGTCAGGCGGGCAATGGCATCGACCGGGTCGGAGGCCGTGATGGTGCCCGACTCGGTGGTGTTGTTGTCGATCATGTTCTGGTTGGTGGTGTCCTGGGCAATCGCCGTGGCCTGACGCGAACCGCCGTCGGCAATGGCCGCACCAATCTGGGTGGCAGCGCTTTGCAGGTTGCCGATGGCCGACGTCAGGCTGGCCTGCAGTTTCTGCAGGGCAATCGGATCACCGTCGACCTTGCCGTTGAGCGAGCTGATGATCGAGCCCAGGGTGTTGAGGATGTTCTGGTTCTGCTGGGTCGACGACTGCGCAGTGAACTGGTCACCGGTGGCCGGCGTACCGCTCAGATTGAACGTGACACCCGCGGCCGTGGCCGTGGCATTCGGCGGCGTGCCGACCAAGGTACCGCTGTCTACTGGCTGGCTGGTGGCCGGATCGTACGGCGCAGCATACATCTCGAACGTGGTGGCGCTGGTGAAACGCAGGATCGCGCCGCCTTCCGGGAAGGTGCTGTCGAACTTCGACTGGTCGGTGACCGACGAGCCGGTGATCACCGTGGTCGACGGGTTGTTGGGCAGGCGCGCAGTGCTGATGGTGCTTGGCGATACGCCCAGCTGGAACGAGTGACCGGCAATCGCCGCGTCGGCCAGAGCGGAATCCCCATACTGGGTTTCGCTCAGGTTGACGTTCAGGGTCAGTTCCAGGCCGCGGAAACCGATGCTCTGGCCGGTGGCGTTTTTCGAGGTGAACTGGCCGGCCGAGGTGGCTTCGGCGGTCACGTCAGCACCGCTAGCATCGAGAATCTTGTACTGCGTGCTGCTCTGGAAGGTGATGCTGTAGGGCGCCCCGGAAAGGAACTTGCTGTTGTACGTGGTGCTGTTGTTGACGCTGCCACCGGACAACGAGAGCACGCCGTCGTCCACCGCCGGCGAGGTCAGCGTAGTGCTGGTGCGAGTGGTGTTGACCGCCTGCTCGAAGGCATCCCAGCCGGTGGTGTTGCTGGCCATGCTGATGCCGGTGCCGATGTTGAGCAGGTTCCTGGTCTGGTCGCCCTGGTAGCTGTAGGTACCATCCGGGTTGATCGCGTACGGCGGGGTGCTGGATTTCGAACCGGAGAACATGTAGTTGCCGGCCGAGTCCTTGGAATTCATCAGGCCGAGGATCTGGTCCTGCAACTGCTTGAGTTCTGACGCCGAAGCCTGACGGTTCAGATCGTTGTTGGTGCCGTTGGCAGCCGACAGCACCAGCTCCTGAGCGCGCTGGATCGCCGAGGTGATCGCATTCAGTGTGGTTTCGCTGTTCACCACGTTGGTGCTGACAGTGTTGATGTTGGTCTTGTACTGGTTCAGCAGGCTGCTCTGCTGTTGCAGTTCCAGCACGCGAGCCGCACCCACCGGATCATCACCGGCGGTGTTGAGTTTGACCTGGCTGGACACTTCATTGCCGGTCTTGACCACGTTGGCGTAAGTACGCGAATAGTTCGCAGCGCTGGTCTCGTAAAACTGGGTAGTGGAAATACGCATGGATTACGACTCCTTAAAGGCTGTTGATCAGCGTGCTGAAGATGGCCTGAGCCGCCTTGATGATCTGCGAAGACGCCGTGTAGTACTGCTGGTACTTGACCAGGTTGGCGGCTTCTTCATCCAGCGACACGCCCGACACGCTGTCGCGCGCGGAAGTGGCCTGATCGAGCACGGCCGAGGTCGCGGTGGCATCGTCCTTGGCCTGCGCAGCCTGTGCACCGACGGTGGAAATCAGCTTGCTGTTGGCACCGCTCAGGCTCATGCCGGTGCCGTTGCCGGCGGCGGTGTCGACGGTCTGCTTGGTCTGCAGATCGAGGGCGACCTGAGCGTTGCGGTTGTCCGTGGAGCCAGCGCCGGTCATGGCGATGTTGTAGGTGTCGCCGGAAGTCGGTGAACCGGAAATCGACATGCCGATGGAGAACGATTGCGACGCGCCCGAGGAGTCGGTGTAGCCGACTTCCAGGGTCAGGTCATTGTTCTGACCAGGCACGATGCTGCCGGTGATCGGGTTGCCGTTCTTGTCGTTGACCGGCTGGCCCTGCGCATTCACCAGCGAGTAGGTCTGCGAACCGTCCGGCTGCACATCACCCATCTGCAGACGCATTGGCGTCTTACCGGTAATGGCATTGCGCAGATCGGTCGTGGCAGTGGTGTTGTAGATATCCGCCTGGGTTTTCAGCGTCGGCTGGCTGAACACACCGGTGCCCTTGTTGCTGGCGCCAATCGTCCCGGTCAGCGGAGCCGCCACACCGATGGTTTTCGGGTCGGTCATGACGGTCTTGATGCCGTCGGCGCCGGACTTGGTCGGGCTGACCTTGAAGCTGTCACCGGCCGCGACCGCGCCGCCGTTGAGCTTGAGCGAGAAGCCGTCGATCACCGGTGGCGGCGTGGTCGACAGGTCGTAGCTGCCCATGTCCTTGCCATCCGGCAGGCGCTTGACGCTGTAGCCGGTGGTGCTGGTGAAGGTCACCTGATAGTCGTTGGTGGTCAGCGCGCCCGTGTTGGCGATGGTCACGTCGAGGTTGCCGGAGCCTGCGCTGTTGTTCTTGTTGGCGGTGCTGCGCTGGCTGACCAGGCTCGGGTCGTTGATGCTGGTGAACATGTTCGCGCCGAACTCGCCATTGGCGTCGACACCCTGGTTCAACTGGCTGTTGACCTGATCGGACACGACCATGGCCAGACGGCCCAGCTCGTTGGCCGCCGGTTGCAGCACGTCACTGCGATAGCGCAGCAGGCCGCCAAGGGTACCGCCGGTCACGACCGACGACACGTCGACACTGCTGTTCTGGTAGTTGAGCTTGAGCGCGTAGGTGCTCGGGTCGTTGTCGCTCGGCCCTGCCGTCAGGGTATTGGCGGTGCCGCCGGTGACCAGTGGCTGACCGGTGCCGATGTAGACGTCGTAGTTGCCGTTGGTGTTCTGCACGACCTTGGCGCCGACCAGATCGTTGAGCTGGCGCACGGCCTCATCGCGGGCGTCGAGCAGCGAGTTCGGCGTGCCACCGGTGGACTGGGCCTGGGTGATCTGGGTGTTGAGGCTGGCAATCGACGACGCCAGCGAGTTGACCTGCCCGGCGACGGTGGTCATCTGGCTGTTGATGCTGGAGTTTTGCTCCTTCATCTGCGTCGACAGGGCGTTGAAGCGCGACGACAGCGCCGAGGCGCTCTTGAGAAACGCGGCACGCTCGGCCGAGCCGGTCGGCGCCGAAGACAGATTCTGAAGGCTGGTGAAGAAGTTGGCCATCACCGTGCTGATGCCGGTCGCACTGTCGGACAGCAGCGAGTCCAGCTTGCTCGCCTGGCCCAGATAAGCCTGGGCATCGGAGTTGAGCGACGTACTGGTTTGCACTTGGGTGTTCAGAAAGCCGTTGTAGATCCGACGCACGTCGGACAGCGTGGTACCGGTGCCGATGAAACCGACCCCGATGTTCTGCTGTGCGCTGGCTGTGGTCATCACCTGCTGGCGCGAATAGCCCAGCGTGTCGACGTTGGCAGTGTTGTTGCCGATGGTGGTCATCGCTGCACTGCTGGCGTTCAGCCCTGAAAGCCCAATAGAAATCAGTGACATGGTTCAAACCTTATAAAGTCGTGGAAGAGTCCGACGCGGCTGCGTAGTTCTGGTAGCTCTTCATCTGTTTCGCGATTTGAGAGATCTTGCTGGCGTAGCCCGGATCCGTGGCGTAGCCGGCCTTCTGCAACTCTTTTACAAACTGTTCAGGGTTATCGGCCGATTTCAGCGTGGCTTGATAGCGATTGTTGTTCTGCAGGAAGCTGACCAGGTCGTGGAAGCTGTCCGCATAGGAAGCGTAGGAACGGAAGTCCGCCGTCTCCTTGACCATCTTGCCGTCGCGGAACTCGCTGGTGATCGCCCGCGCTTCAGGCCCCTGCCAACCGCCCTGGGCCTTGATGCCGAACAGGTTGTGACTGCTGCTGCCATCGGACTGACGCATGATCGATTTGCCCCAGCCGGTTTCCAGCGCCGCCTGCGCCACCAGCACGGTCGGATCGACGCCGATTCGCGCGGCGGCATCCTTGGCCAGCGGCAACATGGTGGCGACGAATTCGTCGGCGTTGGCGAACGCGGCCTTGCCCGGCGCCAGCGGGGTCTGCACCCGGGTGCGCACATAAGCATCGGAAGCTGCGGTGTATTCCGGGCCGATGGTCCAGTCGCCATTGCCCTGGCTGCCGGCTTTCTTCGCGGCATTCACGGCATTGGAGACCGCAATGCGATTCTTCAGTGTGGTGGCGCCGCTGGCAGCGTCCTGCCCACCGGCAGTGTTCGGCACGATGCCGGCCATGATCCGGTCGGCCAGCTTGCTTGGCAGCGCCAGACGCCGCGCGTTGAGCGCAGCCACATCGTTGTGCGGCGTGCCGTCGGCACCGGTCGCCGGCGCCACCGAACGGGTGGCCCACAGCGGCCGCTGGGCAATGCGCGTGGCCAGACCGTTCTGCCCTTGCGCGGCCTGAGCAGCAGCACCCGGATGCAGATCATGGGTCGCCGCAGTCGTCTGGCCACTCTTGTTCTTCGAGAGCTGGCGCATCAGCACGTCTTGCAGACCGATGCCGCCGCCCTCGCGGGACATGCTCACGGCCAGCTGCTGGTCGTACATGTCCTGATACTGCCGCGTCGCCGCGGTGTTCATCGGGTTGTCCTTGGCCAGCACTTCGTTGGCCGAACGCATGGCCTTGAGCATCTGGCTGACGAACAGCGACTCGAACTCCTGAGCCACCTTCTTCAGGTTGGCCTCGCTGTCGCGGTCGCCGTTTTTCATGGCGGTCAGACGATTGAGGTCGGTATACGCCCCCGAATCGGCTGCTGCAGTTGCAGACGTCGCACCGCCACTTGGGATATTCATTCCAGCTTCCTTAAATCACGATCAGGTCGGCTTGCAACGCGCCGGCCTGCTTCAAGGCTTCGAGAATCGCCATCAGGTCGCCCGGTGCCGCGCCGACCTGGTTCACCGCACGGACGATCTCGTCCAGCGTGGTTCCCGGGCCGAACTTGAACATCGGGTGCAGTTCCTGCTGAGCATTGATCTTCGAACGCGGCACCACGGCGGTCTGGCCGTTGGAGAACGCGCCCGGCTGACTGACCACAGGGTCTTCGGTGATGGTCACGGTCAGGCTGCCGTGGGTGACGGCCGCTGGCGACACCTTGACGTTCTGGCCGATGACGATGGTGCCGGTCCGCGAGTTGATGATGACCTTGGCCGAGGTCTGGCCCGGATCGATTTCGAGGTTTTCCAGTACCGACAGATAATCGACGCGCTGGTTGGGGTCCAGCGGCGCGGTGACACGCACCGAACCACCGTCCACGGCCTGGGCGACGCCAGGGCCAAGCATGTCGTTGATCTTGTCGACGATGCGCTTGGCGGTGGTGAAGTCGTTGCGGTTGAGGTTCAGGGTCAGAGTGTTGCCCTGATTGAAACCGCTCGGCACTGCACGCTCTACCGAAGCACCGCCAGGGATGCGGCCCGACGACGGCACGTTGACGGTGATCTTCGAACCGTCACGACCTTCGGCGTCGAAACCGCCGACTACCAGGTTGCCCTGAGCCACGGCATAGACGTTGCCGTCGATACCCTTGAGCGGGGTCATCAGCAGGCTGCCGCCGCGCAGGCTTTTCGAGTTACCGATGGACGACACGGTGATGTCGATCTGCTGGCCGGGCTTGGCGAACGGCGGCAGGTCGGCGTACACCGCCACGGCCGCGACGTTTTTCAGCTGCACGGTGCCGGAACCTGCCGGCACCTTGATGCCGAACTGCGACAGCATGTTGTTGAAGGTCTGCAGGGTGAACGGCGTCTGGGTGGTCTGGTCACCCGTGCCGTTCAGCCCCACCACCAGACCGTAGCCGATCAATTGGTTGGTGCGCACGCCGGAAATGCTGGCGATGTCCTTCAGACGCTCGGCCTGTACCGCGCCGACTGCCGTCAGAGAGAGCAACGCTGCCGCTATCAGTTGCTTGAACGTGATCATGGCTATCCCGCTATCAGAAAGGGAACAACGGGCTGAGGAAGAATCGGTCGAACCAGCCTGGCTGACTGGTATCGGCGAACGAACCTGTACCGGAATAAGTGATGCGCGCGTCGGCCACGCGGGTCGACGACACGGTGTTGTCGGTGGCGATGTCATCGGCACGGATCAGACCCGCGATGCGCACCAGCTCGTCGCCGGTGTTGAGGGTCATCCACTTCTCGCCGCGCACCGCCAGAATGCCGTTGGGCAACACGTCGGCCACGGTCACGGTGATCGAACCGGTCAGGCTGTTGCTCTGTGCCGCCTTGCCATCACCCTTGGTGGCGCGGTCGCCGTTGTAGCCGGCATCCAGGCTCAGGCTGCCGCTGCCGACCGGGTTGTTGGTGCTGACACCAGCACCGAACAACGAGGTCAGACCCAGCGTGGTCTTGCTGGTCTTGCTCAGGCTGGAGTTGGCCGCCTTGCTGGCCGCCATCTTCTCGGACAGGGTGATGGTGATGATGTCACCGACCCGGTAAGCCTTGCGGTCACCGTACAGATTCTGCTCGAAGCCGGCCTGATAGATCGAACCGTTGTTGGCCGATGACGGCAGCGGCGTTCGTGGCAACACCGGCGCGTAGTAAGGGTCATTGGGTTTGGCCGAAGGCGCAACGCAACCGGTCAGCAGCGCGAGACCGCAGAGCGGTGCTGCCAACAGGGAAAGCCGCAGTACAGAAAGCCGTTTCATGACACTTAAAACCTCGCGGTGTAGCAATTGATCAGGTGTTGCCCTTGCAGATGATTCAGTACGGGTCATCAGGCGTTTCAGGTTCCGATTACAGGTTCTGAGTCACGTATTGCAGCATCGAGTCGGCGGTGGAGATGACCTTGGAGTTCATCTCGTAGGCACGCTGGGTGGTGATCATGTTCACCAGCTCTTCTACGGTGCTGACGTTGGAGTTTTCCAGGGTGTTCTGACGCACCACGCCCAGACCGTTCAGGCCTGGCGTACCGACCTGCGGCGCACCGCTGGAAGCGGTTTCCAGGTACAGGTTGCCGCCCTGGGATTGCAGGCCGGCCGGGTTGATGAAGTCAGCGGTCTGGATGTTGCCGATGACCTGCGGCGTCGCGGTGGCGGCCGACGTGGTGATCGACACGGTGCCGTCTTCGCCGACGGTGAAGGTCTGCGAATCCTGCGGCACGACAATGGCCGGCTCCAGCGCGTAACCGTTGGAGGTCACGATCTGGCCGTTGCTGTCCAGGTGGAACGTACCGTCGCGGGTGTACGCCAGGGTGCCGTCAGGTTGACGGATCTGGAAGAAACCACGGCCATTGATCGCCATGTCCAGCGGCTGGTCGGTGGTCTGCAGGCTGCCGGCGGTGAAGTTTTTCTGCGTGCCGACGATGCGCACACCGGTACCCAGTTGCAGGCCCGATGGCAGCTCGCTGTCCTGCGTGGACTGCGCGCCTGGCTGACGCTTGATCTGATAGAGCAGGTCCTGGAATTCGGCGCGATCACTCTTGAAACCGGTGGTCGAAACGTTGGCCAGGTTGTTGGAAATGGTCGTCAGGTTCATGTCCTGAGCGGCCAGACCTGTCTTGCTTACATAAAGTGCCGGAAGCATTGCTTCAATCTCCTCGAGCGCCTGTTTATCGGCGCAAGCTGTCAGTCATTAGCCCATTTGCAAGACGCGAGCCATCGACTCGTCATCCTGCTCGGCGGTCTTCATCATCTTGATGTGCAGCTCGAACTGACGGGACAACGCCAGCACCGAGGTCATTTCCTCGACGGCGTTGACGTTGCTCGACTGCAGGAACCCGGATTCGACCTGCACGCTGGCATCCACCTGCGCAGGCTTGCCGTCCTTGGTGTGCATCAGACCGTCGGGGCCTTTTTCCATGTTGCCCAGGTCCGGCTTGACCAGCTTGATGCGGTCGATTTCAGCCATCACCTGCGGGCTTTCGCCAAGGGAACGAACGCTGATCGTGCCGTCGGCGCCGATCTCGATCTGTTGTTGCGGCGGCACGGCAATCGGCCCGCTATTGCCCATGACCGGCAAACCATTGCCATCGCGCAACACGCCGAGGGCATCGATGTTCATGCTGGAGGTGCGGGTATAGGCTTCGCCGCCATCGGCTGTCTGCACGGCCATCCAGCCGTCGCCCTTGACGGCAACGTCCAGGTCGCGGCCGGTGTCGATCATCGAACCGGGGCTGAAGTCAGTGCCCGGGCGCTCGCTCATGGCGTAGGCGCGGGACGGCATGACCTCGCCAAACACCGGCATCGAGCGGGCCTGTTCGAGGTCGCGCTGAAACCCGTTGGTCGAGACGTTCGCCAGGTTGTTGGCATGGGCCTTTTGCGCAATGGCGTTTTCCGACGCCCCGCTCATGGCCACGTAAAGCAACTTGTCCACAGTCTTCCTCCTCTGACAGACGCTTGCCGCCTGTAGCTGTACTGAGGAGGTCTTAGCAATGATCGCGCCAGTTTTTCCTGACTGATACAAAGCGCTGATTTGCCAATGGTTACGGGGGTGGCAGGCCGATACGTTTGCGCGACAATGGCGGCGGTGACGGCGGACCGCCGCTTTGCCGCCAATTCGTTGCCAGCGCCGCCAAAAAAACTGTCAGCCCGGAGCGATAATTGCAGCGGGTTGGTCGATCACGTCTTTTGCAACAGGAAACCGTCATGCGTCTGCGCCCCGCTCTGCTCTTTGTCTTCGCTGCGCTGCCTTTGTTGGCGGGTGCGGAGCCGGCACGTTATTACTGGTGGCAGGGCAAGGACCGGACGGTGTGCGCACAGACCAGCCCGGGCAAGGGCTGGACGCGGGTCAGCGGTGCATTTGTCAGGCCGGATTGTTCGTTTTGAAGCCGGGTGGGTTTCGCGCTTCTTGTAGGAGCTGGCTTGTCCTGCGACCGGCGACGCAGTCGTCGTAAATTCTGTGCACTCGATTTCTCTGATACTCCGCTGAGTCTGCTAACGCAGCCCCGTTTCACCTCCGGCACGTTTCGCGCATTTTGTAGGAGCTGGCTTGCCCTGCGACCGGCGACGAAGTCGTCGTAAAACCTGTGCACTCGGTTTGTCTGGCTGATCGCTTTAGCTGCTAACGCAGCTTGGTTTCGCCTGACGGCGAGTTACTTGGAAAAGCCCCAAGTAACCAAGGGCTTCTTTCCCCGCCATACGGCACCTCGCTAATGCTCGGTGTTCCCTCACTCCGGCAATGCTCCGTGGGCCCGCCGCGAATGGGCCATCCATGGCCCACGCGGCTCTCGCGACATCCTGTCGCTCAACCCACTGCGCATCGCCTGCGTTCGGCCTTCTGGGACGGGGCCCCAAGATCAAAAGCTGAAAAGCAAAAGCCAAGCGAGCGCATTCCCTGTGGGAGCGGGCTCGCCCGCGAAGGCGTCCTCAAGATCGCTACCGCCGGCAAGCCGGACTGCTACGGGGTTTTGGCGGGGTGCTGAATTCTGCAAGACACCCTGAACAACTGTGGGAGCGAATTCATTCGCGATGCGGTGTTCCTGACGATGGTTTCGTGTCGCCTGGACGATCATCGCGAATGAATTCGCTCCCACAATGGTCTGCGGTGCTTCTACAGATTGCATTGCCATCCCAAGACCCAGCCAACATCACATACCCGTGGGAGGGAGCCCTGCTCGCGATGGCGTCAATCCAGTCAATGCCGTATCAACTGCCCCACCATCATCGCAAACAGAGCCCCCCTCCCACAGGTTTTTCATGACGACCTCAACCTCATCACGTCGCCCGGATCAATGTCTGCAATATCTCCGATTCGGCTGACAGGGTCTTGGAGTTGGCCTGGTACGCCATCTGCGCCTGGATCAACGTCACCAGTTCTTCACTCAAGTTGACGTTGGAGCCTTCCAGCGAGCGGCTGACGATGCCGCCCATGGTGCCGACGCCCGGTTCTTCGTAGTTGGCGATGCCGGATTCGTAGGTTTCCACCCAGCGGGTGTCGCTGACCGGCTGCAAGCCCTGGTCATTGGCAAAGCTGGCGAGGACAACCTGGCCGATGCCGCGGCGCAGGCCGTTGGTGAATCCGACGCTGACCATGCCGTTGCGGTCGACGGAGACTTCGTTGGCCTGGCCGGCCGCATGACCGTCCACCACCACGTTGAGGCTGGCGGTATCACTGCGGTGCTGGGTCAGTTTGCTCAAGTCGAGCACGATCCCCTCGGCGTTGCCGGTCGCGCCGTTGCCGATCCACGGTCCGCCCTTGCCTCGCTCTCCAGGCTTGGCAGGCACCCAGTTGTCGAGCGTCAGTTTGCCGTCAGCGCCAACTAGCCCTTGCCCGGCGGTCAGGGCCTGCAACGAGCCCTTGCCATCGAACAGCATGCTGGCGGTCAGTGGGTCGGTGCGCGCCGGGTCTTGCGGGTTGCGACCGTCGATCAGCACATGCATCTTCCAGCTATTGCTGCCGTCCTTGACGAAGTACTGAGACATCTCGTGCCGATTGCCGAGAGTGTCGAACATCGCGTAGGTGAATGCCTTGTTGTACGTGGTGACATCCTTAGGATCGAAAGCCGGCACAGGACGCGGAATCAAGGCATCCGCCGGGTCGAGCAAGGGCGCCCCACCCTCCTCCAGTGATAGCGAAACCGGCCCCGGCGCGGCAGACGGGCTGGCGGTCCAGCTACCATTGACCTTGACCGCCGGCTTCCAGCCTTCCAGCGATAACTCGGTGTCGGAGTTGATCTTCACGGCGGCCTCGGTGCCGGTCATCGACAGCTTGCCGGTGGGCGATACCCGCAGGCCGACTTCCAGCGCCGACGTCATGCTCGGATTCAGCGGATTGAGGCCGTCGACGAGAATGTACGAGGTCCAATCGTTGTCGTTGGCCTTGACGAAATACTGCTTGAGTTCGTGGTCCTGCGGCGGGGTGGCTGCGTCCTGAATGGTGCGGGTGACCATGCGCGTGTAGGTGGTCGGATCATCGGGATTGAAACGGCGAATGGCCGCCAGCGACGACGCGCCAGCATCGAGGTTGAGCGTCTGTTCCAGCTTGCTGGTGGCCTTGGGCGAGATATTCGCCAGATCCAGCTTCAGGTCGCCACGCACACCACTGATCACCTGGCCATCAGCGTTCACGCCATAGCCCTGCAACCGGCCGCCATGGGCATCGACCACCACGCTTTCAGCATCCAGATGAAACGCCCCGGCGCGGGTATAGCTGATCGTGCCGCCGTCGTTCATCACGAAGAAACCCTTGCCCTGAATCCGCATGTCCAGGGGCCGACCGGAGGTAGACTCGACGCCGCCCGGCGCAAAATCCTGCGAGACATTGGCCAGGCGGACACCATCCCCCACCGTCGACCGACTGCCATCGAGAACCGACGAGGAATACACCGCGGAAAACTCTGCCCTGGAGGATTTGAAACCGGTGGTGCCGACGTTGGCGATATTGTTCCCGGACACTTCCATACGTTTGTGCGCAGCATTAAGACCGGATACCGCGATATTGAATGACATGAACTCTCCCTGCGTCGCTCATGCGACACTTTCGTCAGTGCATCGAATGTTTTCGCGGACAAACGACTGCAATCGAACAAGGCTGTTCAATGACAGTTATTTATCAGCGAGTTTTATTCTCCCACTGACGAAAGTAGGAAGTTTCTAGTTATAGAGTGGGATCGCTCTCGTTATTTTCAAAGTGCCGTATATATCAAATTCCGAAGCCATCCGGAGTTACACCAATAGCCACAGGAACGCGCTTTCCCGCGATTGCGGTGTGTCAGCCAGTGAAGATGCAGCCTGAATAATCGCCTCGCGGGCAAGCGCGCTCCCACGGGATGATTCACGGCGGGATGAAATAAAAGATAAAAACACCGGACATAAAAAAAGCCCCTCAAAGAGGGGCTTTAAACCAACACGTTCAATTGACCGATATCAGGTCATTTGAATCGTGGTTTGCAGAATGGTGTTTTCAGTCGAAATCGTTTTGGCGTTCGCCTGATAGTTACTTTGCGCCTTGATCAGGTTGACCAGCTCACCGGTCAGGTCGACGTTGGATTCTTCCAGCGCGGAACCGGTAAGGTATCCCAGCGTACCCGACTGCGGAGCACCGGTGACCGGGATGCCCGAAGCGTAAGTTTCACGCCACATGGTGCCGCCCGCAGGAGCCAGACCGTCGACGTTGCCGAACGAGGTCAGTGCAACCTGGCCGATGGTGCGCGATTCGCCGTTGGTGTAGGTGGCAAACAGGTTGCCGCTGGCATCGACGTTCATGGCGCTGATTTCGCCAGTCGCGTTGCCGTCCTGATCCTTGGCCGATGCGCCGCTCGCCGCGTTGGTCTGGGTGGTCGCCAGCATGTTCAGCTTCATGCCGTTGGCCGATGCGGCCGCGCCGTTGGCTGCCCAGGTCGTGGTCGAACCGACGGTCTTTTTCTGCGCCGGCACCCAGTTGTTGATGTTGAAGGTACCGTCGGCGTTGATCGCAACGTTGGCGGTGGATGTCGGAGGCGGTGTGGTCACCAGGTTGCCCGACGAGTCGAAGGTCAGGTCGGTCGAATCCGGCACGACCGGGTCGGTGGCCGGGTCGGAAATGTTGCGGTTGTCGATCAGGCTGTACATGGTCCAGGAGTTGGTACCGGTCTTGCGGAAATACTGATCCAGCGTGTGCTCGTTGCCCTGGCTGTCGTAGATCTTGGTGCTGAACGAGGTGGAATAGGTCGACACGTCGGCCGGGTCGAACGCAGCACCGGTCACCACTTCCTTGGAGGAATCCAGGTTGGAAGTGATGGAAATGCTCGACGTCGCGCGCGGCAACATGTTCGAGGTGTCCACTTTCAGGTCGGTCAGCACGCCATTGGCAACGTTGCCGTTGGCATCAACGCCATAGCCCTGCAATTTGTTGCCGTTGTTGTCGATGATGTTGCCGGACTTGTCGGTGTGGAAGCTGCCCGCACGGGTGTACAGCTTCTCGCCGTTGTTGCTCAGCATGAAGAAGCCGTTGCCGTTGATCGCCAGGTCCAGGTCACGGCCGGTGCCGGTGGTCAGCGAACCCTGGGTGAACTGCTGGGTCACCGCGGCGGTGCGCACGCCGCTGCCGACGTTGGTCGAACCGGAAGTGCCGCGAATCGATTGCGAGTACTGGTCGGCGAATTCCGCACGGGAAGCCTTGAAGCCGACCGTCGCGACGTTGGCAATGTTGTTGCCGGTCACGTCGAGACTTTTGTTCGCTGCGTAGAGCCCACTAAGACCGATGTTGAAAGACATATTTCACTCCTGCGCCGTCTGGTCGGCTCTAGATTCCGATTTGTTGAACTTTGGACAAGGCAATGTTGGTGCCGTTGGCCAGGTTGAGTGTCATGGCGCTGCCCGCCGTGCCCATGGTGACGCTGCTCACGGTAGCCGGCAGATAGGTCGTCAGGCTGGTGGCCTTGCCGTTCAGGGTGCCGTTGGCGACGAAGCTGTAGTTGCCCGTTTCGAGGGTTTCGCCCGCGTCGTTCTTGCCGTCCCAGGTGAAGCTCTGGGTGCCGGCCTTCTGCTCGCCCATGTCGATGGTGCGCACCACGTCGCCGTCCGCGTCGTAGACCTTGACCGTGGTGATGGTGCTGTTCGATGGCAGCACGACCTGACCGGTCATGTCCTTGCTGGTGTCGACGTTGGTGGAGCCGGAGTCGACGATCACGTTGCGGCCAACCAGCGAGGACGCCTGCAGCGCTTGCGAAGACTGATACATGCCGCCGATCGCATCGACCGAGGTGCTCAGGTTCTGCATGGTTTCCAGGCTGCTGAACTGCGCCAGCTGCGCCACGAACTCGCTGTTGTCCTGCGGATCGAGCGGGTTCTGGTTCTGCATCTGGGTGACCAGCAACTGCAGGAACGCATCCTTGCCCAGGGAGTTGGCGCCGGTGGAGGTATCGCCAGCCTTGGTGCTGCCGATGCCCTGCAGCGATTTGACGAAATCGCTGGCTGTACTGTTATCGACGGAAGTGGTCATCTTGAACGCCCCTTATCACTGACCCAGGGTCAGTACCTTCTGCATCATTGTTTTCGCGGTGTTCATGATTTCCGCGTTGGTCTGGAACGAGCGGCTGGCCGAGATCATGTCTGCCATTTCATTGACGACGTTGACGTTCGGGTAATAGACGTAGCCGTTCTTGTCCGCTGCCGGATGGTTCGGCTCGTAGCGCGCTTCCAGGTTGGAAGGGTCTTCGACGATGCCGGAGACCTGCACGCCGGTGCCGGCCTGACCCTGGTCTTCGAACAGCGAGGCGCTACCCCCGGACTCCTGCCCCTGGAACACGGTGGAGAACACCGGGTGACGGGCGCGGTAGGTCTTGTCGAGGCTCGACGAGACGGTTTCGGCGTTGGCGATGTTACTGGCCACCGTGTTCAGGCGAGTGTTCTGCGCACTCATGCCGCTACCGGCAATATTGAAAACATTGGATAGGGACATGAATTACTCTCCGCGCAGGGCTGACACCAGCCCTTTGAATTTGCTGTTGAGCAAGGTGAAGCTGGCCTGGAAGTTGATGGCGTTTTCCGCGTAGTTGGCGTTCTCGACCTGCGCGTCGACGGTGTTCTGGTCGAGCGACGGTTGCGACGGTGTGCGGTACATCAGCGCGGCATCGCCGGTGCTGGCGCCTTCGGCTTCGATGTGACGGCTGTTGGTCATGTTCAGGGCGAACGTGCCGTTGTTGGCCTTGTCGCTTTCCGCCGCCAGGACCTTGGAGAAATCCAGGTCACGCGCCTTGTAGTTCGGCGTGTCGGCGTTGGTGATGTTGTTGGCCAGCACTTCGGCACGTTGGGCGCGGAAGTTCAGCGCCTTTTCGTGAATGCCCAGTGCCTTGTCGAAGCTGATGCTCATGTCGGGAACCTTTACCGGTTGAACCAGATGTTCGTGACAGTGAGATAGCAAGTGGCGTGCCAGTTTGTTCCAGGCCCGTATTCCGGGCGTTTCAGGCGGGTTTGGCAAAGGGCATGACAGAAAAGCGGCAAGGGATTTCCGCTATGGAAGAGGAAAGCGGCAATGGGCGTGCCGATTTTTTGCCGTTTCTTTTGGTGGGGCGGCGTTTGTTGGTTTGTTGTAGGGGTACGGTAAGAGCGGATTTTTGTTGGCTGTGGGGTTTGTGGGCATATCCGTTTTTTTGGGTGGCGAGGATTACGGTTCCGCTCTTACAGCGGGTCACTTTTGGAAAAGCGCCAAAAGTAACCAAAAACGCTTTGCTCCTGGTTTGGTCCTCCTTCGTCGGATTCCCTCACTCCGACGACGCTCCGTGGGCACGCGCCGAACGGACGTCCCTGTCCCGGCGCTCTCGCGGCATCCTGCCGCTCGGCCCACTCCGCATCGCCTGCGCTCAGCCTGCACCCAAGTCGCGTTTGCGGCGTCTGGACGGGCGCGTCCCAAAAGCAAGATCAAAAGCTGTAGGAGCCGGGCTTGTCCCGCGACCTGGCGCGAAGCGGCAGCCAATCCGGTAAATGCGTTGTGTCAGACAGGCATAGTCGCCAAGGTTTACGACGGGTTCCCCGCCGGTCGCAGGGCAAGCCAGCTCCTACAGGGGCCCGCGCATGCCCCTCGCCGTTGCCGTTGCCGTTGCCGTTGCCGTTGGATTTTCTTGCGCGATCTTCCAGACGCCGCCGAACGCGACTTGGGTGCAGGCCGAACGCAGGCGGCGCGGAGTGGGTCGAGCGGCATGGATGCCGCGAGAGCCGCGTTGGGCCAGGGATGGCCCTTTCGCGGCGGGCCCACGGAGCGTCGCCGGAGTGAGGGAACCCGACGCAGTCGGGCCAAACCAGGAGCAGGGCCTTTTTGGTTACTTTTTCGGCTCCTGGAAAAAGTGACCCGCTGTAAGAGCGGAACCGCCAGCCGCCATAACCGAAGAAACGGATATGCCCCCCATCGCAGAAAAAAACAGATCTGCTCTTCAGGTACCCAACCACCAAACCACCAAACCACCACAAACAAAAAAGCCCGCCAAAGCGGGCCCTTCCTGACCAACCACCAAACCTCACTTGGCCTGATAAATGATCCCCGGACTGCACTGCACCATCTGATAATGATCCGGCAACCCGTTCAACGCCTCCGAAGCCCCCAGGAACAGATACCCCCCAGGCTTGAGCGTCGCATGAATCCGCATGAGGATGTCTTTCTTCACCTCGGCCGAAAAATAGATCAACACGTTCCGGCAAAACACGATGTCGAACTTGCCTAACGCTGCGTAACTGTCCAGCAGGTTGAACGAACGGAACTCCACGCGACTCTTGATCGGTGCCTTGACCGTCCAGCGCCCCGGCGTCTTCTGATCGAAATACCGCTGCAGACGATCCGGCGACAACCCCCGGCCAATCGCCAGGCTGTCGTACTCACCCGTCTTGCAGTTGTTGAGCATGCTGCCCGACAGGTCGGTCGCCACGATCTGCACCCCGGACTTCAACTGCCCCGGATTGCTGCGCTCGAACTCATCGATCGACATCGACAGCGAATACGGCTCCTGCCCCGACGAACAGGCGGCCGACCAGATCCGCAGACGCTGACCAGGGCTGGCCTTGATCTGCTCCGGCAACACCTTGCTCTTGAGCACCTCGAACGGATACGTATCGCGAAACCACAGGGTTTCGTTGGTGGTCATCGCATCCACCACCTGCTCGCGCAAACCGCTGCGCGGCTGAGTCTGGATGCGTTGAATCAGCTCGCCCAGGGACTTGATGCCCTGCTGTTCCATCAGCTTGTTCAGGCGACTGGAAACCAGATATTGCTTGTTTTCACCCAGCAAGATGCCACAGGCTTTTTCCAGGAAGACCCGGAACTGTTCAAAATCCAAATTACCTGTAGACATGCCGCCTCTCAAATCATGTGAACAGCTGAAGGTCCGCTTCAGCTGATATCCGCCGCCCTGATCCGATCCACCACTCTCGCGGCAAGATCGTCCGGCCGGAACTTGGCCAGGAAATCGTCGGCTCCAACTTTTTTCACCATTGCCTGGTTGAACACCCCGGACAACGAAGTGTGCAGGATGATGTGCAGCTTCTGCATGCGCGGATCGTTACGGATCTCGGCAGTCAAGGTGTAGCCGTCCATCTCCGGCATTTCAATGTCGGAGATCATCATCAGGAACTCTTCTTCCGGCTTTTTGCCTTCGTCCACCAGTTTGCGCAGATATTCCAGTGCCTGACGACCGTCATTCAACGCCGTCACTTCGACACCCACGGTCTGCAGGCAACGGGTGACCTGCTTGCGCGCCACCGACGAGTCATCCACCGTCAGCACCCGCAGCGACAACGCCTTGTGCTGCACTTCGGCATCCACCACACCGGCGGAAATGTTTTCCGAAACCGGCGCCACCTCGGCGAGGATCTTCTCCACGTCGATGATTTCCACCAACTGGTTGTCGATGCGCGTCACTGCCGTGAGGTAGTGATCGCGACCGGTTCCCTTGGGTGGCGGATGAATGTCTTCCCAGTTCATGTTGACGATGCGCTCCACCGAATGCACCAGAAAACCCTGAATCTTGGTGTTGTACTCGGTGATGATCACGAACGCGTTGCCGATGTTGGCCAGCGGCGCTGCGCCGGTTGCCATCGACAGATCGAGAATCGGGATCGTCCCGCCACGAATATTAGCCACTCCGCGCACGATCGGACTGGATTTGGGCATGAGGGTAAGTTTCGGGCACTGAAGCACCTCTTTTACCTTGAACACGTTGATCCCGTACAACTGCTTGCCGTCCAGACGGAACAGCAGCAATTCCAGGCGGTTCTGCCCTACCAGTTGAGTGCGCTGGTTCACTGAATCCAAAACACCAGCCATGCACCACACCTCCCCAAACGACCAATTGCGCACTGCCGGATCGGCAAGCGGCACGGGCCTTGCTATTTACCCGTCATGAACACACTAACGACAGTATCCCGACACTTCCAACGCGCAAGCCGCAACTTGTTGCGCGTGCTGGCTGCCGTGTGTCTGCTGGGCACCGCGGGCCTGGGCCGCGCGGACAACGTGACCATGCCTGAACAACTTATCGGCGTCACCCAGGGCTTTCTTGAATTCACCGTGGAAGACTATCTGGCGACCAGCCAGACCCAGGGCCGCTATGAAATCGAAGTCAAGCAGCTCGACCCGCGCCTGCGCATGCCGCATTGCGACAAGGAATTGACAGCCAGCCTGGAAAGCCCGGCCCAACCGGTCGGTCGCGTGACGGTACGCCTGCGCTGCGAAGGCAGCTCACCGTGGACGGTGTTCGTGCCCGCGCAGGTACATCTTTATCGCAACGTGGTGACCGTGGTGCGCCCGATGAAGCGTGATGCCATCGTCAGCGAAGGCGACGTCGCCATGCGTGAACGCGATGTCGGCCTGCTCGGCCAGGGCTTTCTCGATTCGCTGGATCAGGCGGTCGGGCAGAAAGTTGTCCGACCAACGGTCATCGATCAGATTCTGACACCGGTTCACCTGGCGCAACCGCAGATGGTGCGCAAGGGCGATCAGGTGGTGATCAGCGCGCGCAGCGGTTCGATGAGTGTGCGCATGCCCGGCGAGGCCTTGTCCGACGGCGGTTTCAACGAACAGATACGGGTCAAGAACCTGAACTCCAAACGGGTCATCAAGGCCAACATCGTTGCCCCCGGGCAGGTCGAGGTGCCCATGTAAACCTGTCGAACCTCTGGCGCTACGCTTGCGCTTTTTCTACACTCGGAACCGTCACGCCCCCTGCGAAGTCAATGGACGACTGTTTTCGCACTGGCCTTGGGGTTTGTACGAAAGTCCGCGAGCGCATGTCAGGCAAGGCCGTATTCAATGCCGCCTGTCCGAGCGCAGCCACTTTTCGTACAAAGCCTAAAGTTATTCCGGGCTTGGTCGAAACAATGGCAAGCGTCCAAGAACCCAGAGGTTTTCAATCATGGTCATCGACTTCAGTCGTTTGAATAGCGCCACTACCGTTGGAGGTACTTCGCGTACCGCCGGCAGCAAGGAAGCAGGCAAGACCGAGGCAACCGCCACGGCCGACACTTCCGCGAACGTCAGTGGCAGCGGTGAGAAAGTACATTTGAGCAGTGAAGCTCAACAGTTGCAGAAGATCACTGACTCGTTGCGTGATCAGCCCGCCGTCAACAGCGCCCGTGTGGCCGAGTTGAAGCAGGCGATCGCCGACGGCAGCTACAAGGTCGACAGCAACCGTGTTGCGAACAAACTGCTTAATTTCGAAGCCCAGCGCTAGCCCCCGGTCTGCGCAGGGGCTTCTGGACGCTTGAATCCCAGGGCATGCGATGCAAGACACAACGTTGCTTCAACTGATCACGGACGATATTGCGCCGACCCGGCACCTGCTGGAGATCCTGAAGGCTGAATCGATCGCCCTTCACGGTCGCAATATGGTCGAAATGGAACACATCCTGGCGCAGAAACAGGCGTTGGTGATCGTGCTCGAACAGCACGGACGCAGACGTAGCCAACTGATGACCAGCCTGGGCCTGCCCGCCAATCGCGCGGGACTCGAAGACGTGGCCAGGCATTCGTCGGTAGGCGACGCATTGTTGAAAGCGGGCGACGAGCTCAGCGCACTGATGGTCGAATGTCAGGCAGCCAACGAACAGAATGGCAGTCTGATCCAGCTGCAACAGCTGACCACGGCCCAGCAACTGAGAATCCTCAACGGTGGCGACACGCCGGCGCTGTATGACAGCCGCGGATCGACATCGGGAAGAGCCAGACCACGTCCGCTTAGCCAGGCGTAAGTTCTTGTATCAAGGTGTGCAACATGATGGCAAAATGCCGCAGTCGCACGCTGTCGTTTTTTGCCTGGAGATGGATGAACCGTGAATGCATTAAGTGCGGAAGATACTCCGCAGCCCCCAAAGGTACTTACCACGCCTTTGGAAATTGCCTCCACCCTGCGACTGCTGATGGAAAGCCATGATCCGCTGATCATCACCTTCCACGAACGCAGCCAGCGCTTCCAGAGTTACGTCATCGAAGTCGACCGTGACACCAACGTCGTGGCGCTGGACGAGATGATCCCTCGCGACGGCGAGCGTTACATGGCCAATGGCGAGTCGTTTCGCGTCGAAGGCTTCCATGAAGGCGTGCGCGTGGCCTGGGAAGTCAAATCCCAGATGACCATCATCGAAGACCCGCACAGCTATCGCGGCCCGCTGCCCGAAGAAGTCGTCTATCACCAGCGCCGCAACGCATTCCGCGCTGCGTTGAAACTGGCTTCGCTGGTCGACATCGAACTGGCGGGCGACAAGCTCAAATCGCCGCTCAGAGGCAAACTGCTGGACATTTCCGCCACCGGTTGCAAGCTGCGTTTCGAGGGCGACGTGTCCGACCGCATCCAGCTGGGTCAGGTGTACGAGCGCTTCATGGCGGCCCTGCCGATCGGCAGCATGACCACCTCGGTGGAACTGCGCCATCTGCACTTTGAAGAGAAGTTCAACACCACCTTTGCCGGTGTGCGCTTCCACAACATGACGGGGCTGGTGCAGCGTCAGGTCGAGCGTTTCGTCTATCACCTGCAACGCGAAGCCCGCCGTTTCGACAAAGACGACGACTATTGATTCGTCTTGGGTAGCCCGGCTTGCCGGCGTCGGCGGTCTCAGGATCGCAGACACTGGCAAGCCAGGCTGCTACAAATCCGGCAACACCGATTATTTGTGGGAGGGAGCCCTGCTCGCGAAGACGGTATGCCAGCCAGCCTCGCCGTGTCGGCCATGACGCTTTCGCGAGCAGGGCTCCCTCCCACGGCCTTCGGCCAGAATCAAAAGCTGCTCCACTCCCCCGCCCTAAAACACCTCCACCGTCGGCCCCGAACTGCGACGCAGTGACTGCGGTGACTGCCCGTAAACCCGCAAGAAGGCCCGGCGCATGCGTTCGCGATCGCCGAAGCCGGTTTCGCTGGCCACGGTTTCCAGTGGCAGCCGCCCCTGCTCCATCATCAGCCGTGCCGCCTCCAGACGCAGGTTCTCCACGGCCTTGGCCGGCGAAGTGCCGGTCTGCGCGCGGAACGTGCGACTGAACTGGCGCGGGCTCAGGCACGCTGCATCGGCCAGTTCTTCCACCGACAGTTCGCGACGCAGGTTTTTCCGCGCGTAGTCCAGCGCCATCTGCACGCGGTCGGAGCTGGGGCTCATTTCCAGCATCGCCGAATGCTGCGACTGACCGCCGGCGCGGCGATGGTAGAGCACCAGGTGTTGCGCCACTTTACGCGCCAGTTCGGCGCCGTGGTCCTTTTCCACCATGCCGAGGGTCAGGTCCAGCGCGGCGCTCATGCCGGCCGACGTCCAGATCTTGCCGTCGATGATGTAGATGCGGTCTTCCTCGACCTTGATCGCCGGAAACTTCCGCCGCATTTCCTGCGCCCGGGCCCAGTGCACCGTGGCCCGACGGCCATCAAGCAGGCCGGCCTCAGCCAGTGCGAACGCGCCCACACACAGCGCTCCGACCCGCCGACAACGGGCGTAGGCCTGCAGCAGGAAGGCGTTGATGGCCGGGGTCGCATCCGAGCGGTCCATGGCGCCGCTGATGAGCACCGTGTCGTATTCGGCCTTGTCCAACGCCTGGGTCGACACCGAGGTGTACAACGCACTGGCTGCCACCAGCCCGCCGTGCTCGGACAGCAGATGAATGTCGTAGAGCCGCTCTTCAGCGGCCACATTGGCGAATTCGAACGCCGAGAGCGCCGCCAGGCTCATGACCTGAAAGTCGGGCCTGACAATGAGAGCAACGGTTTGCATGAACAGGCTGTCCGTCAGAAAAAATCGATTCTAGGTCCAATCGGCGACAGCGAAACAAAAAGTTCGACGGCGACAGCGTCAAATGACACCGCCGCCGTCGCTGTTATTTCAACCCGCTGCGAACGCGTCGTTGAAACCGTTGAAAAACGCCCGTTCGTCCGGGCCCGCGGCAGTGCGCAACGGTACGGCACGCTCGACGAGGATTTCGTCGGCATCGCTGGCCAGCACAGCCAGGGTTTCCTCGATGAACTCGCCCAGCGGCATGGCACGCGGCTCGTCATTGCTGTTGAGCAGATCGGTCTGCGTCCATGGCGGCGCGATTTCCAACACGCGAACCGAGGTGTTGCGCAGCATGTAGCGCTGCGACAGGGTGTACGAGTGCAAGGCCGCCTTGCTGGCGCTGTACACGGCAGTAAAGGCCAGCGGCACGAACGCCAGCACCGAAGACACGTTCATGATCACCGCGTCGGGCTTGCCCTTGAGGTGCTCGATCAGGCCCGAGGTGACGCGGATCGGGCCGGAGACGTTGGTGGTCAGGGTGTCGATCAGCAGTTGCTCGTCAATGGCCCCGCTGGCGTCGTCGATCTGCATGATCCCGGCGTTGTTGATCAACACGTTCAGGCCAGGGAAACGACGCACCACTTCGGCGGTCGCCCGAGCGATATCGGCGGCATCGCTGACGTCCAGGGTCACCGCTTCCATCCCCGGATTGGCCGCCGTGATCTGCTCCAGCAACGCGGCGCGACGACCGGCGATGATCACCTTGTTGCCACGTTGATGAAAGGCTTCGGCCAGTGCGCGGCCGATACCGGAAGTCCCGCCGGTGATGAAGATGGTGTTGTTGCTCAAATTCATGTCGCAGTCTCCGCAAACAAGGGTTGGCACGTCGCAGGGCGGTCGGGCCGTGCTGCGTCGTGCATGTCGAAACCGATGTTAGAGAGATGAACGCTGTCATATGAGTCGTAAAAACATCGATTCCGGCCATTCGTGGCATGGCCGGAAAACACGTCTGGAATGGTGGGTTTTATGACCGGCACCCGCGTGACCAGCGCCCTACCCTGACGCCCGATGAAGCCGATGGCAGACACGAGATGCTCAGACACAAGGGAACAGCGGTGATCGTCGGGGCGATGTCAGGCCGTAGCCTGATCTATGCGCGACGCCTGGCCGCCCGGGGCTATGACCTGATTCTGGTGGCGAAACAGCGCGAACGGCTGCAAACCGTAGCCAGACGCATCACCGACAGCTCCGGGCGCTGCGTGGAAGTGCTGGCCGCCGATTTGCGGCAGGCAGAGGCGCTGGCGCAGATCGAAAGCCTATTGATGTGCGATGCCAGTATCGTGCTGCTGGTGAACCACGCGGAGACGCGGGATGCCTGCCTGTGCCGGGCGGCCCAGCGGTTGGGCGAAGCATTGGCCACAGGCTTTGCCGCACGACAGGCCGGCGCCGTGGCTCACATCACTGGCAAGGCACAATACCCGCTGGACGACGCGCTGTGGACCGAGCGGTTGATGGAACTGGAGAACGCTGGGGCCATGCATTGATCCCCACGCGGGCGCCACCTGTAGGAGCGTGGCTTGTCCCGCGACCTGTCGGGAACCGGCAGCAGAACCTGACGACTTTGCATTCCTGACGTACCGCATGTACCGGATTTACGACTGCTGCGCAGTCGGTCGCGGGACAAGCCACGCTCCTACAGGAAATCGCAGCCATCCCACAATGGCTTAGCGACCGTCATAACGGCCGATCCACCCCCACATCGCGGGAAGCCTCATGCGCAGGGTCGGGCCGGGCGTCCTGGGACTCGGTGCTGGCCTCGCCATCGACCACCGCTACCGGCCGCACCACGCCTTCGCCCGAGGCCACGACCCGCTCCGGCGCTTCCGGCTCGGCTGTCGCAGCAGCATCGTCGGCAGTCTCGGAAGGCTGCTCAGGCGCCGCAGCCGCTGTGTGCATCTGATCGTGCACCACCTGCTCGTCGACCCGTGGGTCGAGGGCGACTACCAGCGGCGAACTGGCCATGCTTTCCGGCATGGCGATGTGGTGCAACGGCGCGTCTTCGACCTGGTGCAGGTTGGTCACGGCTTTCGGCCGGATGCGCACCACCAGAATCAACGCGACGAAGCAGACAAAGGCGTACAGCATGTTGCTGCCGAAGCTCTTCATCAGCACACCGGCAATCAGCGGCCCGATACTGGCGCCCACGCCGTAGGTCATCAGCAACATCGCCGTCAGCGACACCCGCCGCTCGCCTTCGACGTGGTCGTTGGAGAACGCCACCGCCAGCGGATACAGGGCGAATTGCAGCAACGAGGTCACGAAGCCCATGGCGAACACCGCTTCCATGGGCAGGCCGGGAAAGATCGCCAGCGGCAGACCGGCCAGCACCAGCAGTCCGGCAAAGCCACGGATCAGCCAGGCACGGTCATAACGGTCGGACAACTTGCCCAGCGGCCCCTGCACCAGCAGGCCGGCGCCGATACACGTCGCCATGTACAGACCGACATGCTCGGTCGACAGCCCCTGCTGCGCGGCAAACAGTGGCGCCAGACCGTAGAACGAACCGATGATCAGGCCGGCGCTGAGCACCGTGGTCAGCGACTGCGGCACCCGACGCATGAAGAACAGCGGCTCCAGTGGCGCCGGGCGCAGCGGTGCCGGGTGAATGCTGCGGGTCATCGCCACCGGCACCAGGCACAGGGTGAAACACATGGCGACCAGCATCAGCAACTCGGGCCCCAACTGTGGATGCACCACCAGAATCAGCTGGCCGAGCACCAGGCCCAGGTACGACGCGATCATGTAACCGCTGAATACCGTACCGCGCTGCTTGGGCGAGGCCTGCTCATTGAGCCAGCTCTCGATGACCATGTACTGGCACATCATGCCGAGGCCGACAATCATGCGCAGGAAGATCCACGCCGGCAGGTAATTGATCATCCCGTGACCGAGCACCGCCGCGCCGACGATACCGGCACATGTGGCGTAGGCACGGATATGCCCGACCCGGCCGATCAGCCGGTGGCCGACCTTGCCGCCCAGCGCCAGGCCCACGTAGTTGGCCGCCATCAACGCACCGACCCACAGGCCGTCGACCTTGTCGGCGGCAAGACGCAATGCCAGGTAAGTACTCAAAAGGCCCGAGCCGATCAGCATCATCAGCGAGGCGAAATACAGCGCACGAAAGGACTTCCAGATCTGGCGCATCGGCATTCCAAAAACGGAAACCCTCCTGCGCGGAGGATTTCCGAAGCACGGTTCTTAAGCCTGGGCGGCCAGCACGCGACGCTCCCAGGGAGTGATTTCATCAAAGAAACTGGTCAGCTCCAGGGTCTTCGAAGCAACGTAGCCTTCGATGAACTCGGCCCCGAACAGTTCCTTGGCCAGCGGGCTGCGCTTCAGACGCTCCAGCGCCGCATGCAGAGTGCATGGCAGCGAAAGATGATCCGGTACGGCGAATTCCCCCTGAATCGGTGCCGACGGTTGCAGTTGTTGCTCGATGCCGTACAGCCCCGCTGCAAGACTAGCTGCAATGGCCAGATACGGGTTGGCATCGGCGCCCGGCAAACGGTTTTCCACTCGCCGCGCTTCCGGGCCGCTGGCGGGAATGCGCAGGCCGGCGGCGCGGTTGTCGTGGGACCAGCAGGCGTTGTTCGGCGAGGCGAAAGGATGACACAAACGCTGGTACGAGTTGACGTTGGGCGCGAACAAAGCGGTGAAATCGGCCATCGCCGCCTGCTGACCACCGATGAAGTGATGGAACGCCGCGGTCGGCTCGCCACTGGCGTCGCTGAAGATGTTCTTGCCGCTGGTCGCGTCGACCACGCTCTGGTGAATGTGCATGGAGCTGCCCGGCGTGTGTGCCAGCGGTTTGGCCATGCAGACCACGGTCAGGCCGTGCTTGAGCGCGACTTCCTTGAGCAGGTGCTTGAACAGGAAGGTCTGGTCGGCCAGCACCAGCGGATCGCCGTGCAGCAGGTTGATCTCGAACTGGCTGACACCCATCTCGTGCATGAAGGTGTCACGGGGCAGGTCCAGCGCCGCCATGCATTTGTAGACTTCGCTGAAGAATGGCCGCAGGCCGTTGTTGGAGCTGACGCTGAATGCCGAGTGACCATCTTCGCGGCGCCCGTCCAGCCCGACTGGCGGTTTGAACGGCTGCGTCGGGTCGGTGTTGGGTGCAAAGACAAAGAATTCGAGTTCGGTGGCCACCACCGGCGCCCAGCCGTGGCGGGCATAGCGGGCAATCACCGCCTTGAGCTGACCCCGGGTCGACAGCGCCGAGCTTTCGCCGCTCAACTCGTCGGCATCGCAGATCGCCAGCGCCCGAGGCTCCTCGTCGCACCAGGGCAGACGGTAGACCTGATCGGGATCGGCATTGAGCGCCAGATCGCCGTCGTCGCTGCCGTAGAATTTCGCCGGCGGGTAGCCGCCCATGATGCATTGCAGCAGCACGCCACGAGCCATCTGCAGACGGCGGCCCTCAAGGAAACCCTGGGCCGTCATCACCTTGCCACGCGGCACGCCGTTGAGATCCGGGGTGACGCATTCGATTTCATCAATGCCCATCAATCGCTGCGCGAGTGAATTGTGGCCATCGCTCAACATGACTCAGTCCTTTTTCTTTTTTTGGCAGGCCGCAGAAGCGGCAAGGCGTACAAAATAAGCAGCAGGCGTTCGGAATATCAAGCGCCATAAAAAAAGCCCCGGCTGAAAACAGACGGGGCTCGGTGCAGACAGTCTCGATCAGACGCGGAAATAACCGACGCAGGAATCGAACGGCAGGCGCTTGAGTTCGACCTTGTTCAGGTCCAGAACCTCGCGCAGCGCGCTGGTTTCGCCAGGGAAGTTGCGGTAGGCCACTTCGTCCAGCACCACGATGGCGCCTTTTGGCATGTACGGCAGGAAGGTTTCCAGCGCGACCTTGGTCGACGCGTACAGGTCGGTGTCGAGGATCAGCATGGCCACGACCAGGTCCGGACGGGTTTTCGGGAACGCCGGCACGGTTTCCATGATGTCGCCCTTGATGATTTCGCAACGCGGGATCCGGTTGACCGGACGCACCAGATCGTTGGCATCGATCATTTCCTGAATGATCGACTCATCGGTGTCGGAGAACATGGTTTCGTTGATGTCGGCCGGGTCTTCTTCGGCGTCGATGCTGCGGAAGCCCGAGAAGGTGTCGAAACCGATGATCGAACGGTTGATCGCGTACGGCTCCAGAATCATCGACAGCTGCATGTACAGCATCAACGAGTTGCCCTTGTACACGCCGCATTCGATGATCGCGCCGGGAATGTCCTGAACCATCTTGAACAGTTCGATGCGCGACAGCGCGGCGGTGACCGCAATCCGGTTGGCGAACACGAACGGCGCGTCGGCGACATATTGCGAGTCCACGCGCTTGAGCAGGTTGGCGCGTTTTTCGGCGTATTCGGCCTCAGGCCCCGTCAGACGGCGCTTGGTCATTGGCTAACTCCCTGGAATTGCGAAAAGTCGTTGAGATGGAACAGATCTTTGTAGCCGGCTTCGACGTCTTTGGCACCGCTGTCGACGTTCGGCGCGCCACGGCCGTTGAGCAAGTCCTGCAGGTTCAGCAGACGGAAGTCGATGCTGAAACGGGTCTTGTCGGTGAAGTTGGCGACCGTGCCGTGCAGGTGCGAGCCGGAGAAGGTGATGACTTCGCCTTCGTTACCGGCAATGCGGATTTCCGACGAGGTCTGGATGTCTTCCTGCGGCACCGGGTGAACACGGGTTTCTTCGGTGATGTTGGTCTTCGCCGCCGGACGCTGCACGTTGATCCACTCGGCCAGGCTCCAGTCCACCGACGAGTTCTTCACCGGCGTGCTGAAATAGCCCGGGTTGATCATCATGGTCTGTTCCGGCTGGATGGTGTAGACCGGCATCCAGGTGTTGATCTGGCAATCGGCGTTGCCGTACCAGGTGTCACGATGCGGTTTGTACGCATAGCTGACGCCGGCATGCAGGTAGTTGTAGTTCGGCACCACGCGGATGCGGGGCACGTCGAACAGGTATTCGGTAGGGTCGATGCCGATTTCCAGCGCGAACTTGTGGATCATCTCCTTGACCTCAAGGCAGTTGGTGAACTGCCGCTTGAGGGCGGTGACGCGCTCCACGAACTCGGTGACCGGCATCATGGTGTGCAGTGCCTGATGGTCGGTCTCGCCATCGAATGCCGCCGTGATGCTGTCCTTGGCGAACCGGCACAGATCATGGGTCGCCTGCAGGTTGGTGTTCAGGTAGATATCACCTGCATAGATCGAGCTCTTGAAGTCGTGTTTGCTCTGCAGTTGGTTGAGATACAAATTCACGATGACACTCCTAAACTTGGTACTGACCACGTCATCGGCAGCGGTGCAGCGAACTGAAGAAAATCGAGACGCCGTTCACGAAAATTCTTTTGCCTGACGACGGGCTGCGTACTGGCTATTTGCCTAGTCAGCCATCTCGGTGTCGACCTGACGCCCGCGCCGGTATCCGCCAGGGCTCTCCCCCGTCCATTTCTTGAAGGCCCGGTGAAAGGCGCTGGGTTCCTGAAAGCCGACGAGCTCGGCGATGTCCACCACGCTCATGTCGGTCTCGCGCAGTTTCTGCTGGGCGATGCCGCGCCGCACATCGTCCTTGATCCCCTGAAAGGCGCAACCCTCGCGCTCCAGCCGGCGACGAAAGGTGGTCGCACTGAGTTTCAGTTCTTCGGCCATCTCCAGCAGCGTCGGCCAGTGTCCGTAATGGCTGCCGCGCAGACGCTGATAGACCTGCGCCGCCAGCCCGCGCTGGTTGCGGAAGCGGATCACCAGCCACTGCGGCGCGGTGCGCAGAAAGGATTTCAGCGACGGCAGCGACTGCACCACCGGCAGGCGCAGATAATGGCTGGAAAACTCGATCTCGGTGCGCGCCTCGCCAAAGCTCAGGTTGAAGCCCCAGAGCAACGAGTCGTCGCTCAGGCGCTCGCGGCGATGGCGAAATTGCGCACGGTCGATGGTGATACGCCGCCCGCCGAGCCAGCACAACAGGCTGATCATCAGCAGGAGAAAGGTTTCCTCGCCGAAACGCTGCTTGAGCGGGTCGGCGGCATGGGTGTCGACGCTGATCACCGCCCGCTGCCCGCGCACGCTCAGGCTGCCGCGAAAGTCGCGCAGAAACAGGCTGAAATTACTCAGGCACTGGCGCAGGGCCTTTTCCAGGTTGGGTTCCTGAATCAGCCCGCGACAGATCAGGGCGAAGCTGCCCAGCGGCATGCCGTGGGAATCGAGGTCGAAGAACTCGTCGCCCAGTTCCTTGATCTGAATCAGCCACAGCGCCGCGAAGGCGCTGGCCGGCACCCGCGCCGTCGGATCGCTCAGCAGCGCCATGTCGATGCCTGCCGCTTCCAGCACCGATTGCAGGCGCAGCGGCTGGTCGCGCAGGGCCTGCACCACCAACTGGACGAAGTAGATCGACACCGAATCCTTTTCCCGCATGAGCCGCCTTTCCTCTTTCGATGGGTGCCACACCCCCGTTCAGGCGCTGATGGTAAAGAACGCCAGCGGATCTGGACAGTTTCGGCATAGGCCGCCCGCGTACCGGCGATCTAGACTTGCCGCCACCGTCCCTTGGCCGAAATGGCGTTGCCGCTGCGGCCCACAATAAATTCAACAGCTTTCAGGAGTCGACATGAGCCAACCAGAAGTTTTCGTCGTCAGCGCGCTGCGCACCGCCATCGGCGGGTTCGGCGGTTCCCTCAAGGACGTCTCGCCCATCGAGCTGGGCACCCAGGTCAGCCGCGCCGCGCTGGAGAAATCCGGTGTCGCTGCCGAGCACATCGGCCATGTGGTGATGGGCCATGTGATTCCCACCGAAGTACGCGACGCCTACCTGTCGCGGGTCGTTGCGCTGGAAGCCGGCCTGACCAAGGAAACCCCGGCGATGAACGTCAATCGCCTGTGCGGTTCGGGCCTGCAGGCCATCGTTTCCGCCGCGCAATCGCTGCAACTGGGCGACGCTCGCGCGGTGCTGGCCGGCGGTGCCGAATCCATGAGCCGCGGTGCCTACATCATGCCGCAGGCCCGCTGGGGCGCGCGCATGGGCAACGTGCAGGCCTATGACTACATGCTCGGTGCGCTGCACGATCCGTTCGCCAATATCCACATGGGCATCACTGCCGAGAACATCGCCGAACACTACGGCATCACCCGCGCCGATCAGGATGCCCTGGCCCTGAGCAGCCAGCAGCGCGCCGCTCGCGCCATCGCCGAAGGGCGCTTCGACGGGCAGATCGTGCCGATCGAAATCGCCACCCGCAAAGGCACCGTGACCTTCGCCCAGGACGAACACGTGCGCGGCGACGTGACCGCCGAGCAACTGGAAAAGATGAAGACCGCCTTCAAGAAGGACGGCACGGTCACCGCCGGCAACGCCTCGGGCCTCAACGACGGCGCAGCCGCGCTGATCATGGCCAACGGCGATCTGGTACGTGAACAGGGTCTCAAGCCGCTGGCCCGTCTGGTGGCCTACGCCCACGCCGGTGTCGAGCCGTCGATGATGGGTCTGGGGCCGATTCCGGCCAGCCGCAAGGTGCTGCAACGTGCCGGCCTGACCGTCGCCGATCTGGACGTCATCGAATCCAACGAAGCCTTCGCCGCCCAGGCCTGCGCCGTGGCCCGCGAACTGGGCTTCGACCCGGAAAAGGTCAACCCCAACGGTTCGGGCATTTCCCTCGGCCACCCGGTCGGTGCCACCGGCGCGATCATCGCCACCAAGGCCATCCATGAGCTGCACCGCATCCAGGGCCGCTACGCGCTGGTGACCATGTGCATTGGTGGCGGTCAGGGCATCGCCGTCATCTTCGAACGCGTCTGAGCGGGGAATTTTTCATGAGCATGCAACACATCGCCGTGATCGGCGCAGGGACCATGGGCAACGGCATCGCGCAGGTGTGCGCGGTGGCCGGTTTCGACGTGACCCTGGTGGACATCGCCGACGCCGCGCTGGAACGCGGTCTGGCGACCCTGCGCAAGAACCTTGAGCGTCAGGTCAACAAGCAGGTCCTCAGTGCCGAAGACGCCGCAGCGGCCGTGCAACGGATTCGCTGCACCACCGACTACGCCCAGCTGGACGGCGCGCAACTGGTGATCGAAGCGGCCACGGAAAACCTCGACCTCAAGCTGCGCCTGCTCAAGCAGATCGCCGCCCATGTCGGCCCGGATTGCGTGATTGCCTCGAACACCTCGTCGCTGTCGATCACCCAACTGGCCGCCAGCGTCGACAAGCCGGAGCGTTTCATCGGCCTGCACTTCTTCAACCCGGTGCCGATGATGGGCCTGATCGAAGTGATTCGCGGCCTGCAGACCGCCGACACCACCCACGTGGCGGCGATCAAACTGGCAGAACGCCTGAACAAGACCGCCATCACCGCCGGCAACCGTCCGGGCTTCGTGGTCAACCGCATTCTGGTGCCGATGCTCAACGAAGCGATTCTGGTCCTGCAGGAAGGCCTGGCGACCGCGCAGGACATCGACGACGGCATGCGCCTGGGCTGCAACCAGCCCATCGGTCCGCTGGCGCTGGCCGACCTGATCGGTCTGGACACCCTGCTCGCCATCGTTGAAGCCTTCCACGAAGGCTTCAACGACAGCAAATACCGCCCTGCCCCGCTGCTCAAGGAAATGGTTGCCGCCGGCTACCTGGGGCGCAAGAGCGGCCGCGGATTCTTCGTTTACGGCTGACCGCCACCTCCCGTAGCAGTCCGGCTTGCCGACGGTGGCATCCGCAAGATTGCAACCGCCGGCAAACCGTGCTGCTACGGGGCCATCCCCTGCTTTTAGTAGGAGTGAGCTTGCTCGCGATGATGGCCGCACAGTCAACATCGCGTTTCTTCATCCAACGCAAATCGCGAGCAAGCTCACTCCTACACATCGTCATGGCCCAAAAAAAACCGCAGGCCTTTCGGGCTGCGGTTTTTTGTTGGGTCTGTCGATCAATGGGAGAACAGCGAATTCCCCACCTTGCCGGCCATCTTTTCCGGCTTGATCAGGAACCGCGCCAGCGCCGGCAGCAGCCACAGGGCACCGAACATGTTCCACAGCAGCATGAAGGTCAGCATCAGGCCCATATCGGCCTGGAACTTGATCGCCGAGAAGATCCACGTACACACGCCGATCGCCAGGCACAGGCCGGTGAACAGCACCGCCTTGCCAGTGGATTTCAGAGTTTCGTAATACGCCTCCTGCAACGGCAGGCCGGCGCGCAGGAAGCTTTCCAGGCGACTGTAGATGTAGATCCCGTAGTCGACGCCGATCCCCACACCCAGCGCCACCACCGGCAGGGTCGCGACCTTGACGCCGATGCCCATGAACGCCATCAGCGCGTTGCCCAGCACCGAGGTCAGCACCAGCGGCAGGACGATGCACAGGGTCGCTGCCCACGAGCGGAAGGTGATCATGCACATCACCGCGACGCAGATGTACACCAGAATCAGGATGGTCAGCTCGGCCTGTTTGATCACCTCGTTGGTCGCGGCTTCGATCCCGGCGTTACCGGCGGCCAGCAGGAATTCCAGGCCTTCCTTGTTGTTGGCCTTGGCGAAGTCCTGCACCGCATGCACCGCACGGTCGAGGGTTTCGGCCTTGTGGTCGTTGAGGAAGATCAATAACGGCGCCAGCGAACAGGTGTTGTTGTACAGCCCGTCGGCCCGCGAGATCGAACTGTTGAGCACGTCCTTGTTGCGCGACAGCGACTCCCACTTGAGGTTGCCCTCGTTCATACCCTTGATCACCTGCTTGGACACGGTGACCAGCGAGATCGCCGACTGCACGCCGGGGGTGTTTTCCATCTTCCACGACAACTCGTTGATCGCCGCCAGCGTCTGGTAGGCCGAGCAGCCTTCGGTCGGCGTCTTGACCATCACCACCAGCACATCGGAGCTGGTGGAGTAATTGCTGATGATGAAGTTGTTGTCCTGGTTGTAGCGCGAGTCCGGACGCAGTTCCGGCGCGCCCTGATCGAGGTCGCCGATCTTCAGGTTGTGGCCGTACCAGAGCCCGCCGGCCAGCGCCAGCAACGAAAGGATCACCGACACCCGTGCCACTTTCGGCGCGGCAAAGTTCGACAGCAGGCGCCAGAACGGGTGCTCACGATTGGCGGCTTCCTTGCTGCGGCTGATCGCCCGTTTGCTGATACCGGCATAGGAAATCGCCACCGGCAGCAGGATCAGGTTGGTGAACACGATCACCGCGACACCGATGGACGCGCCGATGGCCAGTTCGCGAATCACGCCGATGTCGATGATCAGCAGGGTGATGAAGCCGACAGCATCGGCCAGGATCGCGATCATCCCCGGCAGGAACAACTGGCGGAACGTGCGCCGTGCCGCGGTCAATGCATTGTCGGCGTCGCTGGATTGCAGGGCGATGCCGTTGATCTTCTGCACGCCATGGGAAATGCCGATGGCGAAGATCAGGAACGGCACCAGCATCGAATACGGATCGAGCCCGAAGCCCACCACATGCATCAGGCCCAGTTGCCAGATCACCGCGATCAGCGTGGTGCTCAACACGGCGATGGTGCTGCGCGTACAGCGGGTGAACCACATCAGCAGTACCAGGGTGATGAGGAACGCCACGCCGAAGAACATCACCACCATGATCAGACCGTCGATCAAGTCACCGACCTTCTTGGCGAAGCCGACGATGTGAATATCGACGTTAGGGTTCTGCGCTTCGTACTTGTCGCGGATCTTCTCTTCGAGCTGGTGCGAGAACTGCCGGTAGTCCAGCGGCAGCAGCTTGCTCTGATCGTTGGGGTCCGGGTAGAACTCCTGCAGCGGCACATCGACGATGCTGGATTTGAAGTTGTTCGCCACCAGTCGCCCGACCTGACCGGACTTGAGGACGTTGTTGCGCAGCTTGTCGAGGCTCTCCTGGGAGCCGTCGTAGCTCTGCGGAATCACCTCGCCACCGGCAAAGCCTTCCTCTGTCACTTCGGTCCAGCGCACGCTGGGGCTCCACAGCGACTTCAGCCCCGAGCGGTCGACGCCGGAGATATAGAACACCTCGTCGTTGATCTGGCGCAGGGTTTCCATATACTCGCGGGTGAAGATGTCGCCCTGCTTCGCTTCCACCGAAATGCGCACGGTGTTGCCCAGATTCGCCAGATCGTTGCGGTGTTCCATCATGTTCTGGATGAACGGATGGCCCAGCGGAATCATTTTTTCGAAGCTGGTCGACGGACGCACCAGCGTCGCCTGCCAGAACAGCACGATACTGACCAGCAGACAGATCACGATCACGGTCGGACGGTTGTTGAAGATCAACCGTTCCAGCAGGGTCGGCTTGTCGTGGTGATGTTGGAGATTTGTCATGGGAAAGCGTCCTGGCCTGATCCGTTCTTATTGTTGAGCGACGTCGACACCCGTCGGCGAGGTGACGCGAACGCCGCCCTGTCCAACCAGAATCAGATTGCCCTTGTCGTCTTCGGTCACGCCCGCCAGGGACAGCCGGTCGGGACGGTTGGAAACCGTGAAGCTTTCACCTTCGTCGGTGCTGCGCATGACGCTGCCGCCGTTGCCCACCAGCACGATGCTGTTGTCCGGCAGCAGCGAAGCGTTGGCGATGCTGAACTCCAGCGGCCCGCGCTCACCCTGCAGGGCGATCGGTTCCCAGTTGCTGCCGAAGTCGGTGGAACGGTACAGGTTGCCGCGCAAGCCGTAGGCCAGCAGCGTCTGCGGCTGGGCCGTGCCAACCACGCCAAACAATGAACCTTGATAAGGGCCTTCGAGTTTTTCCCAGGTCTGACCGTCGTCAGGGGAACGAAACATGCTGCCCATCTCGCCGACGATGAACAGGCCGGCATCCTTCACGTAACCGATGCCGTTGAGGTGGTACTGGTCTTCGTTGTCCAGGCGGTCACCGATGTCTTCCCAGTGCTGGCCGCCGTCAGTGGTTTCCAGCAGCGCGCCATAGGCGCCGACAGCGATGCCGGTGTTGAGGTCCTTGAACCACACGTCGAGCAGCGGCGCTTCGCGCTTGAGGTCTTCGAACTGTTTGCTCCAGGTCGCGCCGCCATCGCTGCTGGCGAGGATCTGCGCGTCATGACCGACCGCCCAGCCGTGCTGTGCGTCGACAAAATAAACGGCGGTGAGCAATTGCCGGGTCGGCACTTTCGCCTGGGTCCAGGTCTGGCCCTGGTCATCGGAATAGAGAATGTGGCCGCGGTCGCCGACCACCACCAGACGGTTGCCGGCGTGGGTGACGTCGAGCAACAGACTGCGTGAAGCCTTGCTGGACGGGAGCGCAAACACCGAGGAATCGCCAGCACTGGCGGGGGCATCGGCCGGACTGCTGTCGGCCGCCAGAGCGGTGCCACACAGGGTCATGGAAATGAACAGCGACAACACTGCGTTCAATGGAGCATCCCCTTCCTTTTTGTTATTGGGTTCTCCCTGAAAGCCCGTCGTACGGGGCTGGCCTGCGTACGACGCGACCTACAGAAGCGGACCCATCCTAGCCACCCTGGAAAACGTATGACAATCGACATGACGTTATCTTTTGTTAAGCACCGGCCCGGTGATTACAGCGTTATCACTGAAACTGATTGAGAACTCTAGCTGCTGGAATGGGCTGTCGGGTGACATACAAGCAAAGAGCCATCTTTTCACGATACCCGCCATTTCTTGTGTAGGAGCTGGCTTGCCCTGCGACCGGCGAGGCACTCGTCGTAAAACCTGCGCATGCGGTGTGCCTGATGTACCGCATTGGCCGAATTTACGACTGCTGCGCAGCCGGTCGCAGGGCAAGCCAGCTCCTACAAGGGTCATACGGAAGGCCTCAGAACCGATACCCGACACTCAAGCTCGACAACACCGTGCGCATCGACTGGCCGCCGGAATTGCCGCCGTACCAGTCCTGCGAGCCATCGCTCAGGTCATGGATCATCGTCCCGCCCTTGCTCTCTGCATGCACCTGATAGTCGACACCGGCCTTGAGCGACAGGTTGGGCGTGGCCTGCCAGGACAATGCCATCGCCAGTCCATGCATGCGGCCGGCATTGTCACGCTCACCGCGGAAGGTCAGGTCGCGCATATGGTGAGTGTCGAAATCGCCGGACTTGACCCACTGGCTGTATTTGAAACGCCCTTCCAGCGCCCAGTCGCCCATACGATAGGCACCGACCAGCCCGATGTAAGGCGTGCTGTAGGTCTGCTGGTAGCTGATGCCTTTTTCGTCGTCAGGAAACTCGCCCGACATGTCGCGACGCCCCGCATAGGAATAGGTATAACTACCGCCGCGGGTCTGCCAGCCAAACTCGCTGCGCTGATAGCCCAGCAGCGCGCCAAGGGCGAAGTCTTCCCGCTTCAACAGCCAGAGCGTGGCCGCCAGCTCGGCCTGCCAGGCCTTCTGCACGCGGGTGTCGGGGTGGGTCGAGTAATCGGTCCAGTCGGATGTTCGCTCGTCCAGCCAGTCGTAATCCTTCATATGGCCATTGCCGTTGGCGATACGGGTCCAGCCGCGGGCTTCCAGCGACAGCCAGTCGGTGGGGTGATACGCCAGGCCCAGATGCAGGGTCGGCTGTAGTTTGATGTCCCAGTTCAACTGACTGAGCTTGCGCCCACCCCGGTCGACGTCGTACACGGTTTCCCGCCCCTGCCCATTGAGCACGCCGACGCCCAGACTCAGATCGACGCTGCCCACCCTGAATGCTTGTTCACGGCTGATTTCTGCGGAAGCCAGCGTTTGTTGCGACATTGCCGCCAGCCCCAGGCACAGGGGTAATTGCCATCCTTTTATCAACACGGTCGTTCCTTGTTTCAAAGAGAAACGAAAGGATGAACGTCGTCGTGGGCAGGTTCTGCCAGAGGCAATCCCGGCAGTCTGCATGAATGCTAAACGCCAATACTTAGAAATGTCCTACACCGCAGTTCCCTTGTAGGAACTGGCTTGTCCTGCGAGCGGACCGAGGTCGCGCTCGACCGAAACCGTCGTAAACCCTGACGCCCCAGTAGCCCTGACACACCGCATTCACCGGATATACGACGACTGCGTCGCCGGTCGCAGGGCAAGCCAGCTCCTACAGGTTTTGCGCCATGCCGAAACTCACCAAACACCACAAAACCCGTGGGAGGGAGCTCTGCTCGCGAAGGCGTCAGTCCGGTCGATGCCGAGTTAACTGACCCACCATCATCGCAGGCAAGCCAGCTCCTACAGGTTTGGCGCCAGGCCTGAATTCACCCAACACCACAAAACCCGTGGGAGGGAGCCCTGCTCGCGAAGGCGTCGGTCCAGTCAATGCCGGGTTAGCTGACCCACCGCTTTCGCAGGCAAGCCAGCTCCTACGGGTTTGGCGCCAGGCCTGAACTCACCAAACACCACAAAACCCGTGGGAGGGAGCTCTGCTCGCGAAGGCGTCGGTCCAGTCAATGCTGGGTTAGCCGACCCACCGCTTTCGCAGGCAAGCCAGCTCCTACAGGTTTTGCGCCAGGCCTGAATTCACCCAACACCACAAAACCCGTGGGAGGGAGCCCTGCTCGCGAAGGCGTCGGTCCAGTCAATGCCGGGTTAGCCGACCCACCGCTTTCGTAGGCAAGCCAGCTCCTACAGGTTTTGCGCCAGGCCTGAGCTCACCTAACGCCACAAAACCATGAGCCCAAAAAAAGGGCCGCCCGTTTTCACGAGCAGCCCTTTTGATGAAGCCTGAACCTTATTCAGCCAGGCTCTTGCTCACCACTTCATACACATCCGCCGACAGCTGACCGGACGCACGGATGCGTTCCAGCTCGCCTTTCATCAAGGCCTGGCGCTTGTCGTCATACTTGCGCCAGCGGGTCAGCGGGGCCAGTTGGCGCGAGGCGATCTGCGGGTTGAAGCCGTTCAGCTCGATGACCAGATCGGCCAGGAAGCGGTAGCCAGAGCCGTCCGCCGCATGGAAGTTGATCAGGTTCTGGCCGGCGAAGGCACCGATCAGGGCACGCACCTTGTTCGGGTTCTTCACGGTGAACGCCGGATGCTGCATCAACGCCTTGACCCGCTCCAGACCACCCGGCAACGGGCTGCCGGCCTGGACGCTGAACCACTGGTCCATGACCAGCGCGTTGTCCTTGAAGTTCTCGGCGAACACCGCCAGCGCCTTGGCTTTTTCGGCCTCGAACGGCGAGTTGACCAGTACGGCCAGCGCGGTCAGGCGCTCGGTCATGTTGTCGGCGCTGTCGAACTGCTCGATGGCGGCTGCCAGCACTTCGGGTTTCTCGGTCAGCATCAGGTACGACAACGCGATGTTCTGCAGTGCGCGACGGGCGAAATGCTCGGACTCCGCCACATAAGCCGTCTGTTTCGACAGCTCGCGGTTGGCCTGGTAACGCTTCCACAGCGCGTCACTCAGGCTGTTCGCCAGTTGCTGACGAGCAAATTCGCGAGCAGTGTGAATCGCTTCGACGTCCGCCACTTCGCTGATTTCGGTGAGGTAGGCCTCGCCCGGCAGCGACAGCATTTCCGCGACCATTGCCTGATCGAGGCTGTCGTCGGCGAGCACGGTGCCCAACGCGGTGACCAGACGCTGGTCCATGACCAGTGGCTCGCCCTTCTGATGCTGGGCGATCAGTTCCTGCAACACCTGCACCGACAGTTGCTGACCGGCATCCCAGCGGTTGAAACCGTCAGTGTCGTGCTGCATCAGGAACATCAACTGGTCGCGGTTGTACGGGAAGCTCAGTTTCACCGGCGCCGAGAAACCGCGCAGCAGCGATGGCAGCGGCTGTTCGGCGATGTCGACGAAGGTGAAGGTCTGCTCGGCCTCGGTCACCGAGATCACCCGCGAACCACCAACGGCAGCAGACTCACCCTGCAGACGCAGCGCAATCTCGTGGCCTTGCTTGTCCAGCAGGCCCAGCGCCACCGGAATCACGAATGGCTTCTTCGCGTCACCTGGCTGACCCGGTGTGGTCGGCGCGCTCTGGCGGAAGGTCAGGCTGTAGGTTTTCGCTGCGGCGTCGTAGGACTCGCTCACCACCAGACGCGGCGTACCGGCCTGGGAATACCAGCGCTTGAACTGGGTCAGGTCGACGCCGTTGGCGTCTTCCATGGCCTTGACGAAGTCGTCACAGGTCACGGCCTGGCCGTCATGGCGTTCGAAGTACAGGTCGCTGCCCTTGCGGAAGCCATCGGCGCCCAGCAGGGTGTGGATCATGCCGACCACTTCCGAGCCCTTTTCATACACGGTCAGGGTGTAGAAGTTGGAAATCTCGATAAAGCTGTCCGGGCGCACGGCATGGGCCATGGGGCCGGCGTCTTCGGCGAACTGGTGGGTGCGCAGGTAGGCGACGTCCTGGATACGCTTGACCGTGGCCGAGTTCATGTCGGCAGAGAAGCCGGCATCGCGGAATACGGTGAAGCCTTCCTTGAGCGACAGCTGGAACCAGTCGCGGCAGGTCACGCGGTTGCCCGACCAGTTGTGGAAGTATTCGTGGGCGACGATGGCCTCGACCCGCTGGTGCGCGGCGTCGGTGGCGGTTTCGGCGCGGGCCAGCACGGCGCTGGAGTTGAAGATGTTGAGACCCTTGTTCTCCATCGCACCCATGTTGAAGTCGTTGACCGCGACGATCATGAAGATGTCCAGGTCGTACTCACGGCCATAGACCTCTTCGTCCCAGCGCATGGACTTCTTAAGACTGTCCATGGCGTGCTGGCATTTGTCGATGTTTTCCGGCTCGACGAAGATGCGCAGGGTGACCTTGCGCTGGCTCATGGTGACGAAGGTGTCTTCGACGCACCACAGATCACCGGCCACCAGCGCGAACAGGTACGCTGGCTTCTTGAACGGGTCTTCCCAGGTTGCCCAGTGGCGACCGTCTTCACCCGGGCCTGCGGCGATCAGGTTGCCGTTGGACAGCAGCACCGGGAAGTCCTGCTTGTTGCCGCTGACGGTAGTGGTGAACGTGCTCATCACGTCCGGGCGGTCGAGGTAATAAGTGATCTTGCGGAAGCCTTCGGCCTCGCACTGGGTGCAGAACATGCCGCTGGACTTGTACAGGCCTTCCAGCGCGGTGTTGGTTTCCGGGTGGATCTTCACGCTGGTGTCGAGGATGAAGCTGGCGGACGTGGGCTGCACAGTCAGGTTGTCCGGGGTCAGCTCATAGTCGCCGGGCGCCAGGTCGGCGTCGGCCAGCTTGACCGACAGCAGCTCCAGCAACTGACCGTCGAGCACCAGAGGCGGCAAGCCCGGCCCTCTTTCGGGATTGCGGCGCATGACCAGTTGCGCATGCACCAGGGTGTGGTCATCGAACAATTCGAAGGTCAGGTGCGTCTCGTCGATCAGGTATTCCGGCGCCTGATAATCCTTCAGGTAGATCATTTTCGGCTGTTCGGTACGCATGATGCCGTCCTTTTCATTACTGATGCACGGCGAGCTGATACGCCGTGTATTTGCGGATATTGATCACGCCGGTGTCGAAGATCAGGTACTGGCCCTTGATGCCCAGCAGTGTGCCTTCGGCGATCGGGTCCTTGTCCAGATTGAAGCTGACGATCTTGCCCGGGTAAGCCTGGACCGGATAACGAATCTCGATGGGTTCGACATCGAACAGCGGCTGGATCGCCTGCAGGCCGAAACGCTCTTGCAGGGCGGCAAGCCCTTCGGCGCAGGATTCAAACAACTGCTGACGCACGGCGACCAGATCCACGGCCGGCGCATCGCCCTTGAGCAGCGCGCGCCAGTTGGTGCGGTCCGGCACCTGGCTGCGGAACAGGTCTTCGACGAAACCGGATTGCTGGCGGGTGGCCACACGCACGATCGGCAACGCCTGGCTGGCGCCCTGGTCGAGCCAGCGGGTCGGCAACTGGGTGGCACGGGTGATGCCGACCTTGATGCCCGACGAGTTGGCCAGATACACCACATGGTCGGTCATGCAGAACTGCTCGCCCCAGGCCGGTTCACGACAGGTGCCCTGTTCGTGGTGGCAACGCTCCGGGCTCATGATGCAGACGTCGCACTGCGCCAGTTTCTGCATGCACGGGTAGCAATAGCCCTGGCTGAAGCTGGTCTTGGTGCGACGACCGCAGTGGCTGCAGTGGATCGCACCGAGGTATTCCAGACGCACGGTCTTGCCGATCAGCGGGTTGACCGGAATTTCCGTGTCATCCAGACGAAACGCGTATTCGACCTGCGTGGCATCGAGCCGCGCAGACATTTTGTTGACGGAGCCGCGACCAATTTCGATCAATGGATGGCATCCGACTTGAACAGGATGTTCGGCACCGGCGCCGACTTCGACGCGCATTCCTGAGGGCCCATGTAGCCGATGCGCTGCTCTTCCGGCACGTTGCGCACTTCCCAGGCGATCAGTGCCTGCAGGGACAGTTCACGCTGTTCCTGGGTCAGTTTGCGGCCATCGGACCACTTGCCGATCTCTACGGCCAGCTTCAGGCTTTCGTAGATGTCCGGGGTGATGTTTTCGATCATTTCGACAAAAGAGGACATTGGGTTCTCCCAGAATTAAGCGGGCAATTTTAATGATTACGGCGGGCCATTGCACCGCCCACAAGACCTGTTGCACAACCGATGATCAGTCCGCCGACGTGGGCACCGTTGGCAATTTCGCCAAATCCGAGCAGGCTGATCAGCCCGGACATGCACAGCACCAGCCAGCCGAGCATCATGGCCAGCACGCCGCGTGGCAGGCGATAGATGGGGTTGGGTGCCAGCCATTGAAAGAGCCAGCAGTGGCCGAGCAGCGCATACAGCACCCCGGACAGGCCGCCGAACAGGGTCGGGCCGCTCCAGAAATACTGCACGTAATTGGAGACCGCGCTGAAGGCCAGGGTCAGGCCAAGGAACTGCCAACTGCCCTGACGCATCTCGATGCGCCGGCCCAGTTCCCAGAACCACAGGGCGTTCATCACCAGGTGCAGCACGCCGAAATGGATCAGCATCGGCGAAACAATGCGCCACCACTGCCCCGCCGCCAGCGACTCGGCCACCGGGGTGAACATGGCGTAATCACCGTTGATGCGGAAATCGTTGAAGGTCAGCCAGCGCAGGGCGTCGAAGTTTTCACCCAGCAAGGTCACGCCGGCGACGATCAGGCACAGCAGCAGAATGACGCTGGTCACCGGGCTGCTACGGACCTGCACCAGCGGGCTCGGACGACTGATCGCCACCACTTCGCGACCCGGCGGCAGCTGCGCGGTGGGATCGCCTTCGGGGTATTGCTGATACAGCTGGCGCACATCGTCGGCCAGTTGCGGCGCGTCGGGCACCCACAGCACCTGTTCGCCGGATTCTTCGCTGACCCGATGGGGCACGTTGAGGCGCCGCAGCAGCTCGACGAAACCACTGAGGTCGGTGTTCAGGGGCAGGCGTAATACCGCAACCGGGTTCATTGGGCTGTCTCCGGCCGCTTGACGTCGACCCAGACGAACTTGCCGGGGTCTATTTGAGTTTCCTGGTCGAGCCGGTAGGCCACCAGTTTTCCGTACAACACCGCGCTGTAATCCAGACACGCCAGGTTGGGCCGGATCGGCGCGGGAATACCACTGCGCCAGTAATGGCCGACAAACAGCAACGGCTGATCGACGCCGTAACGCAGCAGCGCGTTCTTTTCACTGTCCGACAGCGGTCGCCGGGCCACCGGCTCAGGCAATGCGTCGGGCTGGAACACCACATCGCCGTAGGTCTGCGGGTCGTCTTCCCAGAACTTGGTGCGGAACGAGGCGCGGGTCAGGCCGTCGCCACCAGTCAAGGTCATGCCGTGGGGCAGGCGCATGTCGGTGCCGCGCAACAGGCGGTCGAACACCGCGCTGGCGAAACTGCCCTGCACCGCCGAGGCCTGGACGAAATGCTGGTCGATGCGACCGTCGCCATGGGCGCTGCGCAGCGGCTCGATCAGGCTCGGGTCCCAGCAGGCGTGAACCAGACGGAAGCGTCCGGCGTCGATGAACAGCGGCAGCTCATAGAACCACTTGAGGAAGTCTTTCCACTCATCCGGATACTGCTCGAACTGCGCCAGGGTTTCCCCCAGCAGGCGGGCATGGCGCGGGGTGTGTTCACGGACGAACTGCTTCCCGCTCTCCGGCGGAGCCGGCGTGCTCCAGCCCAGCGCGTTGAATTCATGGTTACCCATGATGCAGAACGCCTGCCCGGCCTGGACCATGTCGTGCACGATGTGCAGCGCCTCGCGAATGCGCGGGCCGCGGTCGATGATATCGCCGAGAAACAGGGCGATGCGTTCGGGGTGACGCCAGACACCGCTCTGCAAGCGGTATCCCAGGGTGGCGAGCAGGTGCTCAAGGGTCTGGGCACATCCATGCACGTCACCGATCAGATCATAGCTACGCGCGGGATCGAGCATCAGTCGCCCCTGCCGCCAAGCTTGCTGCCCCAACCCAGTTTGGTCCGGCAGACTTCGTAATAGTTGTGGTCGAGAGGGTGAATCAGGCGCAGTTTCTGTGGCTTTTTCTTCACGGTCACAGTGTCACCCGGCGCGCAGGTGAAGTGGTTCTGTCCATCGCAGGAAACCTGTGGGTAGATCGTCATGTCCTTTGAGACAACGATTTTCAGCTCACTGTTGCCGTCGACGACAATCGGCCGTCCGGACAGGGTGTGCGGGTACATCGGCACGATGACGATGGCGTCGAGCTTGGGGTGCATGATCGGCCCGCCCGCCGACAGCGCGTAGGCCGTGGAGCCGGTCGGCGTGGCGACGATCAGGCCGTCGGCCTTCTGGCTGCAGACGAACTGACCGTCGATATAGATCTCGAACTCGATCATCCGCGTCGACTTGCCGGGGTGGAGCACCACGTCGTTGAGCGCATCGCCCTGGCCGATGGCCTCGCCATGCCGGCGCACTTCGGCCTGCAGCAGGAAGCGGTTTTCCACCAGATAGTGGCCGTCGAGCACCTCGGCGACTTTCACTTCCAGTTCGTCCGGACGGATATCGGTGAGGAACCCCAGGCTGCCCCGGTTGATGCCCAGCACCGGCACGTTATGCCGCGCCAGCGCCCGCGCCGCGCCCAGCAGACTGCCATCCCCGCCGACGACGATGACGATGTCGCACACCTCACCGAGCATCTTGCGCGAAGACGTCTGCAACCCGTGCCCCGGCAGCACCTCGGCGATGGTGTCTTCGAGAATCACATGCAGGTGCCGCGACATCAGGAATTTCTTGAGTCGGCGAACAGTGTCGAGCACCTGCGTGCTGCCCAGGCGACCAATGATGCCGATGTTACGAAATTGCTCCATGGGGCTCCCGCAGGTTCGATGCATGTCAAAGAACGGGATTATGGGCGAAGGGGTCACACGCGGCAAATAACGCCGAACAGGGAGATGGCCCGGCCTATGCGGCCACCTGAGGCAAAAACGAGATATCGACGTAATACTTTTCCGGATGGCCGTGCCTGATATACACATCGATGGCCTTGCCGGCGATCAAGCGCTCGGGGTTGAACCAGATATTCTCGCTTTCGAACACATGCAACTTTTGCGTTTCCGGATTCAGCCAGTGGCAAACGATGACGAACGGATTGCGGCCATTGAATGAGAGGCTGTAATTGCAGCGCACCGACTGAAACTGCGCTGACACCAATGCCCCACTGGTTTTCAGATTCTTGTTACGACGAAGTTGATAACCACTTGCCAGAAACATGATCACGCCTACAGCAAAGAACGGCACGCCCAACCCGAACATCGCCGTTGCCACACCCCACACTTCAAGAAAGCCGTTGATCTTCGCGTCTTGCGGATGGCCACGGGGATGCAACACCTCGACCATCTCGCCTTCGTCATACGCCGGCGGGTTACTGGCAATGGTGGACAACAGGCGATGCTTTTCACCGTCATCGCCGACAAACTCGACCACCGCCTTGTAATGGGTGACCCCTTCTCCGACGCTGGTCTGGTAATCCACCACCTTGCCCTGTACCGAAAAAGCCTCCTCCACGAACCGGCTGGATTTCTGATAAGCCACGACACCACTGACCAGCGTGATCAGCCCGACAATCGAAAACCCGTACTTGATGGCAGATGACACTTTCAACCTTGAAACTCCCTGATCCATGACGATTCAAACCGCGCCTTGCCCGGCGGCGCGGACGATGAATCAATCAGATCGGCGACTCCAGAGCGGAAGCAGCGATCAGGACCGTTCCCGGCAAATCAAAGACATTTCTTACAAATTCGAGCAATAGATATCGCCACGGCTACGCTGTAGCAGTCCGGCTTGCTGGCGATGGCGCCCGTATGATCGCCACCGCCGACAAGCCGTGCTGCTACGGACGGATGTGTACAGCCTGCTTTGATTCGGGCCGAAGACCGTGGGAGCGAATTTATTCGCGATACGGTGTTCCTGACGACGGTTTCGTGTGGACTGAACGGACATCGCGAATGAATTCGCTCCCACAATGGATCTTCGCTTGTTCAGGGATGTGGTGGCGTTGGCCAAGACGTCATCGCGAGCAGAGCTCCCTCCCACAAGGTTCGCGTTGTTCAATGGACCTCCGAACGACCTGAACCCGTAGCAGTCCGGCTACGGTTTTTGATTTTGATCTTGGGGCCCCGTCCCAGAAGGCCGAACGCAGGCGATGCGCAGTGGACCGAGCGACAGGATGTCGCGAGAGCCGCGTGGGCCATGGATGGCCCATTCGCGGCGGGCCCACGGAGCATTGCCGGAGTGAGGGAACACCGAGCATCAGCGAGGTGCCGTATGGCGGGGTTAGAAGCCCTTGGTTACTTGGGGCTTTTCCAAGTAACTCGCCGTCAGGCGAAACCAAGCTGCGTTAGCAGCTACAGCGATCAGTCAGACAATCCGTGTGCACAGGATTTACGACGACTTCGTCGCCGATCGCAGGGCAAGCCAGCTCCTACAGGAAAACGCGTAACGTGCCGGAGGCGAAACAAGGCTGCGTTAGCAGACCATGCAATCCGTCAGACAATCCGTGTGCACAGGTTTTACGACGACTTCGTCGCCGCTCGCAGGGCAAGCCAGCTCCTACAGGAAAACGCGGGCAAGGGGAATTACGTGGATTGGCTCAACACCCGCTATCCTCAGCCAATGACTCCCTTCCCGACACTGTCCGCTCTACCCCGCCGCTTACGCACACCCCAGGTGCGCGATCTGGCGTGGGTGCTGTTGTCACCGCCCATGCTCGCCGTCACCGCCTGGCCCCAGCGACACCCGCTGACCGGCAGCGACTGGCTGCAGCACCCTGCGGATCTGGAAAACTTCCTGCTGCAACTGGACCAAGACGCCAGCCCCCTGCTCGACTGGCTGTCGAAAGCTTCCATCCGCCGTCTGGGCATGTATTACGAGCGGCTCTGGCACTTCGCGATCCTGCACGCACCCGGCGTGGAAATGATCGCCGCCAACCTGCAGATCCGCGTCGAAGGCCATACCCTGGGCGAGCTGGACATGCTGCTGCGCGACCGCGACGGCGTGCACCACGTCGAACTGGCGATCAAGTTGTACCTGGGCCCCCAGGCCGGCGGCGGTGAAGACCCGGCGAACTGGTTCGGACCCGGCAGCCATGACCGCCTGGACATCAAACTCAAGCACCTCAACGGCCACCAGTTGCCGATCTCGGCCCGTGTGGAAAGCCGTCAGGCGCTGGCGCAACTGGGCATCGAATCACTGACGGATGAATTGTGGCTCGGCGGCTACCTGCTCTATCCGTGGCCCGGCCAGGCCGCATCACCCCATGGCGTGCATGACGACCATCTGCGCGGGCAATGGCTGCATCAGAAGGACTGGCCGGCGTTCGCCGCCCGCCATCCTCACGGGCGCTGGCAGTTGCTGCCACGTCACGCCTGGCTGGCGCCGGCCCGCTATGAACAGGCGTGGAGCGTCGGCGAGTTTGAGGACTGGCTCGACAACCTCGACCCACTGGCCCCGGCGCAGTTGCTGGTGCGCCTGAATCAGCATGCCGAGGGTTATTGGGAGGAAGCCGAGCGACTGTTTCTGGTCTCGGATCATTGGCCCAACCTGCCCGATACCCGCGACCTCACAGGCTCAGTCGCAGCACCAGCGCCGCCAGTGTGATCAGCAACACCGGCAAGGTCAGCACGATACCGACGCGGAAGTAATACCCCCAGCCGATGCTCACGCCCTTGCGCGCCAGCACATGCAGCCACAGCAAGGTCGCCAGACTGCCGATCGGGGTGATTTTCGGGCCCAGATCGCTGCCGATCACGTTGGCGTAGATCATCGCTTCCTGCAGCGGGATACTCTTCATCGAGGCATGCGCCTGACTGGCGTCGATGGACAACAGCCCGATCAGCACGGTCGGCAGGTTGTTCATCAACGACGACAACAATGCGGTGAGCACCCCGGTGCCCATCGCTGCGCCCCACAGGCCGTATTCGGCAAAGCGGTCGAGCCAGCCCGCCAGGTACGTGGTCAGGCCCTCATTGCGCAGGCCGTAGACCACCAGGTACATGCCCAGCGAGAAAATCACGATCTGCCACGGCGCCTCTTTCATCACCTTGCGCGTGGAGATCTTGTGGCCGCGCCCGGCGATGCCCAACAGGATCACCGCACAAACCGCCGAAATCGCGCTGATCGGAATGCCCAGCGGCTCCAGGGCGAAGCAGCCGAGCAACAGAATCAGCAAGACCCACCAACCGGCGATGAACGTGGCGCGGTCGTGGATCGCCGAGACCGGATCAGCCAACTGCGTGGCGTCGAAGGTCTTGGGGATGTCGCGCCGGAAGAACAGCAGCAACACCAGCAGCGTCGCGGCGACGCTGACCAGATTGACCGGCACCATCACCGAGGCATAGCGGTTGAAGCCGATGCCGAAATAGTCGGCCGAAACGATATTGACCAGGTTCGACACCACCAACGGCAGGCTCGCGGTGTCGGCAATAAAGCCAGCCGCCATGACAAAGGCCAGGGTGGTCGCCGGCGAAAAGCGCAGCGCCAGCAGCATCGACATGACGATGGGTGTGAGGATCAGCGCGGCGCCATCGTTGGCGAACAGCGCCGACACCAGCGCGCCGAGCAACACGATAAAGGCGAACAGCCAGCGCCCTTTGCCATTGCCCCAGCGCGCCACGTGCAGCGCCGCCCAGTTGAAAAAACCGGCCTCATCCAGCAGCAAACTGATGATGATCAGCGCGATGAAGGTGGCCGTGGCGTTCCAGATGATGTGCCAGACCTGCGGAATGTCCGCCGGATGCACCACGCCGAACAGCAGCGCCAGCACCGCGCCGAACGTCGCGCTCCAGCCGACGCCCAGGCCCTTGGGTTGCCAGATCACCAGGGTGATGGTGACCAGAAAGATCAGCGCGGCGGCCAGCATCAGTGGCGGGTTTTCGGCAGGAAGATCGCGAGAATGCCCAGCAGCGGCAGGAACGAGCACACCGAATAGACAAACAGGATGCCGTAGCTGTCCGCCAGATTACCCAGCAGCGCAGCGCCGATGCCGCCAAAGCCGAACATCAGGCCGAAGAAGATCCCGGCGATCATGCCGACATTGCCCGGCACCAGTTCCTGGGCGAACACGACGATGGCAGAGAACGCTGAAGCCAGAATGAAACCGATGATCACGCTGAGCACGCTGGTCCAGAACAGGTCGGCGTAGGGCAGCGCCAGGGTGAACGGCGCTGCGCCGAGGATCGAGAACCAGATCACCGCCTTGCGGCCGATCTTGTCGCCGATCGGGCCGCCGAAGAAGGTGCCGGCGGCCACTGCGCCGAGGAACAGGAACAGGTGCAACTGCGAGCTGGCCACGGACAGGTCGAAGCGCTCGATCAGGTAGAAGGTGAAATAGCTGGTGATACTGGTCATGTAGAAGAACTTGGAGAACACCAGAAACGCCAGAATCGACAGCGAGAAGGTGACGCGGCCCTTCGACAGACCGTGGGTCGCCGCCTGACCGGCCTTGAGTTTGAACAGGTTCAGGTGCGACTTGTACCAGCGGCTGATGGCGTACAGCAGGCCCACCGAGAACAGCGCGAACAGGCCGAAATAGGCGACATGGCCTTGACCGAACGGGATGATGATCGCTGCCGCCAGCAAAGGCCCGAATGCTGACCCGCTGTTGCCACCGACCTGGAAGGTCGATTGCGCCAGGCCGAAACGCCCGCCCGACGCCAGCCGGGCGATCCGCGAGGCTTCCGGGTGGAAGGTCGAGGAGCCGATGCCGATCAGCGCCGAGGCCAGGAGGATCATCGGGAAACTGCCCACGGTCGAGAGCATCAGCACACCGATCAGGGTGCAGATCGAACCCAGCGGCAGCACCAGCGGGTTGGGATGGCGGTCGGTGTAATAGCCGACCCACGGCTGTAGCAGCGACGCGGTGATCTGGAACGTCAGGGTGATCAGACCGACCTGGGTGAAACTCAGGCCGTAGTTGGCCTTGAGCATCGGGTAGATCGACGGCAATACCGACTGGATCAGGTCGTTGATCAAGTGCGCCAGTGCCACCGCACCAATGATGCGCATGACCAGCGGGCTGGATTGAGGGGTCGCGGAAGTCGCGGTCGTGGGGCTGCTGACGGCCATCAGGGTTCATCCATCGAACGGTGAACGTGCCGCATGCAAATTGATTACAAAAGATGTCGGCACAAAGGGGTCGCCAATGTGCCATTTTTTGGGGCGGTTTCGCCATGCCCAGATACAAAATTGTGAGGTTGCTATCTATCAGCGCTTTTCATTGTAGGAGTGAGCTTGCTCGCGATGACTATCTGTCGGTGACGTCGATGTTGTCTGAACTGACATCATCGCGAGCAAGCTCACTCCTACGAAGGCGGTGGTGATTTCAAATGTCCCGGAGAGGATGTACTAGGCCACGGTCTGCGTAGCAGGCCGCGACGGATGAGCACCCTCTACCTCATGCAACGACACCTTTGAGGTTTCCGGCAGCGCCAGGCCACCAATCAACCCCAGCAACGCCACGGCAATCAGGTAGAACGCCGGCGACAGGTTGCTGCCGGTCAGGCCGATCAGCCAGGTCGCCATCAGCGGCGCGGTACCGCCGAACAGGGTATAGGCCATGTTGTAGGTGATCGCCGAGGCGGTGTAGCGGGTGCGGGTCGGGAAGGTTTCCGAGAGCAGCGCGGCAGTGACCACGTTGCACAGCACCGCGCCGGTCGCCAGCAGCAACACACCCATGATCGACGCCGAGAAGCCGCCGGAACTGGCCATCAGAAACGACGGATAGACCATCACTGCCAGCAGGATGCAAGCCGTGCCGATGGTCGCGCGCCGGCCAACCTTGTCGGAAAACACCCCGGCCAGCGGACAGATCGCCGCCGCGAACAACAGCGCGATCAGCGACACCAGCAGCGCCGTGGCCCGGTTCAGACCGCCGGCCACTTGCAGGTAAGTCGTGAAGTAGGTGGTGAACATGTAGAACGACAGCGCTGTCAGCGAGATGAACGCGCCCAGGCAGCAGATCGCCCCGCCGTGGTTGCGCAGGGTTTCCTTGAGCGGCGAATGGGCCACCGCGTGCTCGTCGGCCACCGCCTGGAACGCCGGGGTTTCGTCCATTTTCCAGCGCAGGTACAGGCCGACCAGCCCCAGCGGCGCAGCGATCAGGAACGGCAGGCGCCAGCCCCAACTGCTCATGGCTTCGGCCGACAGCGACGACTCTAGCGCATAGGCCATGATCGCCGCACTGGCGAAGGCGGCGAAGGTCGACACCGGCACGAAGCTGCCATACCAGGCGCGCTTGCCCTTGGGCGCGTGCTCCATCAGGTAGGCGCAGGCACCGGCGTATTCGCCTCCGGCGGAAAAGCCCTGGGCGCAGCGAATGATGGTCAGCAGGATCGGTGCGGTGACGCCGATGGCGGCGTAAGTGGGCAGCAACCCGATGATGGTGGTCGCCCCTGCCATCAGCAGAATGGTGAAGGCCAGCGTGCGTTTGCGTCCGATCTTGTCACCGAGCATGCCGAAGAACAACCCGCCCAGCGGCCGGAAGGCGAAGGCCACGGCGAATACCGCGAAGGTCTTGAGCAAGGCCGCGCTGGCGTCGCCACTGGGGAAGAATTCCTGAGCGATGGTAGTGGCGAGAAAGCCATAGACCGCGAAGTCGAACCATTCGACAAAATTGCCGATGCCGGCGGCAACGATGACTTTTCTCAATGTGGCAGGGTCGACCTGCTCAATGGCTGGAGTGGTCATGCAAACCTCGGCGTGCAGATGAAAGATCCGATTATCGGTACAGCGCCCGAGCCGCCAGACTCCAGAAGTGTCGTCGACATACTCAGGACCGACCTGTCGAGGTGTCTGGTCCGCAGGATTCGTGCCAGCGTGATGGCGATGCGTTCCCCTGTAGGAGCTGGCTTGCCCTGCGACCGGCGACGGAGTCGTCGTAAAACCTGTGAATGCAGTGTGTCAAAACTGCATAGTCGTCAGTATTTACGACTGCTGCGCAGCCGGTCGCAGGGCAAGCCAGCGCCTACAGGTCATCGGCGGCGTTGAGGGCGCGCTTGCCCTGCAATCCCCCGGTGTGTACGAAGATCAACCGCGTACCGCGCTTGATGTGCCCGGCACGCACCTCATCGTGCAGCGCCAGCAAGGCCTTGCCGGTGTACAGCGGTTCCAGGGGAATGCCGCTGTGCGCTTCGCTGTCGGCGATGAATGCCAGCAGCTCAGGATCGGTTCTGGCGAAACCGCCACGGCTGGCGTCGAGCAGCCGATAGTCGCTCACCGCCGGGCCGAGAATATCCGCCACGTTTTGAGCCACACCGTGATCGTCCGGCACCGCCATGGCGCCATGCACGGTGCGCGCGCCCGCTTCGGCCAGCACCAGCCCGGCCAGTGTCGCGCCGGTGCCGCAGGCCAGCCACCAACCGTGGTAATCGTCCCAACCCAGATTCGGCAATTGATCACGCGCCTGGGTAACGATATCGGCACAACCCCGTGCGCCGTCCAGCCCGCCACCGCCTTCCGGCACCGGGTGCAAGTGCGGATAAAGTTCGCGCCAGGGAACCCAAAAGTCTGCCTCATGCCGCGCGCGATAACCGGCGTAACCCAGCCAGTGCAATTCCATGCCGAACGCCTGCAGATCCTTCACCGTCGGTGTTTCGAGCGGATGCCCGCGCAACAGCCCGACCGTGGCAAAGCCGAAGTGCTTGCCCGCTGCCGCCAGTGCATGCAAGTGATTGGAATGAGCCCCGCCGAGGCTGATCAGGCCCTGCGCTCCAGCCTGTTGAGCGGCCGCCAGATGGTGTTTGAGCTTGAACCACTTGTTGCCGCTGATCAGCGGATCGATCAGGTCCAGACGCAGGATGGCGACGTCGATGCCTGCGCGAGTGAGCCAGGGAAGATCGAGGGGTTGCAGCGGCGCGGAGGGGAGCGATACGGATTGGCGAAGCATGGCAAGGGGCAATCAGCGAACGGTGCCAGAGTCTAGCACCGTTGCTTCTGGCCGAAGGCGCCTACACAGATTGGCGATACGCCGATAACAGTGTGGGAGCGAATTCATTCGCGAAAGGCCAGTACAACCGACACACATGCATCTGGCCCACCGCCATCGCGAATAAATTCGCTCCCACAGGTAGATCGCACGCAGCCCGGGGTTTGCCATGCGCCAAAACAATGTGGGAGCGAATTCATTCGCGAAGGGCCAGTACAACCGACACACATGCATCTGGCCCACCGCCATCGCGAATGAATTCGCTCCCACAGGTAAATCACTTCTACAGGAAGATCATCCTGCTGCCCTTACAACTCCGCCGCCAGCCGCGAGCCCTGGTTGATCGCGCGTTTGGCGTCCAGTTCGGCGGCGACGTCTGCGCCGCCGATCAGGTGTACGCTCTGCCCCGCTGCCTGCAGGCCGTCATACAGTTCGCGCAGCGGATCCTGACCGGCGCAGATCACCACGTTGTCCACCGGCAGCAGTTTTTCCTCACCCTCGGCGCCGATGCGAATGTGCAGACCCGCATCATCGATCTTCAAATACTCGACGCTGTTGAGCATTTGCACCCGCTTGTTCTTCAGACCCGTGCGATGAATCCAGCCGGTGGTCTTGCCCAGCCCGTCGCCGACCTTGCTGGCCTTGCGTTGCAGCAGGAACACCTGGCGTGCCGGTGCATGGGGGTGCGGCTTGATCCCGGCCACGCCGCCGCGCACCGCCAGGTTGCCGTCGATGCCCCACTCTTCCCAGAACGCATCGCGGTCCAGGCTAGTGGCGACGCCCTGATGCACCAGAAATTCCGACACGTCAAAACCGATACCGCCGGCACCGATCACCGCCACCGATTGCCCCACCGGTTTGCGCTCCAGGATCACATCCAGGTAGCTCAGCACCTTGGCATTGTCGATGCCCGGAATCGCTGGCACCCGCGGTGCGATACCGGTCGCCAGGATCACTTCGTCGTAGCCCGCACCGACCAGATCGTCGACCGCGACGCGGGTATTCAGGCGCAACTCGACCCCGGTGCTTTTCAGCTTGCGGTCGAAATAACGCAGGGTTTCGTAGAACTCTTCCTTGCCCGGAATGCGCTTGGCGACGTTGAACTGACCGCCGATCTGGCTGGCCGAATCGAACAGCGTCACGCTGTGGCCACGCTCCGCAGCCACGGTGGACGCCGCCAGCCCCGCAGGCCCGGCGCCGATCACGGCGATCTTTTTCAGTTGTTTGACTGGCAGGTAGTTCAGCTCGGTTTCGTGGCAGGCACGCGGGTTGACCAGGCAACTGGTGAGCTTGCCGCCGAAGGTGTGGTCCAGACAGGCCTGGTTGCAGCCGATGCAGGTGTTGATTTCATCACCGCGACCGGCAGCCGCCTTGTTGATGAAATCCGGATCGGCGAGGAACGGACGCGCCATCGATACCATGTCGGCATCGCCCTCGGCCAGCACCTGCTCGGCGACTTCCGGGGTGTTGATGCGGTTGGTGGTGATCAGCGGGATAGACACTTCGCCGCGCATTTTCGCCGTGACCTTGGCGAACGCCGCACGCGGCACCTTGGTGGCGATGGTTGGAATCCGCGCCTCATGCCAGCCGATGCCGGTGTTGATCAGCGTCGCGCCGACCTTCTCGATGGCCTTGGCCAGTAACACGATCTCATCCCAGGTGCTGCCGCCCTCGATCAGGTCGAGCATCGACAGGCGATAGATGATGATGAAATTCGGCCCGACTGCCTCACGCACGCGGCGCACGATTTCCACCGGCAGGCGCATGCGGTTCTCGTAGCTGCCGCCCCAGCGGTCGGTGCGCTGGTTGGTGTGGGCGACCAGAAACTGGTTAATGAAATAGCCTTCCGAACCCATGATTTCGACGCCGTCGTATTCGGCGGTCTGGGCCAGCGTGGCGCAGGTGACGAAATCCTGAATCTGCTTCTCGATGCCCTCCTCGTCCAGCTCTTTGGGCTTGAACGGGTTGATCGGCGCCTGGATCGCGCTAGGGGCAACTTGCTTGGGGCTGTAGGCATAACGTCCGGCGTGGAGGATCTGCATGCAGATCTTGCCGCCGGCTTCGTGCACGGCCTTGGTGACGATGCGATGGTGGTCGGCTTCTTCAGCGGTGGTCAGCTTGGCAGCGCCGGAATACACGCCGCCTTCGGCATTCGGCGCAATGCCGCCGGTCACCATCAGACCGACACCGCCACGGGCGCGCTCGGCGAAATAGGCGGCCATGCGTTCGAAACCACCGGGCCTTTCTTCAAGACCAGTGTGCATGGAACCCATCAGGCTGCGGTTGCGCAAGGTGGTGAAACCGAGATCCAGCGGAGCCAGCAAATGCGGGTAGTGAGCGGCGGCCATAAAACACTCCATCGGGCATTATCACGAAGGCGCGGACGCTCTAGAAGTTGTACGAAAGGGTGCTTTTCAGCGTGGGGCTTTTCGTACAAACCTTATGATGGCATCCGTCGAATTATCAGGGACTTGAACTATAGCCCTGTTCATGACGCAAACAGTAAAGACCGTCCCGGTCACGCTCAATGACCGAAAATAACAACTTAATGATCCAACTGCACAGGTATCCTCGGGTATTTGCTGTGCTTCAGCCTGAATGAGGACATGACATGCTTTTACATTCTTCCACCTGGCAGGAAATCGAACAGTTTCTGCAACGCAGCCGTACGGTCGTGGTGCCGATCGGTTCCAACGAACAGCACGGCCCGACCGGTTTGTTGGGCACCGACTGGATGTGCCCGCAGATCATTGCCCATGAGGCACAGAAGTCTGCCGATATCCTGATCGCACCGACCTTCAACATCGGCATGGCCCAGCATCACCTGGCCTTCCCCGGCACCATTTCTCTGCGCCCGTCGACGTTTATCGCGGCGATTGGCGACTGGGTGCGCTCGCTGGCGGCCCATGGTTTCGAGAAGATCCTGTTTCTCAACGGTCATGGCGGCAATATCGCGTCGATCGAGGCGGCGTTTTCCGAGTTGTACGCAGAAGCCAGTTTTGCCCGTCGCCCGGCGGGTTTCGCTTTGAAGCTGTGCAACTGGTGGGATCTGGAAGGCGTTGGTGAGCTGGCCAGGGAGCAATTCCCGGTGGGTCACGGCTCCCATGCCACGCCTTCGGAAATTGCCGTAACCCAGTGGGCGTATCCGGAGTCGATCAAGACCGCCGAGTACTCGCCACAGATCGCCAATTCCGGCCCGATCCGCGAAGCCAGGGATTTCCGCGCGCGCTACCCGGACGGCCGCATGGGTTCCGACCCGGCCCTGGCCACCCCGGAAAAAGGCGGCGCGCTGGTGGCGTTGGCGGCCAGAAGTTTGATCAGCGAGCTGGAAGCTTTCAGCGGTGAGGCAACGCCGGGCTGAAGATCAGCTTCTGCCCATAGGCGCAAAGGGTCGCGCAGGCGGTGGGTCAGACACACCGCTTTCGCGACCCTCGCAAACTCGGATCCCTCCCACAGGGTCCGTGGTGGTTTTGCAGATTGCATTGCCATGCCAAGATCCAGCAAACACCTCACATCCGTAGGAGCGCGCTTGCCCGCGATGGCGTCAGACCAGAAATGCGGTGTCGTCTGCCCCACAGTCATCGCGAGCAGAGCTCCCGCCCACATTGATTTGTGCTGATCCCGGCCTTGTGCGGTATCCGCAAGATCGCCTCCGCCGGCAAGCCGGACGGCTACAGGTCAGCACATGCAATCTGCTTCTGGCCGCAGGCCGTGGGAGGGAGCCCTGCTCGCGATGGCGTCAGTCCAGACAATGCCAAGCCCTGTGCCCCACCGCTATCGCGAGCAGAGCTCCCTCCCACATGGTTTTGTGCTGATCCCGGCCTTGTGCGGTGCCCGCAAGATCGCTGCCACCAGCAAGCCGGACTGCTACAGGTCAGCACATGCAATCTGCTTCTGGCCGCAGGCCGTGGGAGGGAGCTCTGCTCGCGATGGCGTCAGTCCGGACAATGCCAAGCCATCTGCCCCACCGCTATCGCGAGCAGAGCTCCCTCCCACATTGATTTGTGCTGATCCCGGCCTTGTGCGGTATCCGCAAGATCGCTGCCACCAGCAAGCCGGACAGTTACGGCTGCGGCACGGTGGCGATGTTCGCGCGGAAGTAGTCGATCAGCGCGCGCAGTTTCGGTGAGGCGTGGCGGCTGGAGGGCCAGAGCATCCACATTGAACCCCGATGTTCGGTGAACGCTGGCAGGACTTTTTCCAGCGTGCCGTCCCTTAGCGCCTGTTGCGTCGAGAAGTCGGCCAGGCAGGCGATGCCCAGGCCCTGGATCGCCAGGTGCGCCAAGGCATCGGTGGTGGTGCAGGTGATGACCTTGCCCAGTTCCGGATCGCTTTCGGCGTCTTCGGCCCGGACCGGCCAGCGCTCCAGCGCGCCGCTGGCGGGGAATTTGTGCATCAGGCAGGCGTGGTCGCGCAGTTGGTCAGGATGGGTCGGCCGCCCCCGTCGCGCCAGGTAATCCGGCGAAGCCACCAGTTCCAGTTTGTACTCGCCCAGCTTGCGCGCCATCAGCCGCGAGTCCGATGGCTGCCCCGTGCGGATCACCGCGTCGAAACCCTCTTCGATCACATCGACCATGCGATCCGACAGGTCCACGTCCAGTTCGATTTCCGGATAGGCCTGCATGAACCCCGACAGCAGCGGAAAGATCAGCGTGTTCTGCAACGGCACGCTGATGCGCAATTTGCCTTTGGGCACCTCGGCCAGCTGCGACAGTTCGATCTCAGCCTGCTCGACCTCCTGAATGATCCGCCGGCAACGTTCCAGAAACAGTTCGCCCTCGGCGGTCAGGGTCACGCTGCGGGTGCTGCGGTGGAACAGCCGCACGCCCAGCCGCTCCTCCATCCGCGCCACACTCTTGCCCACCGCCGAGGAAGAAATCTCAAGCAGGCGTCCGGCCTCGGTGAAGCTGCGGGTTTCGGCCACCTGCACGAAGGCGGTGATGCCGCTGAGACTGTCCATCATCGCAAGCCGCTCCAGTGGCGAGTGAAACGCCAATTTAAGCCGTTTTTGTCCGGAATGTTCGGATCTCTGCCCCGTTTTTCCACGCCAGCCCCCTCCCTAGACTCCGGACTCAATTACCCACCGTTCTGGAGTGTCCCGTGAATACAACGTCCAAGCCCATTCGCGTCGGACTGGTCGGCATCGGCAACTGGGCCCTGCATGGTCATGTGCGTGTGCTCGATCTGCTGCCGCAATATCGACTCAGCGCCATCTTCAGCCAACGCCAGCAAAGCGCGCAGGCGGCGGCCGAACAGTTCGGTATCCCTCATGTACTCAGCTCCCTCGACGAACTGGTCAATCACCCGGAAGTCGATCTGGTGGTGGTGCTGACCACCGCGCCGCAGCACGAAGAAGCGGTGCGCGCCGCGATTGCCGCGAAGAAGAACGTCTACTGCGAGTGGCCGCTGACCACCCGCACCGAGATTTCCGAAGAGCTGAGCGGCCTGGCGCAACAGGCCGGCGTGCGCAACATCGTCGGCCTGCAACGCCGCCATGCGCCACACAACCGCTACCTGCAGGACCTGCTGCAACAGGGTTACGTCGGCAAGGTCCGCTCGGTGCGCATCCACGTCAGCATGAATTACTTCCAGGCCCTGCGCCCCAACGCGCTGCGCTGGACCGTGCCGGTGGAAAACTTCTCCAGCGTGATCGCCATCTACGCCGGGCATTTCCTCGACATGCTGTTCACCGCCACCGGCTGGCCGGTCAACGTGTCCGGGCTGGTGGTCAACCAGTTCGACACCGTGACCATCCAGGAAACCAACGAGCGCTTCAGCACCACCGCGCCGGACCAGATGGTCCTCGCCGGGCAGTTGGAAAACGGTGCGCTGGTGTCGGTGCACATCGAAGGCGGCAAGCGCAACGGCTCCGGCGTGCAGATCGAAATCACCGGCCACGAAGGCGATCTGCGCATCACCAACACCTCGCCGTTCGGCGCGGAGGGTGACGATTACGTGATCGAAGGTGCCCACGGCGACAACCTGCCGCTGCAGGTGCTGCCGGTTCCGGACAGCTACTTCCGTCTGCCGCCTTCGGACCTGCCGTCGGCGGTGCTGGAACTGGCCGAGCTGTATCACGTTTACGCCCAGGATCTCGCCGAAGGCACCCACGCCGCCGCCACCTTCGAGGACGCCGTGCGCATGCACAAGCTGCTCGACGCCGCGCTGCTGTCCTCGCAGACCGGGCGCCGGGCATTGCTGGCGAGCTGAGCTCTCTTCCCTGTTCCTTTCCACCCCCCTTTTGAGAGACCGGAGTTTTTATCCATGAAACTGTTATCGAAGGTACGCGTCGGCCCCCATGCGCTGGCGCACCGTGTCGTGCACGCGCCCATGACCCGACTGCGTGCCGAGCAGGACGACAGCCCGAGCGAGATGATGCTGGAGTACTACCGGCAGCGCGCGTCGGACGGCGGCCTGATCATCGTCGAATCCACGCATCCGTCGCCGGAAAGTCGCGGCTACCTGGGCGCCCCCGGCATTTATTCCGACGAACACGTTGAAGCCTGGAAGCCCATCGTCGAGGCGATCCACGCCAAGGGCGGTCGGGTGTTCCTGCAACTCGGCCATGACGGCCGCCAGTCCCACAGCGACCTGAGCGGCGGCAAGCCACCGATTGCGCCGTCCGTGGTGCCGTTCGAAACCATGGCCTTTACCCACAACGGTTGGGTGCCGGCGTCGATGCACCGGGCGGTGGAAAAACACGAGCTGCCAGCGCTGGTGGAAAGCTACCGCGTCAGTGCCGAGCGTGCTTTGCAGGCCGGTTTCGATGGCATTGAAATGCACAACGCCAATGGCTATCTGCTCGACACCTTTCTGCAGGACGGCACCAACCAACGCAGCGACGAATACGGCGGCGCCATCGAAAACCGCGTGCGTTTTCCGCTGCAGGTGCTCGATGCGCTGGTGTCGGTGTGGGGCGCCGAACGCGTCGGCGTGCGAGTGTCTCCCAGCGGTCAGTGGGGCTCGATTGCCGACAGTAACCCGCAGGCGACCTTCGAGTATTACGTGCGCCGCCTGAATGAATACGGCCTGGCCTATCTGCACGTCATCGAACCGCGGATCAAGGGCACCGACGAAATCGAACCCGATCAACCGCCAGTGGCGGCGGCCTTCCTGCGACCGTTTTTCGACGGCCCGATCATTGCCGCCGGCGGCTTCGACCGCGCCGGTGCCGAAGCGATCCTGCAATCCGGAGCGGCGGATCTGGTTGCCTTCGGTCGGCATTTCAGCTCCAACCCGGACCTGCCCGAACGCCTGCGCCATGACCTGCCGCTGACGCCGTATGTGCGCGACGCGTTCTGGGGCGGCACGGAACAGCATTACAACGATTTTCCCGCATACAGCACCTGAGCCACTCGCCTCACGGCCTTTTCGCTGCCCCCACCTGCCCGCTGAATCCCTCAGCGGGCAGTTTCGTTCGTCCCTCAATGGAGAATTTCCATGCCTCGCGTCATCGCTGTTACCGAATACGGCGGACCTGAAGTCCTGCAATTCCAGACCGTCGAAACCCCTGTTCCCGCTGCTGACGAAGTGCTCATTCGCGTACACGCCATCGGCCTCAACCGCGCCGAATCGATGTGGCGCAGCGGCAGTTATGTCGAGCCGGTCAAGCTGCCCGCGCGGCTGGGTTATGAATCTGCCGGCGTGGTCCTGGCTGTGGGAGCGAACGTGAAACACGTCGTGCCGGGTGACCGGGTCAGCACAGTGCCGTCGTTTTCCCTCAACGATTACGGCATGTACGGCGAGCAGGTGCTGGCGCCGGCCCATGCGGTGGTCAAGCTGCCGGACACGGTGTCGTTCCAGCAGGCCACGGCGATCTGGAACGTGTTCATCACGCCTTATGGCGCCCTGATCGAAAACGGCCTGCTCAAGGCCGGCGATGTGGTGCTGGTGCCAGCAGCGTCCAGTTCAGTCGGCCTCGGCACCTTGCAGATCATCCGTGCGGCTGGTGCCATTCCAGTCGCCCTGACTCGCACCCGGGCCAAGCGTGAGCAGTTGCTGGCAGCGGGTGCCAGCGAGGTGATCGTCACCGATGAGGAAGACCTGGTGGAAGCGGTCAACCGCATCACGGAAGGCCGTGGTGCCGACATCGTGTTTGAACCAGTGGGTGGCGCGGCGTTTCCGAAACTGCTGGAGGCCTTGCGGGTCGGCGGCACGATCTTCATCTACGGCGCGCTGAGTGAGGAGCCGACGCCATTGCCGCTGCTGACCGTGATCGCGAAAACCCCGGTGATCCGTGGCTACAACCTGTTCGCCACCACCACCGACCCGGAGCGGCTGCGCAAGGCCACCGAATACGTCTTCGACGGCCTGCGTTCGGGAGCGCTGAGCACCACCATCGCCAAAACCTTCGCGTTCGATGACATGGTGCAAGCGCATCGGGAGCTGGAGAAGAACCTGCATCTGGGGAGGATTGTGGTGAATGTCGACTGATCGCGGGGGGCTCAAACAACAATTCTGTTTTTGATTCACATCGGCAATGACTGTGGGAGCGAATTCATTCGCGATGCGATGTCCAGGACAACAGAGATGTCGACTGAACGGGACATTCGCGAATAAATTCGCTCCCACAGGGTTGGCGGCAATCCAGACGAGCACACAAAAAAGCCGGCAGCGATCATTTCGCTGCCGGCTTTTTTTACGCCTGCACTCGTCAGGCGATGGCGGCTTCTTCTTCGTAGAACGCGTAATCGGTGTAACCCACTTCGGTGCCGCCGAAGAAGGTCGGACGGTCGTAGGCGTTCAGCGGCAGGCCGTCGCGCAGGCGTTTGGGCAGGTCCGGGTTGGCGATGAAATGGCGACCGAAGGCCACCAGGTCGGCGTCACCGGCTTGCAGGATCGCTTCGGCGCTGGCGCCATCGAAGCCACCGGCGGCGATGATCACGCCTGTGTAGTGCTGGCGGATCAACTGCGCGGCAATCGGTGCCGGGTTGGCGTTTTCATCCTCGACGTTGCCGAGAATCCGTGGCTCGATCAGGTGCAGATACGCCAGGTTCAACGGCGCCAGTTGCTGCGCGACGTAGCTGAACAGGCTCTGCGGATCGCTGTCGCCCATATCGCCCCAAGTGCCGCTCGGGCCAAGGCGTACGGCCACGCGCTCATGGCCCCAGACCGAGATCAGCGCGTCGGTGACTTGCAGCAGAAAACGCGCACGGTTCTCGAAGGAGCCGCCATACACATCGGTGCGCTTGTTGCTGTTGTCCTGCAGGAACTGGTCGACCAGATAACCGTTGGCGCCATGCAGTTCGACACCGTCGAAGCCGGCCTTGAGACCGCGTTCGGCAGCGCTGCGGAAGCTTTCCACAAGCCCTGCGATTTCTTCGATGGTCAGCGCGCGGTTCGGCGTGTTCGGCACCCAGCCTTCGGTGGTGTAAGCCACGCCGCCATGGGGCACTTCGGACGGGCCGACCGGAATGCTGCCCTCGGGCTGGACGTCGACGTTGGACTGGCGACCGGCGTGGTACAGCTGCAGGAAAATCTTGCCGCCCTTGGCGTGAACAGCGTCGGTGACCAGCTTCCAGCCAGCGATCTGGCTGTCATCGAACAAGCCCGGTGCGCCCAGATAACCGTTGCCGTTGGCGGCCGCGATGGTCGCTTCGCCGATCAGCAGCGCGCCTGGCGAGGTACGCTGGGCATAGTATTCGGCCATCAGCGGGCCAGGACGGGCGCCCTCTTCGGCGCGCATCCGGGTCAGCGGCGCGAGCACGACGCGGTGCTCGAAGGTGTAGGGGCCGACGTTGACGGGGGAATGAAGTTTCGACATGAACAGCCTCGATAAGAACGTGCAGGGAAATTAGGCCGGTGCGAAAGACATTGGCTTTCAGGTTCGGCGTTGCGGCGTAGTACACGGGATTTGCCCCCGCGGATAAACGGGCCGGGATTCCCAACACTTCGGACGATTCGGCTGTAATCCGTGACAACGACAGCGCCCCCTGTAGGAGCTGGCTTGTCCTGCGACCGGCTGCGCAGCAGTCGTAAAATCTGCAAACGCGATCTGCCTGACACACCGCATTCACCGAATTTACGACGACTCCGTCGCCGGTCGCAGGGCAAGCCAGCTCCTACAGGGGATTCGTGCAAGACGAAAACTCCGGCAAACACATTCTCCACACCACGGTTTTCCCGTACCCTTGCCGCAGTTTCGCCATGAATCACTTTCACCCAGGACCACGATCAATCCCCGCCATGCGCAAAGTTCTCGGTACGCTCACCGCAGCCGTCCTGATGATCCTTCTCATCAGCTACGGCCTGTGGACGAGCAAGCGCCATGTCGGCCATTTCCTCAGCGACCTGCGTATCCAGTTGGTGATCGATGATGGCCAGCCCGGTGGGCGCGGCAATCTGCTGGGGATTCAGCCCGAGCTGTTCCCTTCCGACTATTCCAGCGTCAAACGCCTGCATCGCAAGCTGGCGGCCTATCTGGAACAGGCTCGCGAGCGCGGCCTGCTCAACGACAAGACCATCGTGGTGCTGCCCGAACACGTCGGCACCTGGCTGTTCGCGGTCGATGAGAAAAACCAGTTCTACCGCGCCAGCACCATCGACGAAGCCATGAACTGGCTAGCGTTCAGCAACCCGCTGCTGTTCGCCGATGCGCTGTGGCACGCCCGTGGCGAAAGCCGTCTGGACGACGCCCATCTGCGCATGAAGGCACGCAGCATGGCGCAGGATTACCAGACCGTGTTCGGTGGCCTGGCCAAAGAGTTCGGCGTGACCCTGGTGGCCGGCTCCATCGTGCTGCCCGGACCCAGCGTGGAGAACGGCCAGCTGCAGATCGGTACGGGTGCGTTGTACAACGTCAGCCTGGTGTTCGGCCGCGACGGTCTGCCGCTGGGCCAGCCGCAGCGCCAGCTGTTTCCAAGCTGGTACCAGCGCAGCTACATCCGCTCCGGCAAGGATGCGCCGTTGCTGGTCGTCGACACCCCGGCCGGGCGTCTGGCGACGCTGATCGGCAGCGACAGCTGGTACCCGGACAACTACCGTCGCCTCAACGAAAGCGGTGCCGAACTGATCGCCATCCCGGCTTTCGTCGCCGGCAACGGCAGTTGGGGCCAACCCTGGCGCAGCGACAAGCATCGTGAGCTGGCGGCTCATCTGGACCTCGGCAGCACGCCGCTGACCGAAGGCGAAGCCTGGCACCGACTGACGCTGACCCAGGCCAGCAATGCCAAAGCCGGTATCAGCGTGTTCATGCGCGGGCAGTTCTGGGACCAGGGCAGCGCCGGTCACAGCTTCGCCAGCCGCGACGGGCGCAGCATCGTCGAACAGGCCCTTGCACCAGCGCCCAAAGGCGTGCGCCCGGATCACGGCGCGCGACTGATCAATCTGTGGTTGTGACGCCATGACCACGCCGCGCGTACGCCTCGGTGATCTGTCGGTCGGCTTCGTCGACAACATGGCCGACGCCGTGCGCAGCCTCGGCCACGATCCGCAACCGTTGCTCGATCAATACGGCCTGGATGCCGCGCGCTTGGGCGAAGCCGGCGCACGCCTGTCGATCCCGCGCTACATGCGCCTGGGCCATGCCGCCATTCAGTTGACCGGCGAGCCGGCGCTGGGCCTGCGCATGGGCCAGGTCAGCCGCATGAGCCAGGCCGGCCTGGCCGGTGTCACCGCCGCCCAGGCGCCGACCGTGCGCGAAGCGGCGCGCACGCTGATCCGCTTCGAGGCGCTGTACGGCTCCAACTACCGCGGCCAGTCGAGTTTTCACGAAGACAGCAGCGGCGCGTGGCTGCGTTTCTACTCGATCAGCCCGTACAACGATTACAACTGCTTCGTGGTCGACTCGATTCTCAGCGGCTGGCTGCGGCAGTTCTCCGACTTGTCCGGCAGTGCCGTGCGCGCCGAGCGGGTCGAGATCGAGTTCGCGGCACCGGCCTATGCCGCCGCTTACGCAGGGTTGAGCGAGCACCCGGTGGCCTTCGCCGCCGGGGTCAATCAGTTGCGTCTGAGCCAGCACAGCCTCGGCCTGCGCAATCCCGATCACGTGCCCAGCACCTGGCGGCACCTGTTGCAGCTGTGTGAGCGGGAACTGGAGCAACGCACGCGCACCCGCAGCCTGCGTGAACGGATCACTCAGTTGCTGGGCCCGTTATTGAACGGTGGAAGGGAACCGGATCTGGAGGAAGTGGCCGCACGGCTGAAGCTGCCGACCTGGACCTTGCGCCGCAAGCTTGCGGAGGAAGGCACGCGCTTTCGCGCGATTCTCAATGACACTCGTCGGGATCTGGCGATGACCTATATCCGCGACACTGAACTGGCATTCGGCGAAATCGCCTACCTGCTGGGTTTTGCGTCGGCCGAAGCCTTTCAACGCGCCTTCAAACGCTGGAACGGTCAGACTCCCGGGGAGTTCCGCCGCAGCCAACGTCATTCGGCCTGACGCACCTTACAACTCGGTGGCGTCGTCTGCCGGCTCCGGCGTGTCGAGTTCGTACGCCTGATATTCCAGCAACTCTTCCTGATAATCGTCCATCTCTCGTGCCCTCGTGGCGGTTCTTTGCGTTTTGGTAGTCGACTGGACTGACCACGGCTTTCACCCTAAAGCGCCCTCATGACACAAACATGAAGACTTGTTGAACAGTAGACGAGGTGAATTCGGAAAATTTACCGACGCGTCCTTGTCAGGGCTCTGGGGCGAGGTCCATGGCCAGAAGACTGAATATTTAGCTCAGTGGGAAAAATCGTGCAAGTGGTCAGGAATTTCCCGACCCGATTGGCTCGCTACTCGGTCGGACACACATCCCATAGGCCCTGTTTCACCACCGATCCATTGTGGGAGCGAATTCATTCGCGAAGGGCCAGTCCAGTCGACAGAAATTTTCCGCCCTCAATACCGTATCGCGAATGAATTCGCTCCCACAGTTTTCACCACCATAAATCAGCCCTCCAGCCAGGTTCTGCACCGCGGCACCCTTGACGGCCATATCCCGTTCGAAATAGTCTTCAGGCCATGAACGTAACCAAGCATTACACCGGCCAACGAATTATTACCGCCATTCCAGTCATGGCGGGCTAGCCGACGTATGCACCTAACCCGCCCTTGGAGGCGGGTTTTTTCTCTCTGTCTCCCCGGGCGCCGATCTCAAGCAATCAGCCTCGAACCAGGAGTCAGACATGCGCATCATCCGCCCTTCCCTCGCCGCCCTGTCGCCACTGTCCATCGTCACCTGCCAGACGGGGACGACGCGATGAACCAGCTGACCGCCCTCGCCCAGCCCGACAGCCCGTTGCTGCAGTCCTACGCCAAAAAGATCCTCACTTCCCGCGTCTACGACGTCGCCGTGGAAACCCCGCTGCAAGGCGCCCGTCAGCTGTCCGAGCGCCTCGGCAACCAGGTGCTGCTCAAACGCGAAGACCTGCAGCCGGTGTTTTCCTTCAAGATCCGTGGCGCCTACAACAAGCTGGCGCAGTTGAGCGCGGAAGAACTGGCCCGTGGTGTGGTCACGGCCTCGGCCGGCAACCATGCCCAAGGCCTGGCGCTGGCGGCGAAGAAGCTGGGGATCAAGGCGACTATCGTCATGCCCAAGACCACCCCGGAGATCAAGGTCGAAGGCGTGCGTTCGCGCGGCGGCAAGGTGGTGCTGCACGGCGACTCTTTCCCCGAGGCGCTGGCGCATTCGCTGAAGCTGGTCGAGGAAAAGGGCTACGTCTACATCCATCCCTATGACGACCCGGACACCATCGCCGGTCAGGGCACGGTGGCGATGGAAATCCTCCGTCAGCACCCGGGGCGTCTGGATGCGATCTTTGTGCCGGTCGGCGGCGGCGGGTTGATTGCCGGCATCGCCGCGTACGTCAAATACCTGCGCCCGGAGATCAAGGTGATCGGCGTCGAGCCGGACGACTCCAACTGCCTGCAACAGGCCATGGCCTACGGCGAGCGCGTGGTGCTGCAACAGGTCGGGCTGTTTGCCGATGGCGTGGCGGTGGCGCAGATCGGTCAGCACACCTTCGACATCTGCAAGGACTACGTCGACGAAGTACTGACCGTCAGCACCGATGAAATCTGTGCGGCGATCAAGGACATCTACGACGACACCCGTTCGATCACCGAGCCGGCTGGCGCGCTGGGCGCGGCGGGGATCAAGAAATACGTCGAGCAGTACGGCGTCAGCGGGCAAACGCTGGTGGCCATCGAATCCGGCGCCAACGTCAACTTCGACCGCCTGCGCCACGTCGCCGAACGCGCCGAGCTGGGCGAAGGCCGCGAAGCGATCATTGCCGTGACCATCCCCGAGCAGCCAGGCAGCTTCAAGGCCTTCTGCGAAGCGGTGGGCAAGCGCCAGATCACCGAATTCAACTACCGCTACCACACCGACCGCGAGGCGCACATATTCGTCGGCGTGCAGACCCATCCGGAAAACGACCCGCGCAAGGCGCTGATCGCCAGCCTCACCGAACAGGGTTTCCCGGTGCTGGACCTGACCGACAACGAACTGGCCAAACTGCACCTGCGGCACATGGTCGGCGGACATTCCGAGCGGGTGAATGATGAAGTGGTGTTCCGCTTCGAATTCCCCGAGCGGCCGGGTGCGCTGTTCAACTTCCTCAACAAACTGGGCGGCAAGTGGAATATCTCGATGTTCCACTACCGCAACCACGGCGCCGCCGACGGCCGCGTGGTCGCCGGGCTGGTGGTGCCAGAGGAAGAACGGCATCTGGTGCCGCAGGCGCTGGCCGAGATCGGTTACCCGTATTGGGATGAAACCCACAACCCGGCGTACAAGTTGTTTCTTGGCTGATGCCGCTCTGGGGGGGTAACGCCCCCCTTGTAGGAGCGTGGCTTGTCCCGCGACCGGCGGGGAACCCGTCGTAAAACCTGAAAATGCGGTCTGCCTGTCACACCGCGTCTGGTGAATTTACGACTGCTGCGCAGCCGGTCGCAGGGCAAGCCAGCTCCTACAGGGGATCGCGGTGAGTCGTTGTGGTGAGGCTTGCCGGCGGTGACGTTCGCAAGATCGCTACCGCCGGCAAGCCGGACGGCTACGGGCCGTGTTGCAGATTACTGCGCGGGAGTCGGCTCGGTGGTGGTCACCGGGGTCGCTTCGCTGGCGGGCTCGGCGGCAGCAGGCGCCGGGGCGGCTTCAGGTGTTGCGTTTTCGACCTTCAGCGGCTCGGCTTCGGCCGGGGCTGGCATCGGTTCGCTGGTCTGGGCACTGGTCGCTGCGGCCGGCTGGGTTTCCGGAGTGGCGAGTGCCGCCGGTGCAGGCGCAGGTGCCGGTGTTTCGGCAGGTTTCTGCTCGACCGGCGCCGCCGGTTTGGCAGCTGCGGCAGCCGGCGCCGGGGTCGGCTCAGGCACGCCCAGATCGGTCTTGGGTTTTTCTTCGATGTGCGCGGCTTTCTTCACATCCGCCGGCAGGAAGTTTTCCACCAGGGCAAAGAAGCGGTCGTAGAACTTCGACGACGCCACCGTCTCGCTGGCGACCTTGACCATCGAGTCGTCGGTGGAACCGATCGGCATCGACACCGAACCCAGCACACCGACACCCAGACTGGCCGAGTTGTTGACCTTCTTCAGCGCATAGCGATCCTGCAGGGCGTTGGCGAACATGGTCGCTCCCGCCGCATTGCCATCGGCGGCGCAGACCACGTTGAAGCTGATCTCCATGTGAGTCTCACCGGTCTGCTGGAAGCTCTTGTGACCGCTGATCATTTTCGGATCGCTGCTGGTGATGATGTAGCCCTGGCTCAGCAGCGCACGCCGTCCGGCCTCGCAGGTGGCGGCGTCGGAGACGGGATAGTTGCGTGAGAACGTTCCGGCATCGTCGAAGTTTTCATGCTCATAAATCGCCTGCTTCTTTGACGAGCAGCCTGCGGCGGCCAGCAGGGCGAGCGCCCAGCATGCGGTACGAAAGCTCAGTAATCTAGACATCAAACATCCTGGGGGAAAAGGTCGACAGAACAGTGGACCGGCAAAATCGCCGACAAGTCTGCAACAAGCCTCGCGCAGGATCAACGCACAGTTTGCAATGATGTCGATACATTCCAGGTTCGTTCAGCCAGGTTCAGCCCCGGGAAGGCACTGCACAGCGGCGCCAAGGCAACCGCCGTGCAGTCCTCGCAGCGTCCATGAAAATCGCCGGACGGTGCCGCCAATCGACTGGCGGTCGGCTGTCAGGCCTCGACCAGCGGCGATTCGACGCGGTTGCTCTGCTCCTTGCGCCGCTGATGGACAAAGCACATGGCTATCGCGGCGACAGCACCAGGGAGGGCGAAAGCCATGAAATTCAGGTGCAGGGGCAATTCAATGCCCACCAGCGCGCCGCCCAGCACCGGGCCGACAATCGCGCCGCTGCGGCCTACCCCTGACGCCCAACCCAGCCCCGTGGAGCGGATCGCCATCGGGTAGAACTGCGCGACGCAGGCATAGGCCAGGATCTGCGTGCCAATGGTAGTGGCACCGGCCACGGCGATCAGCCCGTAGATCACCAGCAGCGGGCTGTTGAAGCCCAGCAGGCTGATGGACAGCGCCGCCAGCAGGAAAAAGGCCACCAGCACGTGCTGCAGCTTGAAGCGATCGCCGATCCAGCCGCCACCGATGGCGCCGAAGATCGCGCCGAAGATCGCGCCGACGTTGAGCACCAGCAAAAACATCAGGCTAGAACTCAGGCCATAACCGGCACTGTTCATCAGTTTCGGCAACCACGAGTTGAGTGCGTAAACCATCAACAGGCAGCAGAAGAACGCCAGCCACAGCATCAGCGTGCTCAGCGCCCGGCCCTCGCGGAACAGTTGCAACACCGGTGCGCCGGCCGCCTTGAGCGGGCCCATGTGCAGTTCGTCATCGCTGTGCAGTTCAAGGCCTGGCTCGATGCGTTGCAACACCTCACGCGCCTGTGCCTCACGCCCCTGACGCAGCATGAAACCCACTGATTCCGGCAGGAAACGCAGGATCAGCGGCAACAACAGCAACGGTACACAGGCCACGTAAAACACCGACTGCCAGCCGAACGCCGGCAGCAGCACGATGCCCAGCCCGGCGGAAAACATGCCGCCCACCGCATAGCCGCTGAACATGATCGCCACCAGGGTGCTGCGGATTTTCTTCGGCGCGTATTCGCTCATCAGCGCGACCACATTGGGCATCACCCCGCCGATGCCGAGCCCGGCCATGAAGCGGCACAAACCGAATTCAGTCGGGTTGCGGGCAAAACCGTTGAGCACGGTGAAGCCGCTGAACAGCACCACACACAGGGCAATCACCCATTTGCGGCCGATACGGTCGGACAGTGAACCGAACAGCAGCGCACCGAACATCATGCCGAACAGCGCGTAACTGCCCAGTGCCCCGGCCTGCAACGGGGTCAGCGCCCACTCGCGCATGAGCACCGGCAACACCACGCCGTAGATCACCAGGTCGTAGCCGTCGAAGATGATGATCAGCGCGCACCAGAACAGCACCCGCCAGTGAAAGGAGTTGAAACGCGCCTGATCTATCAGGGCGTTGATATCGATTTTGCGCATGGCATCCGACTCTTGTGCTTGTTATGGGAATCCAGGCGAACCTGGGCATGGCAGCCAGAGCGATGCTAGTGAGGTGGGCCGGGCGGCAATATCCGCGCAGTGCAGACCTTTATCCGTTTTCTGGCACTCAGGCGCAGGAACGGCGTTTCAGGGTGTCGGACGGCAATTCGCCGAACTGTTTGCGGTAGCTTTCGGAGAACCGCCCCAGGTGCAGAAAGCCGTAATCCATCGCCAGTTCGGTGACGTTACGTACATGGCTGCGCGGGTCGGCCAGGCAGGCGTGGATGCGTTCGAGTTTCTTCTGACGGATGTAGCTCTTTGGCGTGGTCCGCACATGCCGGGCAAACAGCGCGTACAGCGAGCGCACGCTGATCTGCGCCTGGCGCGCCAGCACTTCGCTGTCCAGTTCCAGTTTCAGATGCTGGTCGATGTACTCGGCGATCCGCTCGAACGACGCGGCATGGGCATCCAGGCTGGGCGGACACAGGTTGGTGCCGAGCAGGCTGAGCATCTTGCTCGCCACAATCTGCGCGTAATGCTCCTGAATCCGCGGCATGCGCTCGATGGCCTCGGCCTCCTCGCAGACCATACCCAGTAGGTTCATGAAGCCGCCCAGTTCGTCCTGTCGGTAACGTTGCCGGACGAAGCGAATGCCCGGCTCCGGGAGGTTCAGCCGCTGCGCCTCGCAGGCCGACTCCAGCAGGCGCACCGGCAGCTTGAGGATGAATTTCTCGCAGTCGTCGGAGTAGGTCAGGTCCACCGGGTCATCGGGATTGATCAGCAGCAGCTCACCGGGCTGCAGGTAATGCTCCTGTCGGTGCGCGCGCCACAGGCAATGGCCGCGCAGCAGCACTTGCAGGTGATAGATGTTTTCCAGCGCCGGCGACGTGACCCGCACGCTGCCGCCGTAACTGATGCGGCACAGGTCGAGGCTGGCAAACTGCCGGTGATTGAGGCACGCCTGCGGATTGCCGGACCTCGGCAGACGGATGTCATGCACACCAACGTGCTGATTGACGTAGCCGGACACCGCGTAGGGGTCGGCCCGCTCGAACACGTTGCTGCGCTCGCTCAGCAGGTAGGACATATCGGGTCACTCTTGTTTTTATTATGCGGTCGCCGGAAGGCGACTCAAGGCTGCACGGCCAGCACCACCTGGAAAGGTATGGCGGTAGCCGGATTCTTGACCGCGCGGGCGCAAGACGCCAATACGGAATGGGTCTTGCGCCATACCTGTCGGGTATCGCCGGCAATCGGCCACCCTGCACAAACGGGATAAAGGTCTGCGCAAACTGGATATTGCCGCGCCCTGCCCCACCCGCACCCTTGTCATCGCTGCCACCCAATAAAAACAAGAGCAACGCGATGAGCCCACTACACCCACTGCACCCTGCAACCACCCTGCTGTCCTGCGCGGTCTGCCTGAGCTTCAGCCCGCTGCTGCTGGCCGACGACAATCCCTTCGTCAAGGACGCCAGCGCCACCCTGACCGCGCGCAACTACTACTTCAGCCGCGACTACTCGGACATTCGCGGCAGCGAGCAGTCCCGCGCCCAGGAATGGGCCCAGGGCTTCATTCTCAACGTCAAGTCGGGTTACACGCCGGGCCTGATCGGCGTCGGCGTGGATGCCATCGGCACCCTCGGGCTCAAGCTCGACAGCGGCAAGGGCCGGGTCAACACTGGCTTGCTGCCGGTCAAGGACAACGGTGAAGCCGCCGACGAATACAGCCGTCTGGGCGCGACCCTCAAGCTGAAAATGTCGAAGACCGAGCTGCGCATCGGCGAGTTGCAGCCGAACCTGCCGGTGCTGGCCTTCAGCGACATTCGCCTGTTGCCGCCGTCCTATCAGGGCACCAGCATCACCTCCAGCGAAATCGAGGGCCTGACGCTGCAGGCCGGACATCTGCGCACCACCAGCCTGCGCAACGAAGCCGGCGACGAAAAGATGATCGCCATGCTCGGGCACGTGCCACAGCGCAAGGCCAACAGTGACGGCTTCAATTTTGCCGGCGGCGATTACACCTTCAATGGCAAGCGCACTAGCGTCAGCCTCTGGTACGGGCAACTGGAAGACATCTACCACCAGAGTTTCATCGGCCTCAAACACAGCCAGCCGGTGGGCGACTGGGTGCTGGGCGCCAACCTCGGTTACTACGACGCCAGCGAGGACGGTCAGCAGTTGCTGGGCAAGATCGACAACCAGGCGTTCTTTTCGCTGCTGTCGGCCAAGCGCGGCGGCCACACCTTTTACGTCGGCTATCAGGGCATGTACGGCAGCAGCCCGTTTCCTCGAGTGTTCGCCAACATCACCCCGCTGGGCAACGAAGTGCCGACCTACGAGTTCGCCTACACTGACGAGCGCTCCTGGCAACTGCGTTACGACTACGATTTCGCGGCGATGGGCATTCCCGGGCTGACCGCCACCGTGCGCTACATCAGCGGCGACAACGTCGATACCGGCAAGGGTTATGAAGGCAAGGATACCGAGCGCGACCTGGACGTCGGTTATGTAGTCCAGTCAGGGATGCTCAGCGGCTTGGGGATCAAGGTGCGCAACGTGGCGGCGCGCTCGAATTACCGCACCGATATCGATGAAAACCGGCTGTTGCTCAGTTACACGTGGAAGTTGTTCTAACGCGTGATTGTCATTGCAAACGTACGTCGCTGGGACACGATGTACGCCGCAGACATTGTAGGAGCTGGCTTGCCCTGCGAGCGGCTGCGAAGCAGTCGTAAAATCTGACGATCAGGTATTCCTGACACACCGCGTGCACAGGTTTTACGACAGGTTCCCCGCCGCTCGCGGGACAAGCCACGCTCCTGCAAAAGGAACGTGGCGTCAGCTCACACTCAAACCTCGCCATGCTCCAGACGCACGCCGAGGAACTCCAGCGCACGCCAGTAGCCCGGGTAGGTCTTGCCGACGCAGTCCGGGTCCTGGATGCGTACACCGGCCACTTTCAGCCCGGCCAGGGCAAAGCACATGGCAATGCGGTGGTCGGAGTGGGTGTCGATCAGCGCCTGACTGGTGGTGCCTGCCAGAGCCGGATCGGCGGCGACCAGCAGGTCATCGCCTTCCACCGTCGCCAGCCCCGGACGCACCTGATTCAGGCCGTCGTGCAGCGCCTGCACGCGGTCGCATTCCTTGACCCGCAGGTTGGCCAGATCGACAAAACGCACCGGCGTTTCGTTGAACGCCGCCAGCACTGCCAACGTCGGAATCGCGTCCTGCATCTGCGAGCCATTGATCACCGCCGGCATGCGCGGGAACTTGGCAATCACGTCCATGGCCTTGGCATCCGGCTGGGTGAAAGCTTCGGCAGCCACGCCCAGATCGATCTTGCCACCGCTCAGGGCTTCAGCCGCCCACAGGTAAGTGGCGGCAGAGGCGTCCGGTTCGATCTGGTAATCGCAGGCGGTATAGCCGGTCGGCAGCACTCGCCACAGGGCTTCGTCGACCACGTCGACCTCGGCACCGAAAGCGCGCATGCAGGCGATGGTCAGGTCGATGTAGCCACGGGCGCCGATTTCCTTGCCGGTCAGCGCCACTTCAATCGGCGCATCGCCGCAGGCCGCGACCATCAGCAACGCCGAAACGTACTGGCTGGACAGACCGCCGTCGATCTCGAAACGCGTAGCCTTGACCGAGCCGCTGCCGTGGATGATCACTGGCGGACAGCCGGTGGCGCTCTCGGCCTGCACGCCGCCCTTGCGCAGGGACTCCAGCAGCGGGCCGATCGGACGCTTCTGCATGTAATGGTCGCCGTCGAGGGTGACGCTGCCATCGACCGTGCACACCGCCGCAGTCAGAAAACGCACCGCCGTGCCCGCGTTGCCGAGGAACAACGGGCCTTCCGGCACCTGCAGACGGCCACTGCTGGTGACCACGAAGCTGGTGTCGTCCGGCTCATCAATGGTCACGCCCATCTGCCGCAAGGCGTTGGACATGTGCCGGGTGTCGTCGCTCTTCAGCGCGCCACGCAGGTGGCTGGTGCCTTTGGCCAGAGCGGCCAGCAGCAAGGCGCGGTTGGTAATGGACTTCGAGCCAGGCGGCGAGACATGCCCCGTCAACGGTACACCCGGCGGGATCACAGTGATGGTTTGGTTCATGCCCATGGTCCAGCTCTCCAAATTCGAAATCAGGCAGCGTCCGGCGCCGCTTTAACGAGCCGGCAATCATGTCATTTATCGCGACGCCGTGCAGCACTGCATTGCCATTTGTCCGGCGGCTATACCGGCTATTGTCGGCTCAGGCGGTATTGCCGGCCCACTTCGGTCAGCGAGCGCAGCGTATCAGTGTCGGGTCGATAGCCCAGCAGGCGCATCGCTTTCGAACCGTCCACCGTCAGCGAACCGCACAACTGCGTGCACAGATCGCCTTTGCCCGCAGCCTTGAGCAGCCATGCCAGCAGCGCTTTCGGCAACGGAATCGACAACGCCCGGCGCTGCATGCCCAGCGCCAGCGCAGTGAGAATCTGCTGCGTGGACACTTCGCTGCCCTCGCTGGCGAGAAACACCTGCCCGGCCGCATCCGGGTGGCTGGCGGCCAGCGCAAGCAACATGGCCAGGTTATCCACCGAAATCAGGCTGCGGCCATTGCACACCGCCGCAAAGGGGCTGGGAATGCCCTTGTCGACCACCTTCAGCAAAGTCCTGAAATTGCCCGGCGCATCGGCACCGTAAACCAGCGGCGGGCGCACGATCACCCATTGCAGGGTGCTGCCGTCGAGCAGCGCACGCAGGCTGTGCTCGGCGGCGAGTTTGGAACGGGCGTAATCGGCATGGGGCGCGGGCGTCGAGTCTTCGCTGAAGCGTCCCTCGTTGCCGTTGACGCCGATGGAGCTGACAAAGACAAAACGTTTGACCCCGGCCTCCATGGCCTGCCGCGCCAGGCTCAGAGTGGCATCGTGGTTGATCGCCTGATACAGCGCAGCCGCGTCATCCTGCTTGTTCAGCACATGGGCGCGGCCTGCCAGATGCACGACGCAATCGATGGCGTCGAGGCTGTCCTTGATTGACAGCGGGTCGGTGAAGTCGGCTACCTGATAATCCACCCCTTCCACCGCACCGACGCCGCTTCTGGAGGCGCCTCGCACCGCATGGCCCTGATCGACCAGCAACCGGCAGAGTCGACGACCAATGAAGCCATTGGCGCCGGTAACAAGAATGCGCATGGGTTGAGACTCGCTGTCCATAAAGGTCCGCATGATAAACGATGCCGGGTGGTAGAGAGGTCTTTGAGCTTGCGCGGCTTCTGGCCGAAGGGCTCCCTCCCACTTGAATCTTCTGTCCACCTTGCCAACAGCGTCGCCCGCGCGGCACTGACAGTAAGAGCGACCTGACTCAAATCGCAGGCACAAAAAAAGCGACCCTAAGGTCGCTTTCTTTGTCGTTCCAAGGAGTTCAAGGGCCTTGGAACTGTGTATGGCGCAGCGGACGGGACTCGAACCCGCGACCCCCGGCGTGACAGGCCGGTATTCTAACCGACTGAACTACCGCTGCGTGTCGCACAGACTTTCGTCTGTTTAACTCTGTTGAAACCGGCTTCGAGTGCCTGTTTCCTTTAAAGCGCTGATTGAAGTTTTCACTTCAATCTCGAACCGGAAAAACCGATTCGGAAAATATGGCGCAGCGGACGGGACTCGAACCCGCGACCCCCGGCGTGACAGGCCGGTATTCTAACCGACTGAACTACCGCTGCGCAGTGGTGGACTATTTGTCCTGCTGAATCTCAGTAACCTTCAGCACTTTGAAACTCTCAACGATGGTGGGTGATGACGGGATCGAACCGCCGACCCTCTGCTTGTAAGGCAGATGCTCTCCCGGCTGAGCTAATCACCCTTTGCTTCGCTGAGGCCGCGAAATTTACGCAGGTACCGAACCTAAGTCAATACCCTGCTTGAAGTTTTTTTAAAAAAAGCGATTTTCAGCTTCAAGCCCCAAGTGGCGAGCCGGACAGCTACGGATCGCAGAATGCCATCTGCTTTTGCTTCTGGCCAAAGGCCGTGGGAGGGAGCTCTGCTCGCGAAAGCGTCAGTCCAGGCAATGCAGGGTCGTCTGCCCCACCATCATCGCGAGCAAGCGCGCTCCTATAGACCGGTGAATGCCATCTGCCTTTGCTTCTGGCCGAAGGCCGTGGGAGGGAGCCCTGCTCGCGAAAGCGTCAGCCCAGGCAATGCAGGGTCGTCTGCCCCACCGCTATCGCGGGCAAGCGCGCTCCTACAGACCGGTGAATGCCATCTGCCTTTGTTTCTGGCCGAAGGCCGTGGGAGGGAGCTCTGCTCGCGAAAGCGTCAGTCCAGACGATACTGCAGCGCCTGACCCACCGCTATCGCGAGCAGAGCTCCCTCCCACAATGAGCTGTAGCGACCTCAACCTTGTTTGGCACCCATACATCCGTAGCAGTCCGGCTTGCCGGCGGTGGCGATCTTGAGGACTCCTTCGCGGGCAAGCCCGCTCCCGCAAGGAGTGTGTGTCGCCGGCTTTTGATCTTGGGGCCCCGTCCCAAAAGGCCGAACGCAGGCGATGTGTAGTGGCGCCGAGCGGCATGGATGCCGCGAGAGCCGTGTGGGCCATGGATGGCCCTTTCGCGGCGGGCCCACGGAGCGTCGTCGGAGTGAGGGAACACCGAGCATTAGCGAGGTGCCGTATGGCGGGGTATGGAGCCCTTGGTTACTTGGGGCTTTTCCAAGTAACTCGCCGCCAGGCGAAACAAGGCTGCGTTAGCAGACTCAGCGGAGAGTCAGACAAGCCAAGGACACAGGAATTACGACGACTTCGTCGCCGCTCGCAGGGCAAGCCAGCTCCTACAAGGGTCCTCGTAAGGCTGCGTTAGCAGCCAATGCAATCAGTTCACTCCACGTAAATCATCTTGCGCGTCATGCCGCCGTCGATCACGAACTCCTGCCCGGTCACGAACCCGGCATTCTTCGACAACAGCCACGCCACGGTCGCCGCAACGTCCTCCACCGTCCCTACCCTGCCCGCCGGATGCTGCGCATGATCGGCATCGGACAACGGCTCGGCACGGCGCACCGAAGGATCACGGGCATCGATCCAGCCAGGGCTCACTGCATTGACCCGCACCTGCGGGCCAAGGCTGATCGCCAGCGCATGGGTCAACGCCAGCAGACCGCCTTTGCTGGCGGCATAGGCTTCGGTGTCCGGTTCCGACTGACGGGCCCGGGTCGAACTCAGGTTGACGATGCTGCCACCATGGGCACGCAGATACGGCGCGCAGTGCTTGGCCAACAGCATCGGACCGCTGAGATTGACCGCCAGCACACGGTTCCAGTGCGCCAGATCGAGGCTTTCCAGAACCGTATTGTGCGGATCGGCCACCGCCGCGTTGCACACCAGCGCATCCAGACGGCCGAACTGCCCCAAGACCTCGGCAACACCACTGGCCACCTGTTCTTCGCTGGACACGTCCATGGCAATAAACGAAGCGTTCTCGCCCAGCACATCGGCTACCCGGGCACCACGGCGACGGTCGACATCAGTCAACACCACCTGCCAGCCCTCGGTGATCAGCCAGGCAGCGATGCCCAGACCGATCCCCCGCGCCGCGCCGGTGACCAGCGCAACGCGACCGTTGTGCACCCCGGAGGCTGCCATCACGAACTCACTCACGAACGGTACTCACAACGCAGCCAGGCCACGCGCCAGATCAGCCTTGAGGTCGGCAACGTCTTCCAGGCCCACGGCAATCCGGATCAGACTGTCGCGAATGCCCGCGGCTTCACGTTCCTGCGGCGACAGACGGCCGTGAGACGTGGTGCCCGGATGGGTGATGGTGGTCTTGGTGTCGCCCAGGTTGGCGGTGATCGAGATCAGGCGAGTGGCATCGATGAAGCGCCATGCGCCCTCTTTGCCGCCCTTGACCTCAAAGCTCACGACCGCACCGAAGGCCTTCTGCTGACGCTTGGCCAGCTCATGCTGCGGATGGCTTTGCAGACCGGCGTAATGCACCTTCTCGATGCCATCCTGCTGCTCCAGCCACTGCGCCAGTTCAAGAGCGTTTTCGCAGTGGGCGCGCATGCGGATGTTCAGGGTTTCCAGGCCTTTGAGGAACAGCCAGGCGTTGAACGGACTCAGGCTCGGACCCGCCGTGCGCAGGAAGCCGACGACTTCCTTCATCTGCTCGCTGCGACCGACGACGACACCACCCATGGCACGGCCCTGGCCGTCGATGAACTTGGTCGCCGAATGCACGACCACGTCTGCGCCCATGCGCAACGGCTGTTGCAGCGCGGGAGTGCAGAAGCAGTTGTCGACCACCAGCATCGCGCCCTTGGCGTGGGCAATTTCCGCCAGTGCGGCGATATCGACCAGTTCGGCCAGCGGGTTGGACGGCGACTCGACGAACAGCAATTTGGTGTTCGGCTTGATTGCAGCGTCCCAGCCAGACAGCTCGGCCAGCGCCACGTAGTCGACCTGCACGCCAAAACGCTTGAAGTACTTCTCGAACAGGCTGATGGTCGAACCGAACACGCTCTTGGACACCAGCACGTGGTCGCCGGCACTGCACAGGCTCATCACAGTGGCGAGAATCGCCGACATGCCGGTGGACGTTGCCACCGCCTGCTCACCACCTTCCAGCGCCGCGATACGCTCTTCGAACGAATGCACGGTCGGGTTGGTGTAACGCGAATAGACGTTACCCGGCTGCTCACCGGCAAACGTCGCAGCGGCATCGGCAGCCGTGCGGAACACATAGCTGGAGGTGAAAAACAGTGGATCGCTGTGCTCGCTCTCCGGCGTGCGGTGCTGACCGGCGCGCACGGCGAGGGTGTCGAAACCCACGCCGTCGAGATCGCTGTCCAGTCGACCGGCATCCCATTGCTGAGTCATGCCGCCTACTCCTTGTCTGAATTAGTTGTTGTACAGATCGATGATCGCGCTGACCGCCTGATTCTTGACCTTGGAGGCGTCGTTGCGCGCCTGCTCGATCTTGTTCAGGTAATGCTCGTCGATGTCACCGGTCACATACTTGCCGTCGAAGACCGAGCAATCGAAGCTGTCGATCTTGATCTTTTTGCTGCCACTCACCGCCTCGATCAGGTCGTTCAGATCCTGATAGACCAGCCAGTCGGCACCGATGAGGTCGGCCACGTCCTGGGTGGAACGGTTGTGAGCGATCAGCTCGTGGGCACTCGGCATGTCGATGCCGTAGACGTTGGGGAAGCGTACAGCCGGGGCTGCGGAGCAGAAATACACGTTCTTGGCGCCGGCTTCGCGGGCCATCTGGATGATCTGCTTGCAGGTGGTACCGCGGACGATGGAGTCGTCCACCAGCATCACGTTCTTGCCGCGGAATTCCAGCTCGATGGCGTTGAGCTTCTGGCGTACGGATTTTTTCCGTGCAGCCTGGCCCGGCATGATGAAGGTGCGGCCGATGTAACGGTTCTTGACGAAGCCTTCGCGGAACTTGACGCCCAGGTGGTTCGCCAGTTCCAGCGCGGCAGTGCGGCTGGTGTCGGGAATCGGGATGACCACGTCGATGTCGTGTTCCGGACGTTCGCGCAGGATCTTGTCGGCCAGCTTCTCGCCCATGCGCAGACGCGCCTTGTAGACCGAGATGCCGTCGATGATCGAGTCAGGACGTGCCAGATAGACGTGTTCGAAGATGCACGGTGAGTATTTCGGGTTGGTCGCGCACTGACGGGTGTGCAGCTTGCCGTCTTCGGTGATGTACACCGCTTCGCCCGGCGCCAGGTCGCGGATCAGGGTGAAACCGAGCACGTCCAGCGACACGCTTTCCGAAGCGATCATGTACTCGACGCCTTCGTCGGTATGACGCTGGCCGAAAACGATCGGACGGATGGCATCCGGGTCACGGAAACCGACGATGCCGTAGCCAGTGATCATCGCCACCACCGCATAGCCACCACGGCAGCGGTTATGCACGTCGGTCACGGCCGCGAAGATGTCTTCTTCGGTCGGCTGCAGCTTGCCGCGCACGGCCAGCTCGTGGGCGAACACGTTGAGCAGCACTTCCGAGTCGGAGCTGGTGTTGACGTGGCGCAGGTCGGATTCGTAAATCTCCTTGGCCAGTTGCTCGACGTTGGTCAGGTTGCCGTTGTGCGCCAAAGTGATGCCGTACGGCGAGTTGACGTAGAACGGCTGGGCTTCGGCCGAAGTCGAGCTGCCCGCTGTTGGATAACGTACGTGACCGATGCCCATGTGACCGACCAGGCGCTGCATATGGCGCTGCTGGAAGACGTCACGGACCAGACCGTTGTCCTTGCGCAGGAACAACCGGCCATCATGGCTGGTCACGATACCGGCAGCGTCCTGGCCGCGGTGCTGGAGGACGGTGAGCGCGTCATACAGCGCCTGATTGACGTTCGACTTGCCGACGATACCGACGATGCCACACATGCGACACAACCCCTACTTAGTGGAACTGGATTTACCGAGCACATCCTGCGGCGTTACCGACGGCAGGAGATGATCCTTGAACGGAATGTCAACCGGTGCGGTGACTCCGCTGGCTAGCCACTTGCTGGACGTCCCGAGAATCAGGTTTTTCGACCAGTCAGCGACCATGACAAATTGTGGCAGGAGTCTGGACTGCTGCCACCATTGATCCTGTTGTACCGGGCCCAGGCTCAGCAGCCCGGCCGCGACGACCACCAGCAGGCCACCACGCGCTGCGCCGAAGACCATGCCCAGAAAACGATCGGTCCCGGAAAGGCCGGTGACGCGAATCAGTTCTCCGATCAGAAAGTTGACCATGGCGCCGACCAGCAGCGTGGCGACGAAAAGAATGCTGCAGCCCGCAATGACTCGCGCCGACGGTGTTTCGATGTAATTGACCAGATACTGCGAAAGCGAACCGCCAAACATCCAGGCAACCGCACCTGCGATGATCCAGGTCAGCAAGGACAGCGCTTCCTTGACGAAGCCGCGCTTGAGACTGATCAAAGCGGAGATGGCGACAATCGCGATGATTGCCCAGTCAACCGGAGTAAATGCCACGTTGAAGCCTGCAGACGGATAAGGCGGCGCATTTTAGCAGAGCGCTCGCCCGGCGGTAAGCGGCGATTGAGGGTGGTCACCGATAAAGGCGAACTATTGGACTTTGCCAGGGCCGGGCACTGTGAGAATCTGTTTCTGGCTGAAGGCCGTGGGAGCCGGCTTGCTGGCGAATGCATCGTGTCAGGCAAAGGGATGTACCTGACGTGACGCATTCGCCAGCAAGCCGGCTCCCACAGGATGAGGGTCGCTCGACCTACTTACGCTCCGGCTGGAAACGCACGACGATACCCTTGAGCTTCTGCTGCTTGTCCAGCTGATCGCGCAGGCGGTCGGCCTCGGCGCGCTCGATGACCGGACCGACGAACACCCGGTTGACGCCGTCCGACGTACGGATATAGGCGTTGTAGCCCTGGGTGCGCAGGGTTTTCTGCAGGTTGTCGGCGTTGGCCCGGTTGGACAGGCTGGCCAGTTGCACCGCCCAGGTCACCGAAAGCCCGTTGGCATCGACCCGACCTGGCTCGGCTGCCGGCGCGGCCGGTGCCGGGACTGGCGCAGTGGCAGGCGCTGGCTTGGCCGGAACAGGCACTGGGGTGGTTTTCGCCACAGGCGCAGCGGGTGCCGGCTTGGACGGCGCTGGAGCAATCGGCATGGCCGGCGGCTGGCTCGCAGCAGGGCGGGCGTTTTGCGCCAGATCCTGGTCGCTCGGCACCGGCTCCTGCGGCAGCGCTTGCTGCTCGGGCACCGCGACCGGCTCGACCTTCACCGGTTGCACCGCCGGCGCCTGCGGGGCGACAGGCGCTTCGACCTGCACATGGCGCACTTCATCCTGCCGGGTGAACAGCATCGGCAGGAAAATCACCGCGATGGCAACCAGCACCAGAGCGCCGACCATGCGTTGTTTGTACGCCTTATCCAGCAAAGCCATGTGTCACTTCCTCCGTGACGCGTCCGCAAGCCAATCCAGGGCCTCGGCAACGCAATAAAAAGAGCCGAACAGCACAATTTCGTCGTCCGCTGTCGCAACTTCGCACTGCGCCTCAAGGGCCCGTGCAACGCTGGAATACGACGCCACAGTTGCACCAAGGTTCTGCAGCGCCTCGGCAATTTCCTCGGCGGAGCGACTGCGCGGCGTCGGCAATGGCGCCACCGCCCAGGCGGAGAAGCAACCGTTCAACTCGCCCAACACACCCGGCAGGTCCTTGTCATTGAGCAGACCGAACACCGCCAGACGCTTGCCGGCCACCGGGCGCTGATTCAGGCGCTGAGCCAGGAACGTCGCAGCATGAGGGTTGTGCCCCACATCCAGCAGTATATGCAGCGGCTTGCCCTGCCACTCGAACGTACGCCGGTCGAGACGACCGGTGACCCGGGTCGCCAGCAGCGCCGAACGAATCGATGCGTCCTGCCACGGCAAACCCAGCAACAGATAGGCCTGCAGAGCCAGCGCAGCGTTCTGCATGGGCAGATCGAGCAACGGCAAGCCGTTCAGCTCGACGCGTCGCCCCTGGCTGTCCGTACCGAACCAGTTCCAGCCATCGCCAGCGATGGCCAGATCGAAATCAGCACCGCGCAACGACAGCGGACAATTCAACGCCTGCGCCCGCTCCAGCAATGGCTGCGGCGGATCGATATCACCACACAGTGCCGGACGGCCCTCACGGAAGATACCGGCCTTCTCGAACGCCACCGACTCGCGGGTATTGCCCAGCCATTCGGCGTGGTCGACGCCGATGCTGGTGACCAGCGCCATATCGGCATCGATCAGGTTCACCGCGTCCAGACGTCCGCCCAGGCCGACTTCCAGCACCACGGCGTCCAGCGCCGCCTGCTCGAACAGCCAGAATGCCGCCAGCGTGCCCATCTCGAAATAGGTCAGGGAAATGTCGCCACGCGCCTTCTCGACCGCTTCAAAGGCTTCGCACAACTGCGCATCGGTGGCCTCGACGCCCTGCAACTGGACGCGCTCGTTGTAACGCACCAGGTGCGGCGAACTGTAGACACCAACCTTGAGCCCCTGCGCCTGCAGCAGCGATGCCACGAAAGCACAGGTGGAACCCTTGCCGTTGGTGCCGGTGACCGTGATCACGCGCGGCGCAGGCCGGCTCAGGCCGAGCTGCTGCGCGACCTGGCGGGAACGGTCCAGACCCATATCGATGGCGGACGGGTGCAACTGCTCCAGATAGCCGAGCCACTCGGCCAGCGAGCGTGTGGTCATACGTTGGCCGGAGCCGGTGGAACGACGATAGGCTCAAGCTTCGGCGCGACGAACTTCGGTGTCGGCAGGCCCATCATTTGCGCAAGCAGATTGCCCAGACGCTGACGCAGCTCACCGCGAGGAATGATCATGTCGATGGCGCCGTGCTCCAGCAGGAACTCGCTGCGCTGGAAGCCTTCCGGCAGCTTTTCCCGCACGGTCTGTTCGATCACGCGCGGACCGGCGAAGCCGATCAGGGCTTTCGGCTCACCGACGATGACGTCGCCAAGCATCGCCAGACTCGCGGAAACACCGCCGTAGACCGGGTCGGTCAGCACGGAGATGAACGGCAGGCCTTCTTCACGCAGACGCGCCAGCACCGCCGAGGTCTTGGCCATTTGCATCAGCGAGATCAGCGCTTCCTGCATGCGCGCACCGCCGGAAGCCGAGAAGCAGATCATCGGGCAACGCTTTTCCAGCGCGTAGTTGGCAGCCTGGACGAAACGCTCGCCGACGATGGCACCCATCGAACCGCCCATGAACGAAAATTCAAAGGCACTGCATACCACCGGCATGCCCAACAGGGTGCCACTCATGGATACCAGTGCGTCTTTCTCGCCGGTCTGCTTCTGCGCAGCGGTCAGGCGATCCTTGTACTTCTTGCCGTCGCGGAATTTCAGACGGTCGACCGGCTCCAGATCGGCACCGATCTCCTGACGGCCTTCGGCGTCGAGGAAGATGTTCAGGCGCGCACGGGCGCCGATACGCATGTGGTGATTGCACTTTGGACAGACATCAAGGGTCTTTTCCAGCTCAGGACGGTAAAGCACCGCCTCGCAAGACGGACACTTGTGCCAGAGGCCCTCAGGTACCGAGCTTTTCTTGACCTCGGAACGCATGATCGAAGGGATCAGTTTGTCTACCAACCAGTTGCTCATGCTTTCTTTCTCCAGTACCGGTGGCTCGAACGCGATGGCGGTTTATGCCACGCGCAGCCCTTTTAACTAAATTCAGGTGCAGTATTGCGAACTGTCCTGCAACGATCGGCACTTGGCCTGACCTGCTGAATCGACAGATCGTCAATCACTACGCTCAACTTCTGATGGCGAGACGTACATGTGTCTTCGCCCATTCAATCTGGTTTGCCCGCAAACTGCGGCAACAGGCTAGTGGACGGCGACCGCCCGTCTGTCGTCACATCGACTGACCAAGCCTGCGGAAAAATCCGTCATACGCCGTGTACGGCACTCATGAACGCGCGAATCTTGTCGTGATCCTTGATGCCCTTGGCCTTCTCTACCCCACCACTGACGTCGACAGCATAGGGACGCACCTGAGCGATGGCCTGGGACACGTTAGCCGAGGTCAGGCCACCTGCCAGCACGATCGGCTTGTTCAGGTGTTTTGGAATCAGCGCCCAGTCGAAAGTTTCACCGGTACCACCCGGCACTCCGGCGACATAGGCATCCAGCAAAATGCCACTGGCTTTTTCGTAGAGCGCGCACGCAGCGGCGATATCGTCACCGGCCTGTACGCGCAGCGCCTTGATATACGGACGGTGATAGCCCTCGCACTGCTCCGGAGTTTCGTCACCATGGAACTGGATGAGATCCAGCGGCACGACGTCGAGCAGCGCCTTGAGCTCTTCACGCTCGGCATTGACGAACAGGCCGACCGTGGTGATGAACGGCGGCAACGCGGCAATGATGGCCTGGGCCTGCTCGATGGTCACGGCCCGCGGACTCTTGGGGTAAAACACGAAGCCGATGGCGTCGGCTCCCGCATCGACGGCGGCCAACGCATCTTCTATGCGGGTAATCCCGCAGATCTTGCTGCGAACGGCTGACATGTAGGGAAAACCTCAAGAGCGACGAAAGTCCCGGATGGTAGCAAATGGTTTTGCAGGCGTCAGCCGTCGAGATCCGCGAAACCTGTCAGAAAATGCGGCCCGATATAGCGCTCCGGCAACGGGAACTCGTCACGGTATTCCACCTGCACCAGATACAGACCGAACGGGTGCGCGGTGACTCCGCCCGTACGCCGCACCCGGCTTTCCAGTACTTCGCTGGCCCATTCGATGGGGCGCTCGCCGGCACCGATGGTCATCAGCACCCCGGCGATGTTACGCACCATATGGTGAAGGAAGGCGTTGGCGCGGATGTCGATGACGATCATCTTCCCGTGCCGGGTGACCCGCAGGTGATGGATCTGCTTGATCGGCGACTTGGCCTGGCACTGCCCGGCGCGGAAGGCGCTGAAATCGTGGGTACCGACCAGATACTCCGCTGCCAGCGCCATACGCTCGACGTCCAGCGGGCGATGGTTCCAGGTGATTTCCTGCCCCAGATGCGCGGGACGGATCTGATCGTTGTAGATCACATAGCGGTAGCGACGGGCGATGGCCTTGAAGCGTGCGTGAAAATGCGCCGGCATCACTTGCGCCCAGGTGACGCTGACGTCATGGGGCAGGTTGATATTGGCGCCCATGGTCCACGCTTTCATGCTGCGCTCGGCCTGAGTGTCGAAATGCACCACCTGACCGCAGGCATGCACACCGGCATCGGTACGACCGGCGCACATCAGCGAAACCGGCGAATCGGCCACTTTCGACAAGGCGTTTTCCAGGGTTTCCTGAACCGTCAGCACCCCGGTGGATTGCCGCTGCCAGCCGCTGTAGCGCGAGCCTTTGTATTCCACGCCAAGAGCGATCCGGGAAAAACCTTCGGCGGCCATTTCGGCGAGTGCCGTTTCGGCCTGGGTATCTATCGTTGCCAAGAGCTGAAAGCCTGTCGATGTTGCGCAAGGGCGGCCATTATACGGATGGCGGGGAAAGACGCCATTGGCAGTATTCGGCGCCCCTTCTTTCCTCAAGGATCATCTTTTGCTGTCAGATGTGCGTAACCCGCAAGAATGCATTCGCGACCGTCGTAACCTCCGATCCCTCCCACAGTTGACCGAGGTTCACTCAGACCTGTGAACAACACTTGCCCCGCAGGAGCCGGCTTGCTGGCGAAAGCATTGGGCCAGACACATTTTTGGTGACCGTCCCAACGCCATCGCGAGCAGAGCTCCCTCCCACAGAAAACCGGGGCTCACTCAGACTTGTGGGCAACACTTGCCCCGTAGGAGCCGGCTTGCTGGCGAAGGCATTGGGCCAGACACATTTTTGGTGACCGGCTCAACGCCATCGCGAGCAGAGCTCCCTCCCACAGAAAACCGAGGCTCACTCAGACTTGTGGGCAACACTTGACCTGTAGGAGCCGGCTTGCTGGCGATGGCGTTGGGTCAGACACATTTATGGTGACCGGCTCAACGCCATCGCGAGCAGAGCTCCTCCCACAGAAAACCGGGGCTCACTCAGACTTGTGGGCAACACTTGACCTGTAGGAGCCGGCTTGCTGGCGAAAGCATTGGGCCAGACACATTTTTGGTGACCGCCCCAACGCTATCGCGAGCAGAGCTCCCTCCCACAGAAAACCGGGGCTCACTCAGACTTGTGGGCAACACTTGACCTGTAGGAGCCGGCTTGCTGGCGAAGGCATTGGGCCAGACACATTTTTGGTGACCGTCCCAACGCCATCGCGAGCAGAGCTCCCTCCCACAGAAAACCGGGGCTCACTCAGACTTGGGGGCAACATTTGCCCCACAGGAGCCGGCTTGCTGGCGAAGGCGTTGGGTCAGACACATTTTGACTGACCGGCTCGACGCTATCGAAAGCAGAGCTCCCTCCCACAGAAAACCGGGGCTCACCCAGACTTTTGGGCAACACTTGACCTGTAGGAGCCGGCTTGCTGGCGAAGGCGCTGGGTCAGACACATTTTGACTGACCCAACGCTATCGAAAGCAGAGCTTCCTCCCACGGGATTGTGGTGTTTGCGGGATCTCTGTATGGCAGCACAATCCACGGAGCCAGCACGGCCCCTTGTGGGAGGGATCCGAGGTTACGAGGGTCGCGAAAACGGTTTGTCTGACCCACCACCATCGCGGGTAAGCGCGCTCCTGTAGATGTTGGAGCCACAAAAACAAAAACGACCGCCGAAGCGGTCGTTTTCTATACAGCAACTGACTCAGGCCAGACGCGAGAGCATTTCGCGGGCTTCGGTCTTCTGCCCGTCGTCACCTTCGTTCACCACCTCATCCAGAATGTCGCGAGCGCCATCGGCGTCGCCCATTTCGATGTAGGCGCGGGCCAGATCCAACTTGGTCGCGGCTTCGTCGGTACCCGACAGGAAGTCGAACTCCGGCTCATCAGCAGACGCCGTCAGCGCGTCATCCTCACCAAACGCCGCCGCGTCTTTCTCGAACGGCTTGGCCATCGGTGGCTGTTCCAGGCTCTGAGACAAACGCTCAAGCTCGGCGTTGACGTCTTCGATTTCCGAGGCGAATGCCTGAGACGCCTGCTCGGTTTCGATTTCATCGGCCAGCGACAGGTCGAAGTCGGCAGGCAGCTCCAGATCGTCTCCAGCAGCAAGCGGCGCAGCGCCAAGATCGGCAGCATCATCGAACGGCGGCAGGTCGCGCAGCTCGTCGGCCATGCCCAGCAGTTGATCATCTTCAGCCTTCAGCGCCGCAGGCTCTTCGGACAGGTCCAGATCAAAGTCGGCCAGATCGTCCGATGCCGTGACCGGCGCATCGGTCTGCTCGCGCAGGATAGCGTCAAAGTCCAGATCATCCGGGGTCGAACCACCGAACGGCGCGTCCAGATCCAGGTCATCGAAATCGGCAGCGGCCAGCGGTTCGCTCTGCTGCTCTTTCACCTCAGCAGCTGCCGGTGCAGGCTCTTCGAGGTCGTCCAGGCTCAGGTCGAAGGCACTGTCGAAATCATCCGGAACAGGCGCCTCGGCCACCGGCTCGGTCACCACCGGTGGCTCGACCACAGGTGCAGGCTCAGCCGGCGTCTTGTCGCTGAGCAGCTCCTCGACGTATTTCGCGTCCATCTCCGCTGCCAGCGCAGCGGCTGTCGCCACACCCGCCGCCGCAGCCACGGCAGCAGCCATGGCCGGATAACGGGTTTTCAGCTGTTCGACTTCCGCATGGTTCTTGCCTGTGGCAATCAGTTGCCGCTCCTGAGCAACAAAACCTGCCTTGTTGTCCTGCTGAGCATAGATCTCCATCAGCTTGAGGCGCAGATCACTGCGTTGCGGCTCTTCCTTGATGGCTTCTTCCAGCAGCGCGGCAGCCTGATTGCTGCGGCCGTAGGCGATATGGATCTCGGCCTGCACCAGCACGTCGGCCGGACGCTCCTGCACCGGCTCAATGGCGGCGGCCGGTGCCGGTGTCATCTTTACCGCAGGCGGAGGTACCTCCAGACCCTCGAAACTGGTTTCGGGCATGTCCATGTCGGCGGCGAAATCGGACTCTTCCGACAGCGCGCGAGCCATTTCCCGATGCCGTTCAGCTTCCAGCATGGCGTTGCGACGGCGCGCCAGCAGCAACAGAAGCAGCAGCAACACCAGCAAGGCACCACCACCGATCAACCCCAACAACACAGGGCTGGCCAGAATCTTGTCCAGCGCGCTCTGATTGTCCGGATTGGCGGCGGCGTCCGGCGGTGTTGCCACCGGCGGCTGATCAGGCGTGGCGCTGGTGACTTTGGCGCCCTCGACCGGCAGGGCATCTTCCGGCGCGATTTCGTTAGGCGGCTTGCCGGCCGAATCCGGCGCAGCCGGCGGCGGCACGATCGCGGCAGGCATGGATGGGTTCGCAGCGCTGTTCGGGCTGACCGTACCGTTGGCATCGCCCACTGGCGGCACAGCGGCGCCGGCGGCCTGCATTTTCGCCAGTTGATCATTCTTCAACTGAATCAGGCGCTGCAGCTTGTCGACCTGGCTTTGCAGGTCGGTCATGCGGCTCTTCAGTTCTTCGTTGTCACGACGAGTGCTGTCGAGGTTTTCCTGAGTCACGGCGAGCTTGTTGGCGAGATCGGCACTGTCGCCTGCCGCGCCCTTGCCGTTGGCTTGCTTGCTGCCGGACACCAGGCTGAGGTTGTCCTTGGCATCAATCTGCGCCGGCGCAGCACCTGCGCGCTCGCGACGGGTGGCGTCGATCTGGCGCGAACCGGTCGGCAAGCGACGGCCTTCACGCCAGGCGCGATTCTGCTCGGCGACCTGAGCAACCGCTTGCGGCTGTGGCGTCGCCGACACTTCCTGTGCCGACGGCAGACGCAGCACCTGGCCTTTCTTCAGACGGTTGATGTTGCCGGCAATGAAGGCATCCGGGTTGAGTGCCTGAATCGCCAGCATGGTCTGCTGAACGGTGCCGCCGTTGCGCACGCGCTCAGCGATTTCCCACAACGTGTCATTGTTGGCCGTGGTGTATTCGGTGTACTTCGGCTGACTGGCCGGCGCTGGAGCCGGAGCAGGTGCCGGGGTCGGTGCAGGCGTCTGGGCTTGAGGCGCCTGAGCCGGCGCGGTGGCCGGTGCCGTGGACGGCAATTGCGCAGCAGCGGCAGCCGCCGCCTGAGGCGAGAACTTCGGCGGATCGAGCAGCAGGCTGTATTCGCGCAGGACGCGGCCGTTGGGCCACAGCACCTGGACGAGGAATTTCACGTAGGGATCGCGAATCGGCTTGGTCGACGTGATGCGCAGCACACTCTTGCCGCCGGGGTTGACCACCGGGGTGAACGTCAGGTCGTCGAGAATGGCCATGCGGCCAACACCGGCCTGGGCGAACTCGGCAGACGTCGCCAGGCTCGGCACCACTTGCGCGGCACTGAGATCCTGCACTTGCGTCAGTTCGATTTCAGCCAGCAGCGGTTGATTCAGGGTCGACTTGACGGTCAGACCACCGAGGCCGAGCGCCTGGGCCATTCCGGATGACAGCGCCGAAGCCGCAGCGATTGCTAACACCAGTTTACGAACCTGAACCATAGCCCATCCCTTGTTTAAAATTTCCCCGGCGACCGAGAATATTGAGCCTGCTAGGGCGTAGGGCGTTTCGACACGCCGCAGCTAGAATGATTCTTTGAATTGTTGGCAAGTATCTTTTACGCAACATGTTTTATCAACAACTCGGCGACCTGCACAGCGTTCAACGCCGCGCCTTTGCGCACGTTATCGGACGTCAGCCAGAAATTCAGTTCACAGGCGTCGTCTATCCCCTGACGCAAACGTCCTACGTAGACAACGTCCTGTCCTACAGCGTCACCGACCGGTGTCGGATAATCCCCGGCCTCGACCACTTCGATACCGTCAGCGGATTCCAGCGCGGCATTGACCGCAGCCAGATCCACTCCCCCGGCGGCCTGCACCGACACCGTCAGGCTGTCGCCAAAAAATACCGGCACCTGGATGCAGCTCACGCCGACCTTGATTAAAGGCAGCGACAGCAACTCGCGCAACTCGGCGGACAAACGTTTTTCCAGCGGCACGTGGCCGTCGGCATCCGGCGTGCCCACCTGAGCGAGCAGATTGAACGCCATCTGCCGGTCGAAGACCCGTGGTTCCAGCGGGCGAACATTGAGCAATTCCGCCGTCTGCCGTGCCAGCTCGTTGACCCCTTCACGACCCTGACTGGACACCGCCATGCACGCCGTGACGGTGATCCGCTGCATGTCCAGCAGCCCGCGCAGCGGCGCCAGCACCAACGCCAGCGCAATCGCGTTCGGGCTCGGGCAAGCCACCTGATACGGCCAGGACTGGCGGCCCAGCACATCGGCATTGACCTCGGGCACCAGATTCGGCACCTGCTCCACCGGCAGCCCGCCGGACAGATCGATGACCGCACAGCCCGCTGCCGTCGCCCGCGCGACAAAGCTGCGGCTCACGGCAGGACCCGCGGCAAAAAATGCCATCTTCACTTTGCTGAAGTCGAAAGCGTCGACCTCACGCACACGCACGTTCTTGCCACGATAAGGCAGCGAACTGCCAGCGGATTCCACGCTGGCCAGCAGGTGCAGTTCGCCGATCGGGAAGTCGCGCTCTTCAAGGATCTGGACGAGGGTTTCGCCGACAGTACCGGTGGCGCCGATCACGGCGATATCAAAGGACTGGCTCATGGAAAAAACCTCAGAAAAATCGGGGGGCGGCACTTTAACCGCGAGGCCGGGCTCAAGCAATCAAAGCCAGGCAATCAAGCCCAAGCGGGCAAAAACGGCCAAACAATCGAATCAGGGCTCAAGACCGATGGGGAAAAACTCACCATCGCTCCAGACACCCAGCCAGCGTTGCCCGTCGAGTTCGCGGACCACGGCCAGTTCGACCAGTTGATAGAAGACGTTGCGGTGCACCAGCGCCTCCAGATTGCTGCGCACATGCAGATAAGGCGCAGGCTCCTGAGTCTGCGGATCGATGGACACGCGCAGGGCATGCTCCGCTCCCGCTGTCACCACATCGTCGACATTGGTGGTGAAACGCAGCACCTGCGCCTCACCCTCGCCTTCGACCTCCAGCAACACCGCCACGAATGGCGCATCGTCGACAGTGATTCCCACTTTCTCGACCGGTGTGATCAGGAAATAGTCATCGCCATCGCGACGAATGATGGTGGAAAACAGTCGAACCATGGGTTTGCGCCCGATGGGGGTACCCAGATAGAACCAGGTGCCATCGCGGGCGATACGCATGTCGATATCACCGCAGAAATCCGGATTCCACAGGTGCACAGGCGGCAAACCCTTGCCGCTTTTGGGAAGTTGCGCCAACAGATCGCTGGCTTTGCCCGGGCCACTCATACGCCACTCCTCAGCGGGCATCAAAGCCCAACAGACTGCGAGCGTAATCCTCCATTGGCGGGCCGAGCAAATCCTCGGGCTTGTTGTCGTGCAGAGTCAGCAAGCCGCCACGGCTGCGAATGCGCGCCGTATCGATGAGATAGCGGGTATTGGTTTCGATCAGCATCATCTGAATCACGCCGCTGTCGATGCCCAGGCGGTCGACGGCTTCCTGATCGGACCATTCGTCGAAGTTGCCGATACGGTCGTCGGCCTTGGCGAAGCGGGTGTACAGCAGGTAATGCGCGCCGGCGGCACGGGCCTCGGTCATCGCTTCGTCCAAGCCTTCAGGGGCGCGGGCGCGACGGACCATCGGGAAGTATTCGACGAAGCCGTTGAACGCCTCTTCAGCCACGACGTTGGGACGCGGATAAGCACCACCGGGCGGTGCGAAGGCGCCCTGCGCGATATAGATGAAGGAGTCAGGCTGCAGGCGGAAGTTGTTGATGCGATGGGTCGTGCTGTGATCCAGCAGACCGGCATCGCTGAGCTCGTCGTGAGCCCCCTGCGCCAGTTCGCTGACGTGCATGCAGCCACTCAGCGCCATGAACGCCAGCAGTAAAACCAGGCTACGCATTATTTCCTCCAAAATCCGGCGACGGAAAACCGGCGAATGGCCGGGTAATGCAGCTTTTGCGCCACATCGCAGGATAGGGGAGAAAGTCGTGACAGGCCGCCCCGCCACAGGGCGGCCGCATGATCAGGTTCCGGAGATTTCCGGCTTGAGATCGTGGCCCGGCTCGGCATCGCGCTTGCGCTTGTTGCCCATACGCACGCCGATGTCCATCAGGAACTGGAAGAAGCCTTCCTGGTCTTCCAGCACGTTGCTCCAGAACGGCGAGTGGTATAGCGCCACCGCGCCATGCACCAACGCCCAGGCGGCGCAGTAGTGGAAATACGGCGGCACGTCTTCGAGCTTGCCTTCGGTGATACGGCCCTTGATCAGCAAGGTCAGGTGTTCGAAGTTCGAGGCGCGGATCTTGTGCAGTTGCTCGACCATCTCCGGCACTTGATTGCCCTTGACCACTTTCTCTTCCAGGCGGTCGAACAGGCGATAGCGCTGCGGATCGCGCATGCGGAATTCGAAGTAGGCGCGCGACAACGCTTCCTTGTCCTTGTCGACATCGGCAGAGTGCAGCAGCTCGTTCAAATCGCGCTCATAGTCGAGCATCAGGCGCAGGTAGATCTCGGCCTTGGATTTGAAGTGCTTGTAGATCGTGCCTTTGCCAATACCCACGGCATCAGCAATCATCTCGACGGTGACACTGTCTTCACCCTGTTCGAGAAACAGCTTTAACGCGGTATCGAGAATTTCTTGCTCACGGCGCCGAAACTCACGGACCTTACGAGGTTCTTTCTGCATAGGAAGAGGCTGTGGGTTCAAAATTGAAGCGGCACATTATGCCTAACTTGCTACAAAATGCACGGATCATCCGACCATGTCGACGTTTCAAGACGAGTTTGCCCAAGCACCGGACCTGCGCTATCTGAACCACGCAGCCGTCGGCCCATGGCCGCAACGCACGGCGGCGGCAGTGCGCCGCTTCGCTGAAGAGAACGTACTACGCGGTGCGCGGGACTATCCGGACTGGATGCGGACCGAGCAGCGCCTTCGTGAACGCCTGGCGCAATTGCTGAACGCGCCGTCGACAGATGACATTGCGCTGGTCAAAAACACCTCGGAAGCCCTGTCATTTGTCGCTTTTGGCCTCGACTGGCGCGAGGGCGACGAAATCGTCATCAGCGATGAAGAATTCCCCTCCAACCGGGTGGTCTGGCAAGCGCTGGCGCCGCTGGGAGTACAGGTGGTTCAGGTCAATCTCAAGGGCAGCGACCCCGAGGGCGCCCTGCTCGCCGCCTGCGGTCCGCGCACGCGACTGCTGTCGATCAGTTCAGTGCAGTTTTCCACCGGCCTGCGCCTGGATATTCAGCGTCTCGGCCAAGGCTGCAAGCAACGTAACGTGCTGTTCTGTATCGATGCCATCCAGCACATCGGCGCCCTGCCCTTCGATGTCCAGGCCAGCCAGTGCGATTTCGCCATGGCCGACGGTCACAAATGGATGTGCAGCCCGGAAGGCCTTGGCGTGTTCTATTGCCGCGCCGAACTGCGCCCGCAACTGAAACTGCACGAATACGGCTGGCACATGCTCGAACACGCTGGCGATTACGGCCGTGATCACTGGCAACCGGCCGCCAGCGCCCTGCGCTTCGAATGCGGCAGCCCGAATACGCTGGGCGCGATGGCGCTGGATGCCAGCCTGTCACTGCTGCAGGAAGTCGGCATGGACAACGTGGGAAATGCCGTCATCGAACGGGTGGGCTGGCTGGAAGACGGCTTGAGCGCGATCAAGGGCGTCCAACTGCATTCATCGCGGGACACTGCGCGACGCTCGGGCATTCTGACCTTCAGCCTTGATGGTCGGGACAATCATGAGGTCTGGCAGCAACTGATGCATCACCAGGTGGTGTGCCTGCCAAGGGGCCCAGGTATCCGCTTTTCGCCGCATTTCTATACAGAATCACGGGTGATCGAGGAGACGCTGGCCATTGTGCATCGGATCGCCACTCATTGAGGTATCAACAGCAGACTGGGTATTCCAAAACTGTTTAAAAAACGTACAGCCGTGCGCTGGACGCCCGCCGATTCTGACCAATACTTATATTCGTCGACGCGGCATCTCCCCCAAGTGCCGGCGTCGGTAAAGGCACCAACGGATAGCGTGTCTTTGTTTTACTCCTAATGGTCTTAACCCGGATTCACCCCCCAGAACCCGGGTTTTTTTTGCCTGCGATTCAGCGTTTCACGCCGCCTTGACCCGAGCCAGCGGGAACAGGCGCTTGAAGTTTTCGCTGGTCAGCTCGGCAAAGCGCTCGTAGCTCTCGCCACGCAGCATCGCCAGAAACTCCGCCACTTCACGCACGTACTGCGGCAGATTCGGCTTGCCCCGGTACGGGATCGGCGCCAGATACGGTGAATCGGTCTCGACCAGCAGGCGGTCGGCCGGCACTTTGCTCGCCACATCACGCAGGGCATCGGCATTGCGGAAGGTCACGATGCCCGACAGGGAAATATAGAAGCCCAGGTCCAGCGCCGCCTTGGCCATGTCCCAGTCTTCGGTGAAGCAATGCAGCACGCCGCCTTGTGGCAACGCCGCTTCACGCAGCAACTGCAGGGTGTCGGCGCGGGCACCACGGGTATGAACAATGACCGGCTTGCCGGTGACGCTGGCTGCTTGCAAGTGCAGACGGAACGAAGCCTGCTGCAACTCGGCCGCTTCCGGCTCGTAGTGGTAGTCCAGACCGGTTTCGCCGATGGCCACCACACGCGGGTGGTTCAGTTCGTCGAGCAGCCACTGCAAGGCTGGCTCTTCGCCAGGCTTGAGGTCCAGCGGATGGATGCCCACCGAACAGTCGACGTCGTCGTAGCGCTCGGCCAGCGCCTTGACCGCCCCGGCGTTGTCGGCGCTGACACCGATACACAGGAAATGGCCGACACCGCGTGCGCGGGCGGCGTCGAGGGCAGCATCAAGGGAGCCGTCATGAGCGGCAAGATCGAGTCTATCGAGGTGGCAATGTGAATCTACAAGCATGGCGACGGCAGCAACTCAACTTACATCGTGTGGGTCGGACGGTCGGACTTCAGGGCTCCGGCCAGATAATTCTCAATCATGTTGCGCGCGGTGTTGTCACCGTCGTTGAACTGCACGCCCACGCCGGCGGCTCGGTTACCCTGCGCGCCTTTGGGAGTGATCCAGGTGACTTTGCCGGCGACCGGGATCTTTTCCGGTTCGTCCATCAGGTTCAACAGCATGAACACCTCGTCACCCAGCTTGTAGCTCTTGCTGGTGGGGATGAACAGGCCGCCGTTCTTGATGAAGGGCATGTAGGCCGCGTACAGGACAGACTTGTCCTTGATGGTCAGAGACAGAATGCCGTTACGCGGACCCGGGCCTAGTGGCACGCTCATGTCAACTTCCTCGGAGTGTACTGATGTCATGCAGATGGCCAGTCTAACCCTGTCCGGTCAGCGCTGCCCACTGCACCAACAAGGCTTCGAGCAATAAAACCCGGTTGAGGTTCGCTTTCGACAGCACTTTCTGTCGCTGCAGCAGCACCCAGTCCTGCATCGCCAGCACCTTGTCCTGACCGGATTTCTGCGCCAGGTACTGCACGACCTTGCGCATGTCGGCCAGCCCGAGGCCGTTTTCATCCCCGGTCAATTGATAGCGCAGGATCAGGTTCGACCAGTCGCAGAACCAGTCGAACAGCAACAACAGTGGAATGTCCTTCCAGCCCTCGGCCAGTTGCGTCGGCGACTGCTGGCCCTTGAGCAGCTTTTTCACGCCGTCGACCACCAGCGCGCGCTGTTCGCGCACGCCTTGCGCCTGAAGGCTGACGGCGGCCAGCGGCGAACCGGCGGCCAGGGTCAGCAGCTCAAGGCGCTCTTCTTCGCTGCACTCGGGCAAGGCACCGGCCAGCCAGGCAATACTCATCGCTTCGCCGGGCAGCGGGCAGGCCTGCTGCACGCAGCGGCTCTTGATGGTCGGCAACAAGCGGCTCGGCTGATGGCTGACCAGCAGCAGAACGGTATCGCCGGAGGGCTCTTCCAGGCTCTTGAGCAAGGCGTTGGCAGCGTTGATGTTCATCGACTCGACCGGCTCGATCAGCACCACTTTGCGCCCGCCCATCTGCGCGGTCTGCACCACGAAGCTGACCAGATCACGCACCTGATCGACCTTGATTGCCTTGTCCGCCTCTTCCGGCTCCAGCACATAGTTGTCCGGGTGACTGCCGGCGGCGAGCAGCGAACAGGATTTGCACTGGCCGCACGCCTGCAAGCCCTGAGGCTGCTGACACAGCAGCAACGCCATCAGCCGCTCAGCCAGCGCACGCTTGCCGATGCCGGCCGGACCGTGGAGCAAATAGGCGTGGGCGTGATGGCTGCGACCGGCCAGTTGCTGCCAGAGGGCGTCCTGCCACGGGTAGGCTTCAGCCATGTTGCGGTGCCAGTCGTTTCAGCAGATCAGGCAGCAGCGCATCCAGCGATGCCTGCACGTCAGCCAGCGGCAACGCTGCATCAACCAGCCGGTAACGCTCTGGCGCAGCGGCAGCGCGATTCAGATAAGTGCTGCGCACGGCGTCGAAGAATGCGCGCCCTTCCTGCTCGAAACGATCCAGCCGGCCACGGGCACTGGCGCGGGCCAGACCGACTTCCACTGGCAGGTCGAACACCAGGGTCAGATCGGGGCGCAAGTCGCCCTGGACGAAATGTTCGAGTGCCGCGATACGCTCCACCGACAGGCCGCGCCCCCCGCCCTGGTAGGCGTAGGTGGCATCGGTAAAACGATCGCACAGCACCACGGCGCCACGGGCCAGCGCCGGACGAATCACGCCGGCCAGATGCTGGGCACGGGCGGCGAACACCAACAGCAATTCGGTATCGGCATCCATGGATTCGTCACTGGGCGCCAGCAGCAATTCACGAATGCGCTCGGCCAGCGGCGTACCGCCGGGCTCGCGGGTCAGCACCACGTCGATACCCTGCTCGCGCAGACGCTCGGCCAGGTATTCGCGATTGGTGCTCTTGCCCGCACCTTCCGGACCTTCCAGGGTGATAAACAAACCAGTCACAGGCTGTCCTTTTTCAGATTCATTGCGGGCGCGGTTCGCCCTTTTCGGCCTTGCCAGTCTCACCGTTCGCTTCGGTCGGTGGCGCTGGCTGCTCGATGATCGAGGGCTCGGGCTGCTTTTGCTCGGGCGCCGGTTGTTCGGGTGTTTCCGCTGCCGGAGCCGCATCGGTGGCCGGTTTTTCGGCGGTCGGCACAGGGTCGACACCCGGCGTCGGCAGCACGGTGGGCGCCGGACTCGAACGATAGTCGGCACGGCGCTTGAGCTGGAATTCCTTCACCGCGGCATTGTGCGCGTCCAGATCGTCGGAAAACACATGACTGCCGTCACCCCGCGCGACGAAATACAGGCTGCTGCCCGACACCGGGTTCATCGCCGCGCGAATCGCCTCGCGGCCGACCATGGCAATCGGCGTCGGTGGCAGACCGGAGATGACGTAGGTGTTGTACGGCGTGGGCTCCTTGAGGAACGCCCGGGTGATCTTGCCGTTATAGCGCTCGCCGAGGCCATAGATCACCGTCGGGTCGGTCTGCAGCAACATGCCCTGTTGCAGGCGCCGCACGAACACACCGGCAATCTGTCCGCGCTCCTGCGGCACGCCGGTTTCCTTCTCCACCAGCGACGCCATGATCAGCGCCTGATAGGGATCGACGTAAGGTACATCGGCAGCGCGCTTGTCCCACTCTTCACGCAGCACTTCGTCGAGGCGGTTGTAGGCCTGCTTGAGCAGTTCCGCATCGGTCATGCCGCGCACATAACGATAGGTGTCGGGGAAAAAACGCCCTTCCGGGAACACATTGGGATGGCCGATGCGCGCCATCAGGTCGGCATCGCTGAGGTTACCCAGCGTCTGCTCAAGCTTGGCCTGTTTCGCCAGCGCGGCGCGAACCTGGCGAAAGTTCCAGCCCTCGACCAGCGTCAGGCTGTACTGCACCACTTCGCCTTTCTGCCACAGGGCCAGCAGCGACTTGGCATCCATCCCCGGGGTCATGCGGTATTCACCGCTGTGCAACGACTGTCCGGCCAGATTGAAGCGCCAGTACAGGCGCAGCCAGAACGCATCCTTGATCACCCCATCGGCCTGCAGACGATTGAGCACACCGGTCGGCGAGGAGCCGGACGGCACATCGAGCAGTTGTTCCTGAGTGAGGTTCAACGGTTGTTGCAGCGCCGAGGTCTGTTGCCACCAGGCCAGACCCAGCAAGAGCCCGGCCAGAACCACGGCGGTTTCCAGCAGGACAAACAATTTTCGGATCACGAATCAGATATCCAGAAGCCCGCGTACAAGGTGTTGCAGTGTACGGGTGAGTGGCCCGACCGGCCAGTTGCTTTGCTCGAATGCGCGCACCGGCCAGATGCCATATACGCTGTTGCAGACGAACACTTCATCGGCCTTGCGCAAGTCTGACATCTGCAGATCCAGCGCCCGTGCCGGGATGTTGTTCTGCTCGGCAAGGGCGAGCAATTCGGCACGCATGACACCCGCAACACCGCAACGGGTCAGGTCGGGGGTCAGCAGCACGCCACCCTTGATCAGAAACAGATTGCTGAAAACACCCTCGACCAGACGACCGGAGGTGTCGCGCATCAGCCCTTCTGCGTGTTCGACGTCCTGCCACTCGCCACGGGCCAGCACCTGTTCCAGGCGGTTCAGGTGCTTGAGACCGGCCAGCAGCGGTTGCTCGGCCAGACGGGTCTTGCAGGCGAACAGACGAATGCCCTGCTCGGCGTTTTCCTGCGGATAGCCCGGCAGCGGGCTGCCCTGCAGAATCCGCCGTGGCCGCGAATCCACTGCTGGCGCATAGCCGCGCAGGCCATCGCCACGGGTGACGATCAGTTTCATCACCCCTTGACCCAGCTGCTCGGCAAATGCGCGCATTTCAGCTTCGATCAAGGGCAGATCCAACGCCAGTGTCAGGCGCTGAGCACCTGACTCCAGACGTTGCAGATGGCGCTGGAACAGCAACGGCTGCCCGGACTTGACCAGAATGGTCTCGAACAGGCCGTCGCCATAGGCCAGCCCCCTGTCCTTGACAGACAGGGTGTCGGCCGCAATGCCATCGATCCAGCAGGGTGTCATTCGCCGTACCGACGGAACACCAGCGAGCCGTTGGTGCCGCCAAAACCGAAGGAGTTGGACACCACCACGTCGATCGGCATTCTGCGCGCTTCGTGAGGCACGAAGTCCAGATCGCAGCCTTCGCCCGGCTCATCGAGGTTGATGGTCGGCGGCGCGATCTGATCCTTGATCGCCAGCACGCTGAAGATCGCCTCGATGGCACCGGCAGCACCGAGCAGGTGACCAGTCATGGACTTGGTCGAACTGACCGCCAGCTTGTAGGCATGCTCGCCGAACACCGATTTGATCGCGTTCACTTCGGCCAGATCGCCAGCCGGTGTCGACGTACCGTGGGCGTTGATGTACTGCACCTGGTCCGGATCGACCTTCGCGTCACGCAGGGCATTGGCGATGCAGCGTGCAGCGCCGGCACCGTCTTCCGGTGGCGAAGTCATGTGGAATGCATCGCCGCTCATGCCGAAACCGATCAGCTCGGCATAGATGGTAGCGCCACGGGCGCGGGCGTGCTCCAGCTCTTCGAGGACCAGTGCACCGGCACCGTTGGACAGCACAAAGCCGTCACGGCCCTTGTCCCACGGACGGCTGGCGCGGGCCGGCTCGTCATTGCGGGTCGACAGCGCGCGGGAGGCGCCAAAGCCCCCCATGCCCAGACCACAGGCAGCCATTTCGGCGCCGCCGGCGATCATCACGTCGGCTTCGTCATAGGCAATGTTGCGTGCCGCCATGCCGATGCAGTGCGTACTGGTGGTACAGGCGGTGGCGATGGCGTAGTTGGGTCCCTGTGCGCCCAGATGGATCGACAGGAAGCCGGAAATCATGTTGATGATCGAACCGGGCACGAAGAACGGGGAAATCTTGCCCGGCCCTTGTTCGTGCAGCATACGGCTGGTGTTCTCGATGTTGGTCAGACCACCGATACCCGAGCCCATGGCGACACCGATACGCTCGCGGTTGGCGTCGGTGATTTCGATACCGGCGTTGCGTACCGCCTGAAAGCTGGCAGCCAGGCCGTACTGGATGAACAGGTCGAGACGGCGCGCCTCTTTGGGCGACAGGTAGTCTTCGACGTTGAAATCCTTGACCGAACCGCCGAAGCGGGTGGTGTAAGCCGAAAGGTCCGTGTGTTCGATGGGGCCAATGCCACTCTGGCCAGCCAGAATGCCTTGCCAAGTGCTGGGCACATCGCTACCCAGTGGCGTCAGCATACCCATACCGGTGACCACGACGCGTCTACGCGACACAGGACTCTCCTTTTTTCTATTGACGAAACGCTGCCCAGTTAAAGAAAAAACCGCACGCCGGGGGCAGTGCGGTTTTTCCATGACAGCAAACAGCGACTACAAAGTCTTAAGCCTGGTGGCCTTTGACGTAATCGATAGCAGCCTGAACAGTAGTGATCTTCTCGGCTTCCTCGTCAGGGATTTCGGTCTCGAATTCCTCTTCCAGAGCCATGACCAGCTCAACGGTGTCAAGGGAGTCAGCGCCCAGATCTTCAACGAAAGAAGACTCGGCCTTCACTTCTTCTTCTTTGACGCCAAGTTGCTCGGCAACGATTTTCTTGACGCGCTCTTCGATGGTGCTCATACCGTGTTTTAACTCCTAGTGGACAAATTCGGGCAGCTGGCCGACGGGCAAGTGTATAGAAGAGGTTTTGCGCTTTTCAAGCTTAACGCAATCCCTCGAGAGCCCGTCGCCTTTCTACCCATCAATAAGTTGCAGCTTTATAACGGATTTTAGACAGCCCGTATGACATTTTTTCGATACGGACAGTCACATGTACATGCCGCCGTTCACGGGGATTGTAGCCCCGGTCACGTAGCCTGCACCTTCCGAGGCAAGAAAAGCGACCGCATGCGCGATTTCTTCCGCCTGCCCCAGTCGACCCAGCGGAATCTGGGTCGTCAGGGATTCACGTTGCGCTTCCGGCAGCTCACGGGTCATATCGGTGTCGATAAAGCCCGGAGTCACCGAGTTCACGGTGATTGCACGGGAGCCGACTTCACGCGCCAGCGCACGGCTGAAACCTTCCAGACCCGCTTTCGCGGCGGCATAGTTTACTTGACCGGCGTTGCCCATGGCACCCACCACCGAGCCGATGCTGATGATCCGACCCCAACGAGCCTTGGTCATGCCACGCAGAACACCCTTGGTCAGGCGATACAGGCTGCTCAGGTTGGTGTTGATGACGTCATGCCACTCTTCGTCTTTCATGCGCATCATCAGGTTGTCACGGGTGATGCCGGCGTTGTTGACCAGAATCAACGGCGCACCGACACGCTCCTGGATCTGCGCCAGAACGGCCGTCACGGACTCGTCGCTGCCGACATCCAGCGCCAGGCCGAAGCCCTCGACGCCGTTTTCCTTGAAGTAGGCGGTGATTTTCTCGGCGCCGGACTCAGAGGTCGCGGTTCCGACCACGGTAGCGCCGTTACGGCCCAGTTCCAGGGCGATTGCCCGGCCAATGCCACGGCTCGCGCCGGTGACCAGTGCAACTTTACCTTGCAGACTCATGCAAGCGTCTCCTTATCAGGCCAGTGCCGCGCGGGCGGCAGCGAAGGCATCCGGGGTATTGAGGTTGGAAGTGTTGACGCCGTCGGCGCAACGCTTGTTCAGACCGGCCAGCACCTTGCCCGGGCCGCATTCGACCAGTTGCAGGGCGCCATTGGCAGCCAGGGTCTGGATCGACTCGACCCAGCGCACAGGCTTGTACAGTTGTTGCAGCAGATCGGTCTTCAGGGTTTCCAGATCGGTCACGACGCTGGCGCTGACGTTCTGCACCAGCGGAATCTGCGGCGCCTGCCAGTCGATGGCGGCGACGGATTCGGCGAAACGCTCGGCGGCCGGACGCATCAGCTCACAGTGAGACGGAACGCTGACCGGCAGCGGCATGGCGCGCTTGGCACCCTTGGCCTTGCACAGCTCGATGGCGCGCTCGACAGCCGCCTTGGCACCGGCGATCACCACCTGGCCCGGCGAGTTGAAGTTGACCGCGCTGACCACTTCGCCCTGAGCCGCTTCGGCGCAGGCGGCGATGACATCGGCATCGTCCAGACCCAGGATGGCGGCCATGCCGCCCTGCCCGGCCGGTACGGCTTCCTGCATCAGTTGGCCACGGCGCTCGACCAGCTTGACCGCATCGGCCAGCGACAGACTGCCCGCGGCAACCAGCGCGCTGTATTCACCCAGGCTGTGGCCGGCGACAAATGCCGGGCGCACACCGCCTTCTGCCAGCCACAGACGCCACAGGGCGATGGAAGCGGTCAGAATGGCCGGCTGGGTCTTGTCGGTCTGATTGAGGTTTTCTTCCGGCCCTTGCTGGGTCAGCGCCCAGAGGTCATAGCCCAGAGCGTCGGAAGCTTCTTTGAACGTTTCCAGCACCAGCGGGTACTGCGCGCCCAGCTCGGCCAGCATGCCGAGGGACTGCGAGCCCTGGCCCGGAAAGACGAATGCGACGGAAGCAGACATTGAACAGGCCCCTGATTATTGTCGTCAAAAAGAACGTCCGGCAGTGCCGAACGCAAGATAATTCAAAGTGTTACGCATGGCCAGTTGGATGACCGGCCAGTCACCGGGGTCACATTCTAGCGCATCCCGAGCGGCGCGCCGCTAGAGCAACTCCTCCAGGCGACCGTGCAGACGCTCGGGCAGATTCTCTCGAATCTCGATCAGCGCGCGCTGAATCGCGCTCTGAAACCCCTGCACACCGGCAGAACCATGGCTCTTCACCACAATGCCCTGCAGGCCGAGAAAACTCGCACCGTTGTGCCGCGCGGGAGCCAGATCCGCCTTCAGACGCTTGAGCAGCGGCAATGCCAGCGCACCGACGGCCTTGGACAGCACGTTCTGGCGAAACAGGATCTCGATCCGCTCGCTGATCATGGTAGCCAGCCCCTCGCTGGACTTGAGCAGGATATTGCCGACGAAACCGTCACACACCACGACATCCGCCTCGCCACGGTACAGACCATCGCCCTCGACGAAGCCGACATAATTCAGGCCCGGCGCCGCCTGCAGCAAGCTGGCAGCCAGTTTGACCTGCTGATTGCCCTTGATGTCCTCGGTGCCGACATTGAGCAGTGCGACTTTTGGTCGCTCCACACCCAGCGCCTCGGCAGCCACCGCCCCCATCACCGCGAACTGATAGAGGTTTTCCGCGCTGCAATCGACGTTCGCCCCCAGATCCAGCAACTGACAGTAGCCACGCCGGGTCGGAATCGCCGCCACCATCGCCGGACGGTCGATGCCTGGCAGGGTTTTCAGCACGAACCGCGACAACGCCATCAGGGCGCCAGTATTGCCAGCGCTGACACACGCCTGCGCCTGCCCGTCCGCCAGCAGACGCAACGCTACGCGCATCGACGAATCGGGCTTGCCACGCAAGGCAAGCGATGGCCGATCATCCATAGTGATGACTTCACTGGCGTGAACGACGAACAGGCGTGATCGATCGACCGCCGGATGGCGAGCAATGAGTTCTTCAAGAAGGGAGGCGTGACCGACAAGGATCAGGTGGAGCGAGGGTGTAGCAAGCAGACAGGCGATACTGGCCTGAACAATGTTGCGGGGACCGAAGTCCCCGCCCATTGCGTCGATCGCGATGACCGGAGCGGACAAGAAATTACTCGTCAGCGCCCTTGTCGATCACTTTACGGCCACGGTATACGCCTTCTGGCGATACGTGGTGACGCAGGTGAACTTCACCGGTGGTTTTTTCTACAGACAGGGTGCTAGCCTCGAGAGCGTCGTGCGAACGGCGCATGTCACGGGCAGAGCGGGATTTTTTGTTCTGCTGAACAGCCATAATTAACTCCTAAACGTTTGGGTCACGCTTTAACTGCGCCAATACACTGAACGGGTTGGACCGCGGTACCTCGTCCACGCTCGGCTCGGGCTCATCGGCGCCTGCCGGCTGCTGGCATTCTTTCGGATCATGAACAGGGACAATCGGCAGGGCAAGCAGAAGCTCGTCCTCGATAACCGCCCGCAGATCTACATCCAATTGATCTTCGCCGAGTTCCAGTACGTCATAGCCTTTCGGCAACGACTGGGTATTTGCACCCTCTTTCACCACGGCATAAGTGCATTCGCTGTGGATCGGCAGAGTGACCAGCTCAAGACAACGCTGGCAAACCATTTTGACTTCGACGTCCAGTTCGCTGTGGAAAACCACGGCGCGCTGTTCATCTCGCTCAAAAACGAATTTCGCCTGCACTGTACCAAGATTGTCAGCAAGCGGGTCGCAGAGTCTCTCCAAATCAGCCAGCGGCACACTTCCTTCGACAGAAGTGCCACGATCGGCTAATTTGCGCGGGTCAACGTGAGGTGGAATCGGGTCATTCAACATAGGCGCAGCATTCTAGGGACGAGACCCTTGCCTGTCAAAGGAATTTCCGGCCTGTTCGCCAGCAAGCCTGCTGATTACACTCGACTTTCACGTTTCGGAGAACCCCATGCTGCCATTGCTCCTCGCCTCCAGCTCACCTTATCGCCGGGAATTGCTCGAACGACTGCGCCTGCCGTTCGTCTGCGCATCCCCGGATATCGATGAAAGTCGCCTCCCCAACGAGTCTGCCAGCGATCTGGTCAAACGCCTGGCCCGAGAGAAAGCCATGGCACTGGCAGAGCGCTATCCTGATCACCTGATCATCGGCTCGGACCAGGTCGCCGTGCTCGGCGAGCAGATCCTCGGCAAGCCGCACACGTTCGAGCGCGCCCTGGAGCAGTTGAGCGCCAGCAGCGGCAAAAGCGTGAGCTTTCTCACCGGGCTCGCGCTGTACAACAGCCAGAGCGGCGAATGCCAGGTCGATTGCGTGCCCTTCACCGTACACATGCGCGACCTCGATCAGACGCGCATCAGCCGCTACCTGCACGCCGAACAGCCCTACGACTGCGCCGGCAGCTTCAAGGCCGAGGGGCTGGGCGTGAGCCTGTTCCGCGCCACCGAAGGCGCAGATGCCACCAGCCTGATCGGCCTTCCTTTAATAAGGCTGGTGGATATGCTGGACGCAGAAGGCGTCGAGATCCCGTAACGCACCCACAAAAAACCCGACCAATGGCCGGGTTTTTCGTTATCAACTGCCGCTATCAGCGCAGCGAAGGCCCATGAAAGCCGGCCCACATGGCGATCTGCTCAGCCACACTGGCGCCCAGCTTCTTGGAGAAGCGATCGAACGGTGATTCCTGCACGGTGTAATCCACCAGCTCTTTCTCGCCGATGACCTCGCGGGCGACGTAACTGGCGCTACCCAGACCATCCACCAGACCCAGCGCCACCGCCTGCTCACCAGTCCAGACCAGGCCGGAGAACAGCTCCGGATGATCCTTGTCTTTCAAACGATCTCCACGCCCCGCCTTGACGCTGGCAATGAACTGTTTGTGCGTGGTATCGAGCACGCCCTGCCAGAAGGCGGTTTCATCCGGCTTCTGCGGCTGGAACGGATCGAGGAACGCCTTGTGCTCGCCGGAGGTATAGGTCCGACGATCCACACCCAGCTTTTCCATGGTGCCGACAAAGCCGAAACCGGCTGCCGTCACACCGATGGAGCCGACCAGACTGGCCTTGTCCGCATAGATCTCGTCGGCGGCACTGGCGATGTAATAGGCGCCGGAGGCACCCAGATCGGTAATGACCGCATAAACCTTGATATTCGGCTTCTGCGCGCGCAGACGGCGGATTTCGTCATAGATGTAGCCCGACTGCACCGGACTGCCGCCAGGACTGTTGATGCGCAGGATCACACCCTTGGTCTTTTCGTCCTCGAACGCCGCACGCAGACTGCCGACGATGTTGTCGGCGCTGGCAGGTTCGGTGTCGGCGATCATGCCTTTGACTTCGATCAGCGCCGTATGACTGGCCTTGCGCGACGCACCCTTCTCGAAATCCATCAGCGGCGAAAACATCACCAGCGCCACGAACAGATAGATGAACGTCAGCGACTTGAAGAAAATCCCCCAGCGCCGGGTGCGACGATGCTCCTGGACGTTGGCCAGCAGCGTCTTTTCCAGCAGTTTCCAGCTTTTTGCGTCAGCCCCACCCTCGCCGCCTTCGTTCTTTTCTGGCGTAGACGGTGCTTTCCATTCATCCGACATGAGTCAGTTACCCCAACAACGAAGATTCAGCGGTACGCGCACCCAGCCAGGTGCGCAATTCGGAAAAGTGCCCGATAGCCAGGCGCGGCTCATATTGCAGCAGCGAGTCCAGCGCCTGCGCGCCATAGCCAACGGCTACCGAGTCCATGCCGGCATTGCGCGCCATGAGCAGATCGAACGACGCATCGCCAACCATCAGCGCCTTTTCCGGGCGCACGCCGCAATGCTGAAGAATCTCGTTGAGCATCAGCGGATCCGGCTTGCTGGCCGTCTCGTCCGCTGCGCGGGTGGCATCGAAGTAATCCAGCCAGCCATGGGCCCTTAGAACCCGGTCCAGACCACGTCGCGCCTTGCCGGTCGCTACCGCCAGGCGATAGCCCTCGGCGCGGAACGCTTCCAGGGATTCATGCACACCCTCGAACAGCTGCGACGGCTCCACATCCATCGCCATGTAGCTGTCGGCGTAGCGCTGACGGAAATCGATCAGGTCGTTGGCGCTGATATCCGGATACAGGGTACGGATGGCCTCCGGAAGACCCAGACCGATGATGCCCTTGATCGCCAGATCGTCGCGCACCGGCCGGCCGGACAGTTGCGCCGCCGTGCGCATGGCTTCGACGATGCGCCCGATGGAGTCGGACAGCGTGCCGTCCCAGTCGAAAATCAGCAGCTCGTAATCAGGGCGCACTCAATCGCTCCACGGTTTGGGCCCACATCTCGTCGACAGGCGCCTCCAGCTTCAGCTCGCCGCCATCCGGCAGCGGCACGGTCAGAGCGTAAGCATGCAGAAAAAGACGCTTGCCGCCCAGTTCTCGAATCTCGCGGGTGAAATCTTCGTCGCCGTATTTGCTGTCGCCGGCAATGCTGTGCCCGGCGTGCAGCGCATGCACACGAATCTGGTGGGTACGCCCGGTGATCGGCCGCGCCTCGACCATGGTGGCGAAGTCGCCGAAACGGCGCAGGACCTTGAACAGGGTCAACGCCTCCTTGCCCTCGTCATTGACCTCGACCATGCGCTCGCCCGAGCGCAGGTTGCTCTTGAGCAGCGGCGCGCGCACCTGCTTCTGGCTGGTCGCCCAGTGCCCGCGCACCAGCGCCATGTAGCGCTTGTCCACGCCATCGCCGCGCAATTGCTCGTGCAGGTGGCGCAACATGCTGCGCTTCTTGGCGATCATCAGCAGGCCGGAGGTGTCACGGTCCAGACGATGGACCAGCTCCAGCTCCTTGGCATCAGGGCGCAACTGACGAAAGGCTTCGATCACGCCAAAACTCAACCCGCTGCCACCATGAACGGCGATGCCGGCAGGCTTGTTGAGCACGATCAGGCCCTTGTCCTCGTAGACGATGGCCGCCTCAAGGCGCTGCAACAGCCCCTGAGCCACCGGCACAGGCTCGTCGCGCTCAGGCACCCGAACGGGTGGAACGCGCACGATGTCGCCCGCCTGAAGCTTGTACTCCGGCTTGATCCGGCCCTTGTTCACCCGCACTTCGCCTTTGCGCAATATGCGGTAAATCAAGGTCTTGGGAACGCCCTTGAGGTACGTGATCAGAAAATTATCGATGCGTTGACCGGCAAGTTCCGGCGCAACCTCTACCAGCTGAACGCCGGGGGTTGGGGGGGTGATATTCGTCATGGCGCAAATCATAACAATTTTTTATGGATTTGAAGCACTTAATGATTGCTGCTATAGTCGCGAACGCCGCCAAAAGCGGCCTGGACAGCGGACAAACGGTATGACAGCCGGCCCTGACCAACGCAATTCACGAGGGCGCGAGGCCGTCCTACGGGGCTTTCGGTGACAACGGAAGATCAACCGGTGTAACGAGCGCAGGTGACATGAGGCCTGAAACAAGCCCGACCGCAGAGTGACACACTCGCCGTCGAGGCCCACGTTCACGGACAGTTCACAAGGTGCAGTCGCTGGCAATCGCTCCGGGCGAATGCTTCGGAAACCATGCCTTAATTGAGCCATGACGCGCGAACTTCCCATCGAAGATCGCGGTAAATGCAACCCGCTGCGGATTCAGCGCGCGGCAGCACCCGAATTATCAGGGATACGTGTGGGGTGGAGACGCACAACCGTCGGACTGTGTAGCAGAAGGCTTTAAAAGACGCTTCATATCGTCCGCTACCGATGGTTGATTCCTCCTCCTGACAAAGCTTTTGCTGACAGGGTGTCATTTGTCACCACAGCAAGCAGGAAACGTCGTCGCGATTACGGCCCCCCTGGCCGATGCTCGTTAGACACTGGAGTGTCCAAGCACTCCTGACGTGCCCTGACACCGACCGTGAGAAGTCGTGTGTGCCGAACGCCGTTTCCGGCAGCCCGGAAACCGACGGTACTACATGAAAAGAATGCTGATTAACGCAACTCAACCCGAAGAGTTGCGTGTTGCGCTGGTAGACGGCCAGCGCCTATACGACCTGGATATCGAATCCGGGGCCCGCGAACAGAAGAAGGCCAACATCTACAAGGGCCGGATCACGCGCATCGAACCCAGCCTGGAAGCGGCTTTCGTCGACTTCGGCTCCGAGCGTCACGGCTTCCTGCCGCTGAAGGAAATCTCCCGCGAATACTTCAAGAAGTCCCCTGAAGGCCGGGTCAACATCAAGGAAGTCCTGAGCGAAGGCCAGGAAGTCATCGTTCAGGTCGAGAAAGAAGAGCGTGGCAACAAGGGCGCAGCCCTGACCACCTTCATCAGCCTGGCCGGTCGTTACCTGGTGCTGATGCCGAACAACCCGCGTGCCGGCGGCATCTCCCGTCGCATCGAAGGCGAAGAGCGCAACGAACTGCGTGAAGCGCTGAACGGCCTGGTTGCACCGGCCGACATGGGTCTGATCGTGCGCACTGCCGGCCTTGGCCGCAGCAGCGAAGAAATGCAGTGGGACCTCGACTACCTGCTGCAACTGTGGACCGCCATCAAGGAAGCGTCCCAGGACCGTTCCGCGCCGTTCCTGATCTATCAGGAAAGCAACGTCATCATCCGCGCCATCCGCGACTATCTGCGCCAGGACATCGGCGAAGTGCTGATCGATAGCGTCGAAGCCCAGGAAGAAGCCCTGACCTTCATCCGTCAGGTGATGCCGCAGTACGCCAGCAAGATCAAGCTGTACGAAGACAGCGTGCCGCTGTTCAACCGCTTCCAGATCGAAAGCCAGATCGAAACCGCCTTCCAGCGCGTGGTCGAACTGCCTTCCGGCGGCTCCATCGTCATCGACCCGACCGAAGCCCTGGTGTCCATCGACATCAACTCGGCGCGCGCCACCAAAGGCAGCGACATCGAAGAAACCGCCCTGCAGACCAACCTGGAAGCGGCCGAGGAAATCGCCCGTCAACTGCGTCTGCGTGACATCGGCGGCCTGATCGTCATCGACTTCATCGACATGACCCCGGCCAAGAACCAGCGCGCCGTGGAAGAAAAAGTCCGCGAATGCCTGGAAGCCGACCGCGCCCGCGTTCAAGTGGGTCGCATCTCGCGTTTCGGCCTGCTGGAAATGTCCCGTCAGCGCCTGCGTCCGTCGCTGGGCGAAAGCAGCGGCATCGTCTGCCCGCGCTGCAACGGCACCGGCATCATCCGTGACGTCGAATCGCTGTCGCTGGCGATCCTGCGCCTGATCGAAGAAGAAGCCCTGAAGGACCGCACCGCCGAAGTCCGCGCCCAGGTGCCAATCCCGGTCGCAGCGTTCCTGCTCAACGAGAAGCGCAACTCGATCACCAAGATCGAACTGCGTACCCGCGCGCGCATCGTCATCCTGCCGAACGATCATCTCGAAACGCCGCACTTCGAAGTGCAGCGTCTGCGTGATGACAGCCCTGAAGCCCACAGCCTGCAGTCCAGCTACGAAATCGCTGCTGCCGCCGCCGAAGCCGAAGAAGTCCAGCCGACTGCCGCCACCCGCACCCTGGTTCGCCAGGAAGCGGCGGTCAAGACCGCACCGGCCCGCGCCAATGCTCCGGTTCCGACCGAAGTCGCCGCACCGGTTGCAGCGCCTGCCCCTGTCGCCCACGAACCAAGCCTGTTCAAAGGCCTGGTGAAGTCGCTGGTCAGCCTGTTCGCCGGCAAGGAAGAGCCTGCCGCACCGGCCGTCGTCGTGGAAAAACCGGCTGCCGAGCGTCCTGCGCGCAACGAAGAGCGCCGCAACGGTCGTCAGCAGAGCCGCAGCCGTAACAACGGCCGCCGCGACGAAGACCGCAAGCCGCGCGAAGAGCGCGCGCCACGTGCCGAGCGCGAAGAACGCGCCCCACGGGAAGAGCGTGCTCCGCGCGAGGAACGTGCACCACGCGAAGAACGTGCTCCACGCGAGCCGCGTGAAGTTCGCGAAGACAGCGCTCCTCGTGAAGAACGTGCGCCACGTGCTCCGCGTGAAGAGCGCCAGCCTCGTGCCCCGCGTGAAGACCGCAAGCCTCGCGAAGAGCGCGTGCGTGAACTGCGCGAGCCGCTGGATGCCGCTCCGGCAGTCAACCTGCCGCGCGAAGAGCGTCCTGAGCGCGCACCGCGTGAAGAGCGTCCGCCACGTCCGCCACGCGAGGAGCGTCAACCACGCGCCGAGCAGGCCGCTGCACCGGCTGCCGAAGAAGAAGTGCTGCTGAACAACGAAGAGCAACTGGATGACGGTCAGGAACACGCTGAAGGCGATCGTCCTCGTCGTCGCTCCCGTGGCCAGCGTCGTCGCAGCAACCGTCGTGAGCGTCAACGTGACGCCAACGGTGACGTGATCGAAGGCGCAGAAGGTAGCGAAGCCGGTCAGGAAGCCGTGGCTGAAGACGTGCGCAAGGAAGGCAACAGCGCCGAAATCGCTGCCGGTCTGGCCGTAACCGCCGCCGTAGCCGAAAGCACCGTCAGCGCCGCTGCCGAAGCCGACGCCCAGCGTCAGGCCGAACGCGCCAGTGCTCCTGTCGAAGCGCCAGCGGCTGAGTCCGTACCGGTCCAGGCCGAACTGCCAGCCATCGAGGCCCCGATCGCCGCAACGCCGCGCTCGGTCATGCCGGAAGTTGAAGTGGCCCAGTTCGACGCCAGCCTCAGCCCGTTCGAGCGTCAGGTCAAAGCCGCCGCCCAGGCCGAGCTGTTCGACACCCCGGCAGAAGTTGAAGCACCTGTCGTGGCCGAAGAAGCCGCGCCGACTCCGGTCGTCGAAGCACCAGTAGAAGCGCCGAAAGCCGCTGAACCTGTTGTAGAAGCGCCAGTTGCCGCGCCAGTGGTTGAAGCCGTCGCCGAACCGGTTGTTGCGCCAGTCGCCGCACCGGCCCCGGTTGTCGCTGAACCAGCGCCTGCTCTGGCTCCGGCACCTGCTGCTGAAAAGCCAGCGCTGCCGATGGCCAGCAGCGGCCGTGCACCAAACGATCCTCGTGAAGTGCGTCGTCGTCGCCTGGAAGCAGAACGCCTGCAGAAGGAAGCTGAAGCCGCCGCTGCCGCCGCTCCTGCAGTAGAAGCCGTGGCTGAGCCAGCCCCGGTTGTCGAAGCAGTCAGCACACCAGCGCCGGTCGTTGAAGAAAACGCCAAGCCGGTCCGCGAAGTCGTGACCGAGCACGGTGAAGAAGTGGAAGAAAGCAAAGAGCCTAAACCGCTCGTGTAATCTTCGCTGAATGAAAAAGCCCCGCCTGTGCAGACAGGCGGGGCTTTTTTATGCCCTGAACGTGCGGGAATAACCATTGCAGGAGCGCGCCTGCCCCTGTGGCCGACTTGCTGGCGAACGCGTCAGTTCAGGCACATTGATGTCGGCTGATCCACCGCTTTCGCGAGCAGAGCTCCCTCCCACGGACTCCGGCACTTACACCACCTGCGGCTGACAATGATCCTGTGGGAGCCGGCTTGCTGGCGAACGCGTCAGTTCAGGCACGTTGATGTCGGCTGATCCACCGCTTTCGCGAGCAGAGCTCCCTCCCACGGACTCCGGCACTTACACCACCTGCGGCTGGCAATAATTCTGTGGGAGCCGGCTTGCTGGCGAACGCGTCAGTTCAGGCACATTGATGTCGGCTGATCCACCGCTTTCGCGAGCAGAACTCCCTCCCACGGACTCCGGCACTTACACCACCTGCGGCTGGCAATGATTCTGTGGGAGCCCGCTTGCTGGCGAACGCGTCAGTTCAGGCACATTGATGTCAGCTGATCCACCGCTTTCGCGAGCAGAGCTCCCTCCCACGGACTCCGGCACTCACACCACCTGCGGCTGACAATGATCCTGTGGGAGCCGGCTTGCTGGCGAACGCGTCAGTTCAGGCACATTGATGTCGGCTGATCCACCGCTTTCGCGAGCAGAGCTCCCTCCCACGGACTCCGGTACTTACACCACCTGCGGCTGGCAATAATTCTGTGGGAGCCGGCTTGCTGGCGAACGCGGTTTGTCATTCAACGCTGTGGTGTCTGACCTGAAGCATTCGCCAGCAAGCCGGCTCCCACGGCCTTCGGCCAGAAGCGGAGACGCTCACGCCATCACGGCTTGAAAACCAACGCCGCTGGCACGTCCACATCCCACAGCACGCCGGGATCATCGACGCCGATTTCCTGCACGTCAGCCCCCTGAAACAGCCGCCGGGCGCCCTTCTCCCCCGCCAACGTGGTCAACGCCGGACCGAACTGCCGACCGAACGCCACCGGGTGGCCGTACTGACCGCCATGCACCGGCACGCTGATACCGTCGTCACGCAACGAATCAGCCACACGTTTGAGGGTATCCGGATGAATGAATGGCATGTCGCCGAGCACGATCAGCCAGCCGCGATGATCGGGCTGTGCCGCCACTGCGGCGGCAATGCTGTCGCCCATGCCCGATGAATCGAGCACGACGATCTCGCAGCCATGGCGCAGGCCAAGCTCGACGACGCTGGAATAATGGGGGCGGGTCAACAGCACGATTTTGTCGGCCACCGCGCCGACATTGACCAACACGTGTTCAAGCACGCAGCGTTCGACACCGTCGCGGCCCGTGCACTGGGCCAGCAACTTGTTGCGGTGGGCACCGGCCATCTGTCGATAGCGGCTGCCGAGGCCGGCAGCCAGAACGATCGCGCACAGGGTTTCACGCATGCTCAGCCTCTGATCCAGGATGTCTGCCATCGAAAATGCAAAGGCCAAGCCAGAAAACAGCGCCCAACCTCAGTACAGGTTAGGCTCCATTTCCAGGGTGACACCAAAACGCTGAAGAATATCGGACTGGATCCGCTGCGCCAGATTGAGCAGGTCATGGCCCGACGCCGCGCCATAATTGACCAATACCAGCGACTGCAAGGCATGCACGCCGGCATCGCCGTCACGGAAACCTTTCCAGCCCGCCTGTTCGATCAGCCAGCCGGCAGCGAGCTTCATCTGCCCGTCAGCCTGTGGATAAGCCACCAGCCCCGGATGCGTTTCACGAATACGCTCGGCCAACTCGCCCGGTACCACCGGGTTCTTGAAGAAACTGCCGGCATTGCCCAGCACCGCAGGGTCCGGCAGCTTTTCACTGCGGATGGCACATATCGCCCGACTGACGTGCAACGGCGTCGGCTCCTTGATGCCCTGCTCTTCCAGACGCTGGCGCACCGGGCCGTAATCCAGATGCAGACGGGCGCTGAAGCTCAGCTTGAAGCGCACCCGCAGGATCAGCCAGCGACCGGTCTGGTGCTTGAACACGCTGTCGCGATAACCGAAGGCGCAGTCTTCCAGGGAAAACTCGCGCAACTCGCCGCTTTGCCGATCCAGCGCTACCAGACTGTGGAAAACATCCTTGAGCTCGACGCCGTAGGCACCGATGTTCTGCATGGGCGCCGCGCCAACGGTGCCGGGAATCAGGCTGAGATTTTCCAGCCCGGCCAGGCCGCGCGCGAGCATTTCCAGCACGAACGGGTGCCAGGGCTCGCCAGCCTCGGCTTCGACCACCGCGCCGCCGCAATCCTCATGGATGATACGGATGCCGCGACTGGCCATGCGCAGCACCACTGCATCGATGTCAGCGGTCAGCAGCAGGTTGCTGCCACCACCGACCACCAGCACTTCGACGCCGCGCTCGGCCGCCCAGGCCAGCGCCTCGCGCACATCGCTGTCGCTGTGCGCCTCGCAATAGAAACGCGCGCGCACATCGACACCAAAGGTGTTGAACGGCTTGAGGGACACATCCGTTTGCACGTGCAGCATCAAGCCTCCAGCAAGCGCCGCACGCGCTCCAGGTCTTCAGCGGTGTCGACACCGGCCGGCGGCGCTTCGACAGCATCAGCGACGTGAATCCGTACGCCGTGCCACAGGGCACGCAACTGTTCGAGGTTTTCGGTGTTTTCCAGCCAGCACGGGCCCCAGCTGACGAAGTCATGGAGGAAACCGGCGCGATAGGCATAGATGCCGATATGGCGACGATACGGCACGCCCTCGGGCAAGGTGTCACGGCTCTTTGCCAGCGCATCCCGTGCCCACGGCAGCGGCGCGCGGCTGAAGGTCAGGGCCAGGCCGTTGACGTCGACGCTGACCTTGACCACGTTGGGGTTGAACAGCGCGGCCACGTCATCGATGGGTTCGGCCAGGGTCGAAATGCCGGCCTCTGGATGGGCAGCCAGGTTGGCGGCGACCTGATCGATCACCACCGGTGGAATCATTGGTTCGTCGCCCTGAACGTTGACCACGATGGCGTCGGCGGCCAGGCCCAGTTGCGTGGCCACCTCGGCCAAGCGGTCGGTACCGGAGTTGTGGTCGTCGCGGGTCATCAACACTTCGGCACCGAAGGCCTGACAGGCTTCGACGATGCGTGCGTCATCGGTGGCCACGACCACGCGCTGAGCACTGCTTTTGCGCGCCTGTTCCCAGACGTGCTGGATCATCGGCTTGCCGGCGATGGTTTTCAGAGGCTTGCCGGGAAAGCGGCTGGAGCCGAAACGCGCAGGGATGACGACAGTGAAGGCTGCAGTCATTTTTCCAGGCGCTCGTCGTCGGTCAGGGTGCGGGCTTCGTTTTCCAGCATCACCGGGATGCCGTCACGAATCGGGAACGCGAGACCGGCGCCCTTGCTGATCAGCTCGGTTTTGTCGGCGCTGAGCTTGAGCGGGCCTTTGCAGACCGGGCAAGCGAGGATGTCGAGCAATTTGGTGTCCATAAGAGATCCTGAACGAGTCATGGCAAAAGACGGGTTAACTGCGAATCGAACCAACCGACGAAGGCCGCTGATGGCACGGCCTCCACGGCCAGATACCACCAGTCGGGAGCGGCGAAGGCAACACACTTCACCGCGTCCTTTTCGGTCATGACCAGGGGCAGCGCCGGGGTAAAGGAAAGCGCCTCTGCGCTGAACACGGCATGGTCGGCGAACGCATGGGGCACAGGCCGCCAGTGTAGTCCTTCGAGGGTGTTGAAGAAACGTTGCGGGTTACCGATACCGGCCACGGCGTGCAGCGCCTGACCGGGCGGAAAGTGATCGACCGGCAAGCGTTCGCCGCTGCGCAGGTTGACCAGCGCCGACGGCTGCAAGTGAAAGGCGTAACCGTCTTCACGATCCGCCGTGGCGCCGTTGTACAGCAGCGCATCGACGCTTTTCAGGCGCTCCACCGGCTCACGCAAGGGGCCTGCCGGCAGGCAGCGGCGGTTGCCGAGGCCACGGGCAGCATCGATCAGCACCAGCTCAAGGTCGCGGGCCAGACGGTAATGCTGCAGGCCGTCGTCGGAGAGAATCAGGTCCAGCGGTTCGGCGGCGAGCAAGGCGCGCACGGCGCTGGAGCGGTCCGGGTCGATCATCAGCGGCACGCCGGTGCGCTTGACGATCAGCAGAGGCTCGTCACCGGCCTGGTCGGCGCTGTGATCGGCCATGACCCGCCACGGCAGGCTCGGCGGCTTTGCTCCGTAGCCACGGCTGACCACGCCGACCCGCAGGCCGCGCTGGCGGCAATGCTCGATCATCCACAGGATCAGCGGCGTCTTGCCAGTACCACCGACGGTGATGTTGCCGACCACGATGACCGGCACCGGCGCCTTGTAGATGTCGCCCTGCCCGGCCACGAAGCGTGCGCGCTTGCCGTTGACCACGCGGCGATACAGCGCCTCCAGCGGACGCAACAGCGCCAGCGCCGGATGGCCGTTGTACCACGCATCAAGCAAACGGTCGGTCAGTGCCATCAGTTAGCCGGTGCGGCCTCGACGGTGGTCATGCGCAGGTGCGCGAAACCCAGCTTGCCGGCGGCATCCATGGCCGTGATCACCGCCTGATGCGGCGTCTTGCCGTCGGCGCTGATCGACAGTGGCAGGCTGGTATCGCCGCCCGACTCCTTCTGCAGGGCGTCGATCAGGGTGTCCAGCTTGCTGTCGGCCAGCAGGGTGTTGTTCACCGAATAGACGCCATCGGCATTGATGGTGATATCAACGTGCTTCTTGTCGACATCATCGGCCGAAGCGCCGGTGACCGCCTGTGGCAGGTCGACACGCAACTGGGTCTCGCGGGTGAACGTCGTGGTCACCACGAAGAACAGCAACAGAATGAACACCACGTCGATCAGCGACACCAGGTTGATGTCGATGGTCTCGCGGGCCTTGCGACGGCGGAATTTCACTTTCTGCGGCCCTCGCCCCGCGCTGCGGCCTTGAGGTCCGGCTGGGCGTCGGTCAGGTCGACGTCACGGTCGCCCTGCACCACTTCCACCAGTTTGATGGCTTCCTGCTCCATGCCGACCACCAGCTCGTCGACGCGGTTCTGCAGATAACGATGAAAGAAGATCGTCGGGATCGCCACGGTCAGACCCGAAGCGGTACAGATCAGCGCCTTGGAAATACCGCTGGCGAGCATGCCGGCATTACCGGTCATGCCGGTGGCGGTGAACGAGCCGAAGATGTCGATCATGCCCAGCACCGTACCCAGCAGACCGAGCAGCGGCGCCATGGCGGCGATGGTGCCGAGGGTTGCCAGATAGCGTTCCAGGTCGTGGATGACCCGGGCGGCGGCTTCTTCGATGCACTCCTTCATGATCTCGCGACCATGGCGGGAGTTGGCCAGACCGGCCGCGAGGATTTCCCCCAGTGGCGAATCGGCACGCAGCTCCTTGAGCTTTTCACCGCTCAGTTGCTTGTCCTGAATCCAGCGCCACACCTGACCGAGCAGGTGCGGAGGCGTGATGCGGCTGGCACGCAAGGTCCACAACCGCTCAATGATGATCCCGACGGCGGCGATGGAACTCAAAATGATCGGCAGCATCATCCAGCCACCCGATTTGACCAGCTCCCACACAGCGACCACCCCCTGAAAAAAAGTGGCGCCACTCTAACATAGGGTCGCCGCCTCGCCGAACCCGGCGATGAATAACCGGCCAATTCAGTCGCGCCAGAAGCGCCTTCTGCTTCGTTCGCCGTGGGGCTCCTGCCGCGCCCCCAGTTGCAAAGTGATGGCACCGAGCTCGGCACTGTCGTAGCTTTTCATGCCCATCCAGCGATAGCGCGACATCACCAGCGGGTGCGGATGGCCGAAAGCATTGTTGCGACCGCGGGAAATCAACACGCCCTTCGGATTGACTGCCTTGAGCAACGCCCGTGACGACGAACTGCGGCTGCCGTGGTGCGGCGCCTGCAACCAGTCAGCGCGGACATCGAAACCGTCCTCCAGCATGGCCCGCTCGGCTTCGGTGTCGATATCGCCGGCCAGCAGCAGACGCTCGCCCCCGGCATCGACCATCAGCACGCAGGATTGTGGATTACCGGCAGCGCCCTGTTCCCAGACCCAAGTGGAAAAAACCACGCCATCCCAGGTCCAGCTGTCGCCATTGCGGCACGCTTGCACCGGCAGCGACGCCGGCATGCGCGCGACATCCCCTGCCAATACCCGCCCCACCGGCATCGCCTGATACACCGCCGGCGCGCCGCCGACATGATCGGCATCGGCGTGGCTGATCAGCATCGTGTCCAGCCGCGCCAGCCCGGCACGCCGGATAGCCGGCAACACCACCCGCTCGCCGATGTCGAACTCGCCGAATCGCGGCCCGGCGTCATACAGCAGGCTGTGTTCGCGTGTACGCAACAGAATGGCCAGCCCCTGACCGACATCCAGTTGCAGGACTTCGACCTGCCCCGGCGGGACGCTTTTCATCGGCGGGAAAATACACAGCAGCAACAGCGGCCAGCCCAGCGGACGCAGCGGCAGGCCTGCTGGCAACAGCAGCAGGATCGCGCCCGTCAGACTCAACGGCCACACCCACCATGGCACCTGCGGGCCGGTCCAGGCCGGCAACACCTCCGCCGCCAACGCCAGCACATGAAACAGAACCTCCATCGCCCCACCCGCGAGCCAGAGCAAGCTCTCGCCAATGGGCGCAATCACCAGAAAAACCGTGCCCGACAGCGCCAATGGCAGGACGAAAATGCTGATCCACGGCACCGCGAGCAGATTGACCGCCGGCCCGCTCACGCTGACCGGCAGACTCAGCGCCAGCAGCACAGGCAGCAACCCCACGGCGATCAGCCACTGCGCACGGGTCCAACTGTGCAGCCAGTGCCAGGCCCCCAAACGCCCGCCGAAGATCAGCAGCAGAATCGCCACGGCGACAAACGACAACCAGAAGCCGGGGCGCAGACTGACCAGCGGCTCGAACAGCAAGACCGCATTCAGGGCCAGCAACAGCGGCCAGAGCATGCCCAGATGGCGGAACCGCAGGCGCCAGAGCAACACCAGCCCCAACATCAGACAGGCGCGCTGCACCGGCACCTCGAACCCGGCCAGCAAGCCATAACCCAGTGCCCCGCTGAACGACAGCAGACAAGCCGACGGCAGCCACGGCAAAAACGCCGGCCACAGCCCCCAGCGCGCCAGCCCGGCGATCAGCCCATATAAAAGGCCGGCGAGCAGACCAATGTGGGTACCGGAAATGACCAGCAGGTGAATGGTCCCGGTGTCTTGAAGAACCTGCCAGTCGGCACGGCTCAGCCCCGAGTCGTCGCCCAGCACCAGCGCTGCCAGCGCACCTTGCCGTCCCTGAGCATCGACGGCCAGCAGGCGCTGACGAATGCTTTCGCGCCAGCCGGCCCTTGGCGCATCAAGCAGTTGCCCATCGACCACGGTGCCGGTCGCCCCTATACGTTGGGCCAGCAGCCAGGCCTGGTAATCGAACGCGCCCGGATTGACCAGACCGCCGGGACGCTTGAGATTCACCGCCAGCCGCCAGCGTTCACCACTGCGCACGGTCGGCCCGCCGTACCAGCCGACACGAATCCGTTGTGGCAGGCGGCTACGACGCGATTCGGGATTTTCCACTTCAAAACGCACCGCGCCGTCCGTGTCGTGCGGCAAACCGACGACCCTGCCCTCCAGCCACAGCGTCTGCCCGTCGAGACGTGGCGACAGACGGTCGTCCAGCGCGGACTGAGCCGAGACACAAGCCCAGGTCAGTCCGAACAGAAACAACGCCAATGGATAAGTACGAAACGGCAGCAACATCAGCCCGACCACCGGCATCAACAGCAGCCACCAGACCGGCGGCAACACTGGCAAAAACCGCAGGGTCAACAACCCCAACGCAAGCGCCATCATCCCTGTGCGCATAAGGCCTTTCTCCGCAGACAGTCGAAATTCACCTTCCTGACTTAGCCCACCGGACGGCGCCTGCATTTATTAATTGTCACAATGTCTGAATTTTCGTTTGTCACTATCCGTGCATACTTGCCCGACTTTTCCGTTCAAACCGCCGGATTTCCGTATGCCACGCCACCTGATCAAGCGATACATGCCCGATCCGAACAGCATCCGGGAACACAAATCCTTACGCTTTCTTGGCACCTTCCTCCACGACCCGAACCTCTGGCACCTGAACCGCCACTCGGTGGCACGGGCCATGGGCATCGGCCTGTTCGCCGCATTGATGCCGATGCCGCTGCAGATGCTGCTGGCTGCAGTGCTGGCCGTGTGGGTACGAGCCAACATGCCGATTGCCGTGAGCCTGTGCTGGCTCACCAACCCGCTGACCATGCCGCCGGTGTTCTACTGCACCTACAAGATCGGCGCCCTGCTGATGGGCCTGCCACCGCGCAACTTCCCCGACGAGATGAGCTGGGAATGGATCAGCGGCCAACTGTCGACACTGTGGCAACCCTTCCTGCTGGGATCAGTGGTGGCAGGTGTGGTACTGGGCATCGCCGGATACTTCCTGACCATGGGCTACTGGCGCTGGTGGGTGGGGCGGCAATGGAAAAACCGCATGCAGAGACGCAGGGATTTGTAAGCGTCGAGCGGACTCGCGGCGTGTCAGGTTCATATCGGGTGATTGACGAATCGTATTCGCCAGCAAGCTGGCTTCCGCGGCCTTCGGCCAGAATCAAAACAGACGGCGTGCACGGGCCGTAGCAGCCCTGCTGACCACCGTTTTTTCAGGGTGTCTGGCAGATTTCAGTACACCGCCAAAACCCGTAGCAGTCCGGCTCGCCGGCGGTGGCGATCTTGAGGACGCCTTCGCGGGCAAGCCCGCTCCCACGGGAAGTGTGTGTTTCGCTGGCTTTTGATCTGGCTTTTGATCTTGGGGCCCCGTTCCAGAAGGCCGAACGCAGGCGATGTGGAGTGGCGCCGAGCGGCATGGATGCCGCGAGAGCCGCGTGGGCCATGGATGGCCCATTCGCGGCGGGCCCACGGAGCATTGCCGGAGTGCGGGTATGCCGAGCATTAGCGAGGCACCGTATGGCGGGGTAAGAAGCCCTTGGTTACTTGGGGCTTTTCCAAGTAACTCGCCGCCAGGCGAAACAAGGCTGCGTTAGCAGACTCGGCGGAGTGTCAGATACGCCAAGGACACAGGTTTTACGACGACTTCGTCGCCGGTCGCAGGGCAAGCCAGCTCCTACAAGAGGCCGTGTAACGTGCCGGAGACAAAACAGAGCTGCGTTAGCAGATCATGCGGTGTATCAGACACACCGCATGCACAGGTTTTACGACGACTGCGTCGCCGGTCACAGGGCAAGCCAGCGCCTACAGGTTTAGCGTCATACCCAAATTCAACAGACACCAAAACCTGTGGGAGGGAGCCCTGCTCGCGAAGGCGTCAGGTCAGACACTGCGATGTTGTCTGACCCACCGCCATCGCGGGCAAGCGCGCTCCTACAACGACAGCATTACTGCCGCATCCCCCGCCCGCTCACCAGCAGACGTGCGCAGCCCAGATACAACAGGACGGTCGCCACCACCATGAACGCCAGGGCGATGCTGATCTTGATATCCGACACACCCAGAATGCCGAAGCGGAACGCGTTGACCATATGCAACACCGGGTTGGCCAGCGACACCGTCTGCCAGAACGGCGGCAGCAGGTTGATCGAGTAGAACACCCCGCCCAGATAGGTCAACGGCGTCAGCACGAAGGTCGGGATAATCGAGATATCGTCGAAGTTGCGCGCAAACACCGCGTTGATGAAGCCCAGCAGCGAAAAGATCGTCGCCGTCAGCAACACCACGATGATGGTCACACCCAGGTGATGCACCTGCAGATGAGTAAAGAACATCGACAGAATGGTCACGATGATGCCCACCGCCAGACCACGCAGCACACCGCCGATGACATAGCCGATCAGAATGGTGTGCGGCGACACCGGCGACACCATCAGTTCTTCCACCGAACGCTGGAACTTGGCACCGAAGAAACTCGATACCACGTTGCCGTACGAGTTGGTGATCACCGACATCATGATCAACCCCGGCACGATGTACTGCATGTAGGTGAAGCCACCCATGTCGCCGATCTGCCGACCGATGAGGTTACCGAAGATGACGAAGTACAAGACCATGGTGATCGCCGGCGGCAGCAGCGTCTGCGGCCAGATCCGCATGAAGCGCCGCACTTCGCGGTAGACGATGGTGTTCATGGCGATCAGGTTGGGGCGCAGCTCCGAACTCATACCGCCACCTTCGACAGGTTCTTTTCGACCAGGGACACGAACAACTCCTCGAGGCGATTGGTCTTGTTACGCAGGCTAAGCACCTGAATGTTCTGCAACGCCAGTTGACCGAACAGCGCGGTGATGCCGATGGTCTTGTCGACCTGCACTTCCAGCGTGTGGTTATCCACCAGACGCGTCGGATAACCCGCCAGTTGCGGCACGGTCTGCAGCGGATCCTTGAGATCGAGCAGGAAGGTTTCGACGTGCAGTGTGTTGAGCAACTGCTTCATGCCGGTGTTTTCGACGATGGTGCCCTTGTCGATGATGCCGATGTTGCGGCACAGCTGCTCAGCCTCTTCCAGATAGTGCGTGGTGAGGATGATGGTGATGCCTTTCTGGTTCAGCTCGGTCAGAAAGGTCCACATCGAGCGACGCAGCTCGATATCCACGCCCGCGGTCGGTTCGTCGAGGATCAGCAGGCGCGGCTCGTGGATCAGCGCACGGGCGATCATCAGACGACGCTTCATGCCGCCGGACAGCGAACGTGACGGTACGCTGCGCTTGTCCCACAGGCCGAGCTGGGTCAGGTACTGCTCGGCGCGTTCCTTGGCGACTTTCGGCGGGATGCCGTAATAGCCGGCCTGGGTCACGACGATGTCGAAGGTCTTTTCGAACTGGTTGAAGTTGAATTCCTGCGGCACCACACCGATCGAGCGCTTGAGCTGGGCCGGGTTGCGGTCCAGGTCGTGGCCGAAGATGTTCACCGTGCCGGTGGTCTTGTTCACCAGGGTCGAGATGATGCCGATAGTGGTGGATTTGCCGGCGCCGTTAGGCCCGAGCAAGGCAAAGAAATCGCCTTCGGCGACGTCCAGGTCGATGCCCTTGAGGGCCTGGAAACCGTTGCCGTAGGTCTTGGTTAGCTGCCGGATGGACAGAGCTGAACTCATGACTGAAAACACACCGATAAAAGGAAAAAGAAAGGACAGACCAATACAAAAATGCAGCACAACGTCATGCAGCCCAAGGCCTTGAGCCCGCGACCCACATGACGCTGACGGTCATGTTGCTTGCCGATGTCGCTCAAGTACAGCGACATCTATTGATAGTAGGTATTAATTCAACATTGACCTGCCATCAGGTCAACGCGGTCATCACCGCCGTGCGATACGCCGGGCGCTGCTGCAAACGTGCATACCAGGCCTGGAGATTTGGCAGCTCGATGCGTTCGATCGGCATTTCAAACCAGGCGTAAATAAAGCTGCCCAGTGGGATGTCGCCCATGCCGAACGTTTCACCCGACAGATACGGCTGGCTCGCCAGGGTCTTGTCGACGATCCGCAACATGCCTTCGATCGTGACTTTCGCCACGTTGATCTGATGCCAGTCCTGCTGCTCGGCCGGAGTGCGCAGCACGCCCCAGAACACGGTACGGAAAGGGCCAGCGAAGGTCGAGGTGGTCCAGTCCATCCACTTGTCGGCCTGGGCGCGAACCTTGGCATCGACCGGGTACAAACCGGCATCGGTGCCGTACTGCGCGGCGAGGTAACGCACGATGGCGTTGGACTCCCAGAGCACGAAGTCGCCGTCTTCGATCATCGGCACCACGCCGTTGGGGTTCTTCGCCAGATATTCCGGCTGGTCGTTGATGCCGAAGGCACCGCCAGCGTTGATCGACTCGTAATTCAGCCCCAGTTCCTCGGCGATCCACAGCGCCTTGCGCACGTTGGAGGAATTCTTGCGGCCCCAGATCTTCAGCATGTCTTCTACGCTCCCACAGGCGGATTGAATTAGAGGTATATGCCAGTCGCGCCACAGTCTACTCCGACGAGGGGGGCGTTCAAGCCACAACTTGGCCCGCATCGGACAACGCTCGAACTCCCATGACCGGGCGGGGTCACTATCGATGCGCGGGCCAGAGCGGCTGACTGTGCTTCACTGGGGCGAGAGTCGCCGTCGAGGAGGGTTTCCCATGCTGTTGTTGTGGATCGTGGTTCTGGTGATCGGCGTGGCCTGGCTGGCCCATCGGCGCATTGCGCCCTTCCCTGCCCTGGGCATCGTGGCGCTGTATCTGTTGGCGATGAGTGCGTTCAGCCATGCCCATGGCTGGATGGTCATCCCGTGGCTGCTGTGGCTGACGGTGGCCCTGCCACTGGCGCTGCCGGACCTGCGTCGGCGCCTGTTCAGCGCGCCGATGTTCGCCTGGTTTCGCAAGGTGCTGCCGCCGATGTCCGAGACCGAACGCGACGCCATCGACGCCGGCACGGTGTGGTGGGACGGCGAGCTGTTCAGCGGCCGGCCGGACTGGAACACCCTGCTGAGCTACCCGAAAAACCGTCTGAGCGAAGAAGAGCAGGCATTCCTCGACGGCCCGACCGACGAGCTCTGCGCCATGGTCAGCGACTGGCAAATCGGCCAGGACATGGACCTGCCGCCCGAGGCCTGGGCGCACATCAAGCAGCACGGCTTCTTTGCCCTGATCATCCCCAAGGAATACGGCGGCAAGGGTTTTTCTGCCTACGCCCATTCGCAGGTGGCGATGAAACTGGCGACCCGCAGCGGCGACCTGGCGTCCACGGTCATGGTGCCCAACTCGCTGGGCCCGGCGGAATTGCTGCTGCATTACGGCACTGACGAACAACGCAATCATTACCTGCCGCGTCTGGCCCGTGGCGACGACATTCCGTGTTTTGCCCTGACCGGCCCGCTGGCCGGATCCGATGCCGGCGCGATGCCCGACACCGGGATCATCTGCAAGGGCCAGTGGCAAGGTGAAGACGTCATCGGCCTGCGCCTGAACTGGGAAAAGCGCTACATCACCCTCGGCCCGGTCGCCACCCTGCTCGGCCTGGCGTTCAAGGCGTTCGACCCGGACCATTTGCTGGGCGAGGAAGAAGACCTCGGCATCAGCCTGGCGCTGATTCCCACCGATACGCCGGGTGTCGAGATCGGCCGCCGACACCATCCGCTGGGCGCGGCGTTCATGAACGGCCCGAACGCCGGCAAAGACGTGTTTATCCCGCTGGATTATTTGATCGGCGGCCGTGAACGGCTCGGCCAGGGCTGGATGATGTTGATGAATTGCCTGTCGGTGGGCCGCTCGATTTCCCTTCCGGCGGTCGGCACCGGCGCGGCCAAGTACACCAGTCTGGTGACCGGCCAGTACGCGCAGATTCGCGAACAATTCAATGTGCCGCTGGCGGCGTTCGAAGGCATTCAGGAATCTCTGGCGCGCATCGGCGGCAACGCCTGGCTAATGGACAGCGCGCGCATGCTGACGGCCAACGCAGTGGATCTTGGGGAGAAACCGTCGGTATTGTCGGCGATCCTCAAATACCACCTGACCGAGCGCGGCCGCGAGTGCATCACCCACGCCATGGACGTGCATGGCGGCAAGGCCATCATCATGGGCCCGAACAATTATCTGGGCCGCAACTGGCAAGGCGCGCCGATCTTCATCACGGTAGAAGGCGCGAACATTCTGTCACGCAACTTGATGATCTTCGGCCAGGGGGCGATCCGCTGCCATCCGTTCGTGCTCAAGGAAATGGCACTGGCCCACCGCGAGGACCGCGATCAGGCCCTGCGCGAGTTCGACGAACTGCTGCTGCAACACATCGGCTTCGCCTTCCGCAACGCCGCCAGCACCCTGGTGCTGAATCTGGGCTTCGGCTGCTTCGAGAGCCCGCCCGGCGACCGTTTGAGCCAAGGTTATTTCCGCGCGCTGAACCGGCAGGCCGCTGCGTTCGCCATGCTCGCCGACCTGAGCATGATGCTGCTGGGCGGCGAACTGAAACGCCGCGAACGTCTGTCAGCCCGGCTGGGCGATGTGTTGAGTCATATGTACCTGGCGTCGGCGGCGATCAAGCGTCACCACGATCTGGATTACCCCGAAGCGCTGATTCCGCTGTTCCGCTGGGCCATGGAGGAAGCGCTGGGCGAGTCGGAACGGGCGCTGGATGAACTGTTGAGCAACTTCCCCAACCGCGTTCTCGGCTGCCTGTTGCGAGCGGTGGTGTTTCCGTTCGGACGCCGCCACAAAGGCCCTTCCGACGCGCTGGATGCCGAAGTCGCCGCGATCATCGGGCGGCACAAGGGTAATCCGGCACTGGAGTCGGTACTCGCCGGCTGCTTCCGCCCTTCGGCCGAAGGCGATCCGGTTGCCGCCCTGCAACGGGCCAGCGACCGCCTGAGCGCAGCGAAACCGGCCTTCGACAAACTGCATCGCGGCCTCAAAAGTGGTCAGCTCAAGCATTCGGGTGGCGATTCAATGATCGAAGCCGCTTTGCAGGCCGGCGTGTTGCAGGCGGCAGAGGCGGAGAAATTGCGCGCGGCAGAGGCCGCCAGACGAGAAGTCATCGACGTCGATGACTTCTCCAAGGAAGAACTGACCGCCAGCGCAGGCAAGGTGCGCTGACGGTCACGGCGCCGCTTCAGTGCGCTGGCCCAGTTCGTTGGATCAGTGCGCTGGATCAGTGGCCTGCGCCCGGCCCGGCTTTCGCTGCGAACGGTGGCTTGGCCAGCCAGATGATCAGGATCAGCGCGAGGAACATCCAGCCCATCATGTAGAAGTAGTCCACCGTGGACATCATGTAGGCCTGGCTGGTGACCACACTGTCGAGACGGGCATAGGCCTGGGTGCTGGCGCCGCCGAGGGTGTCCAGCGCCTGGCGGGTCGCCGACTCGTAGTTGTTCACACTCTCGCTCAAATAGGCGTGATGCTGGTTGGCCCGGCGAATCCAGATCCAGGTGGTCAACGACGCGGCGAAACTGCCCCCCAGGTTACGCAGGAAGGTCGCCAGCCCCGAGCCGTCGGCGATCTGCGACGGAGGCAGGTCCGACAACAGAATGCTCAGGGTCGGCATGAAGAACAGCGCCACCCCCGCGCCCATGAACAACTGCACCATGGCGATGTGCTGGAAATCCACCTGACTGGTGAAGTCCGAGCGCATGAAGCAGCTCAGGCCGATGGCGAGAAACGCCAGCCCGGCCAGCAGGCGCAGGTCGGTCTTGTTGGCGTAACGCCCCACGAACGGCGACATCAGCACCGGCAGAATGCCGATCGGCGCCACCGCCAGTCCGGCATAGGTCGGCGTATAGCCCATCTGCGTCTGTAGCCACTGCGGCAGGATCAGGTTGATGCCGAAGAAACCGGCGTACCCCAACACCAGGCAGATGGTGCCGACGCGGAAGTTGCGGAAGGAAAACAGCCGCAGGTTGACCACCGGGTGAGCATCAGTCATTTCCCAGATGATGAACGCGGCCAGGCCGATCACCGAAATCACCGTGCCGATGATGATGAAATTCGACGAGAACCAGTCCAGGTCGTTGCCCTTGTCGAGCACGATCTGCAAGGCGCCGACGCCGATGATCAGGGTAATCAGCCCGACATAGTCCATCGGCTGGCGCTGGGTATGCACCGGCCGCGCGGCCATCTGCGTGCGCACCACGGCGGCGGCGAACAGACCGATCGGCACGTTGATGAAGAAAATCCACGGCCAGGTGTAACTGTCGGTGATCCAGCCGCCGAGAATCGGGCCCGCAATCGGCGCGACCACCGTCACCATCGCCAGCAATGCCAGTGCCATCCCCCTTTTCGCTGGGGGGTAGACCGCGATCAGCAGGGTTTGGGTCATCGGGTACAACGGGCCGGCGACCACGCCCTGCAACACGCGAAAACCCACCAGTTCCGGCATCGACGTGGAAATGCCGCAGAGGAACGAAGCCATCACGAACAGCAGTGTGGCCCAGATGAACAGCTTCACCTCACCGAAGCGCCGGCTCAGCCAGCCGGTCAGCGGCAGCGCGATGGCGTTGCTCACGGCGAACGAGGTGATGACCCAGGTGCCCTGCTCGGAACTCACCCCCAGGTTGCCGGAAATCGTCGGCAGGGCGACGTTGGCAATGGTGGTGTCGAGCACCTGCATGAACGTCGCCAGCGACAAGCCGATGGTGGTCAACAGCAGGCTGGGCGGCGTGAAAGAAGCGGGAGCGTTGTTACTCATCGCGAATCCTTTGACACTCGAAAGATGCGCCGGCCCGCAGGCCGGAGCAGAGGGATCGGCGAATCAGCGCTGGGCGGTCTTGCCCGAACCCGAAGCGCTGTTTTCGTGAATCAGGCGAGCGATCAGGGTGTCGGCATCGGCCAGTTGCTTGACGTAGACATCAGTGGTGAACGACGCCTGCTTGGGCGGCTGCTGCGCCAGCACCGGGCCACTCTGGTCATGCAGGTTGACGTCGACCACGGTGGACAGGCCGATGCGCAGCGGATTCTTCGCCAGCTCCTCGGGGTTCAGGTGAATCCGCACCGGCACCCGCTGCACGATCTTGATCCAGTTACCGGTGGCGTTCTGCGCTGGCAGCAGGGCAAACGCACTGCCGGTACCGGCGCCGACGCTGTCGACGGTGCCGCTGTATTTAACGTTGCCGCCGTACAGGTCGGCCTCGATGTCCACCGGCTGACCGATGCGCATCTTGCCCAGTTGGGTTTCCTTGAAGTTGGCGTCGATCCACACCTGATCCAGCGGAATCACCGCCATCAGCGCGGTGCCCGGCTGGACCCGCTGGCCCAGTTGCACGGTGCGTTTGGCGACATAGCCGGTGACCGGTGCGATCAGCGTGCTGCGCGCGCTGTTCAGGTAAGCCTGACGCAGTTGCGCGGCGGCGGCCTTGACCTCGGGGTGCGACGCCACTTCGGTGTCGTCGATCAGCGCGGTGCTGGTCACCAGTTGCTGCTGGATGTTGTTCAGCGCGTTCTGGGCGCTGGTCAGGTCATCCTTGGCGTGGGACAGCTCCTCCTGGGAGATCGCCCCGCCCGCCGCCAGATTGCGTCGGCGATTGTAGTTGTCCTGAGCCTTTTGCACTTCGGCGCGCTGGGCAGCCAGCTGCGCCTTGATGCCGTCGACGCTGCTGTACAGGCCGCGCACCTGGCGCACGACCTTGCCCAGATTGGCCTCGGCACTTTGCAGGGCGACTTCGGCGTCGTTGGGGTCGAACTGCACCAGCACCTGACCTTCCTTGACCAGATCGCCATCATCGGCGCCGATACTGACCACGGTGCCGGTGACTTGCGGGGTGATCTCCACCACGTTGCCGTTGACGTAGGCGTCGTCGGTGCTTTCGCTCCAGCGCCCGTAGACCTCGTACCAGGCCCAGACGCCGACGCCGCCGAGGACCACGATCAGCAGCAGGCCCAACAGCATGACCTTGCGTTTGCGCGGATTGCTTTGTGGCTGACCCGGTGCGGCGTTCTGGGCGCTGGCGCCCTTCTGTTCGTTTGCAGTGTTTTCAGTGGCAGTGGCCATGACGATTACCTTATTGAGTCAGCGAAGCCGTTGATGGAACCGGGGCGGCGCGGTCGCCGGGCGTACCCGGTTCGAAACCGCCCCCCAGGGCCTGCATCAACTGGATCGACAGATCGATTCGTTCCGCGTTGAGGTCAGCGAGTTGACGCTGCGATTGCAGCAATTGCTGTTCGATGGTCAGTACGTCCAGGTAATTGCCGATACCCGACGAATAGCGCTGCAACACGGTGTCGTAGGATTTCTGAATGACATCGGTGGCCTGCTGGCGCGCCTGAATCTGATCGCCGATGGCGTGCAACTGGCCGATGTTGTCGCTGACATCACCCAGCGCCCGCACCAGGCTCTTGTTGTACTGCGCCACCGCGAGGTCGTAATCGGCGTCACGGGCATCGAGGTCGGCGCGACGACGGCCGCCATCGAAGATCGGCAGCGAGACGGTCGGCGCGACATTGAAGAAGCGGCTGGCCGAACCAAACATTGCGTCACCCAGCAACGATTCGACACCGGTTGAAGCGCCGAGGTTGAGGTTCGGGTAGAAGGTGGTCTTGCTCGCGGCAATGTTCTTGCTCGCCGCTTCGACCCGCCAGCGCGCCGCCACCAGATCGGGACGACGGCCCAGCAGTTCCGCCGGCAGCACCGAAGGCAGTGCGACGACAGCCGGTTTCAGCACGTTGGGCCGGGCCAGTTGCTCGCCACGGTCCGGCCCTTTGCCCACCAGCACAGCCAGGGCGATCTCGGCCGTACGCAGGCGTTTTTCTGCATCGACCAGAGATTCCCGCGAGCCGGCTTCCAGGCTCTGGGTCTGCTGGAACTGGTACTCGCTGTCGATACCGGAGCGCAGGCGACGGGCGCCCAGTTCCAGCATCTGCCGCGTACGCTTCAGGTCTTCTGCGGCCAGATCGCGTACCACGTAGGCCTGACCCAGATCGCTGTAGGCACGGGCGACATCGGCAGCCAGGGTCAGTTGAGCGGCACGCTGATCGACTTCGCTGGCGCGGGCCTGACCGACGGCGGCTTCCCAGGCAGCGCGCTGGCCGCCCCACAGGTCGAAGGTGTAATTGAAGCTGGCACCCAGGTTGCGCACGGTGCTGTAGCGCCCGCCCTGCCCTGTCGGGTCCTGGTCACGGGCCAGTCGCGAACGGCTGATACCGGCACTGGCATCCACCGTCGGCATGCGCTCGGCATCGGCGGCATAGGCCGCAGCCGAGGCCTGATGGGTACGCGCGGCGGCGATCTGCATGTCCGGGCTGTCGCGCAGGGCTTCGCTGATCAGGCCGTTGAGTTGTGGATCGCCGAGGCTGGTCCACCAATCGGCTTTGGGCCACGCGGCGGTCGACAGATTGACGCCGGTCAGGCTCTGTCCGGCTTGCAAATGGTTGGCGTCCAGGCTGACGCCTTCGGTGTTCAGGCCCTTGGAGTTGGCGCAACCGGCCATGACCAGTGCGACAAACACCAGGCTCAGCGACGTACGCAACGCCGCGCCGTGTTTGATGGGAGTGTTCATCGTGCAGCCATCCGGGAAAGAGTGATCGGGTCAGCGGCGGCCACCAGTACTTTGGTCAACAGCTTCTCCAGCATCGCCAGTTCACCGTCTTCCAGAACCCCGACCATCTCGTTCATGGCCTTGGCACCGATCTGCGGTAACAGGTCCGACAGCGCCTGGCCCGACTCGGTCAGGACCAGTTTCACCTGACGACGATCCGACTCGGAACGGGTGCGCATCAGCAGGTCTTTCTGTTCCAGACGGTCGAGCATGCGGGTCATCGAGCCGCTGTCCAGGCACAGCGAACGGCACAGGTCGGCCGGGGTTTCAGCGCCATACAGCGCGACGATGACCAGCACCTTGAATTGCTGGGCGGTCAGGTCGTAGGGCTCCAGGTGCTTGTCGAGGATGCGGTTCTTCAGCAGTTCGGTACGACCCAACAGCATGCCGAGCATGCTGCTGTGAAAATTCTCGGGAGTGAAATGCGCCATTGATAGCCACCAATTATCTGCCTAAGCAGTGAATGGATGAGATATTACTGCCTAGGCAGCAAACACACAATGAAACAATTTTCAGGATGCAGAGTTCCGGACAAGCGTGCGTGTCGGATGGGAGGCATTCAGAGACAGGAGATCAGCCGATGACACGCGCGAACTGTAGGAGCCGGCTTGCTGGCCAATGCTTTTGAGTGATCGCTGCCCACTGCAGGAGCTGGCTTGTCCTGCGAGCGCGCCGGGGTCGCGTCCGACCGAAGTCGTCGTAAATCCGGCAAATACGGTGTGACAGACGGACCGAGTGCTTAGGTTTTACGACTGCTTCGCAGCCGCTCGCAGGACAAGCCAGCTCCTACAGGCAAGCCAGCTACAAGGGGAGAACGTGCCTGATCAGGCAGGCACGCCGCTATGAAAGCGAAAATCTTCATCCGGACTTTCGATCAGCTCGCGCTCGGCCAGGCGGATTTCTTCGATCTTGGCATCGACATCCGCCTCGTCGCCGTACAGATAGGCCAGCTTCAGGTAATCCTGGAAATGCCGGGCTTCGGACTTGAGCAGACTGGCGTAGAACTTGGCCAGATCGTCGTCCAGATGCGGCACCAGCGCGGCGAAACGCTCGCACGAACGGGCTTCGACAATGGCGCCGACAATCAGCGCATCGGTCAACCGGTAGGGATTGTGATTGCGCACCAACTTGCGCAGCGCGCCGGCATAGCGGGCCGAACTGATGTTGGCCATGGGAATGCCGCGTTTCTTGATGATGCTGATCACCTGCTCGAAGTGACGCAATTCCTCGCGGGCCAGACGCGACATCTTGGCCTGCAGGTCGAACTTGTCGTTGTACTGGAACATGAACTGAAAGGCCGCACCGGCGGCTTTCTTTTCATTGTTGGCGTGATCGATCAGCAGGATGTCCAGATTCTGCAACGCCGCCCGCACCCAACTGTCGGGGGTACGGCACAGCAGGAAGGCGTCGATTTCCGGGAAGATCTGCATAAATTCACACGCGGCTGATTGAGCAAGGCGCAGCATTATACGGAGCCTGCGGCACAGAACCAGCCTTCCCGATAAAAGCCCTGACCGGGATCAATACGCCGTTTGGCGGCGGGCAACTATAGTTATTCAGCGAACAGTCAGTGGACACGGGATGTCGAACGCTTCATGCAGTCCTTCGGGAGATCAGCTCATGCAATCGATTCGCAGGATTCTGGTAGTCATCGAACCCAGCGCGGAAACCGACACGGTCGAAAGTCTGGCCATGCGCCGCGCCTGCCTCATTGCCCATGCCACCGGTGCCAGCCTGCACCTGTTGATCTGCGATAAAAAAGCCGATCACGGGGAGCTGCTGACCACCCTCAAGCACGATCTGCTGGCGGAGGATTTCACCGTCACCGCGCAACAGGAGTGGCATGAAAGCGTGCACCAGACCATCGTCAGGGTGCAGCAGGCCGAAGGCTCGGATCTGGTGATCAAGCAGCATTTCCCCGACAGCACGCTGAAAAAGGCGCTGCTTACCCCGGCTGACTGGAAACTGCTGCGTTACTGCCCCTGCCCGGTGCTGATGGTGAAAACCGACCGGCCCTGGAAAGGCGGCGCGATTCTGGCGGCAGTGGACGTCGGCAACCCGGACGGCGAACACACCGCGCTGCATTACAGCATCGTCCAGCACGGCTACAACATCGCCGAAGTGGCCAAAGGCGAATTGCACGTGATCACCGCCCATCCGTCGCCGATGCTGTCGGCGGCCGACCCGGTCTACCAGTTGTCGTCGACCATCGAAGGCAGATACCGCGAGCAGTGCAAGGCGTTTCAGACTGAATTCAGCATCGACGATGCCCATTTGCACATCGCCGAAGGCCCGGCGGACGTGCTGATCCCCTACACCGCCCACCATTTGCAGGCTGCCGTGACGGTGATCGGTACTGTGGGCCGCACGGGAATATCCGGCGCACTGATCGGCAACACCGCCGAAGTGGTGCTCGATTCGCTGGAGAGTGACGTGCTGGTGCTGAAAAGCGAGGAAGCGCTGGCGCATCTGGAGGAGCATTTGGCCAAGGCATAAAACCTTGTAGGAGTGAGCTTGCTCGCGATTGCGATTATTCGGTCACATCTATTGCGATTGACACGACGCTATCGCGAGCAAGCTCACTCCTACAGGACAGGGTGACTTTCGACATTAGCCCCCGCCCATCGCATCCTTCAGAAACCCCGGCGCGATATAGCGTTCGTAATGCGCCTCGGACAGCAGGAAGAACTCCCGATCAATGGCATCGCGCAGGTCCGGCAGCGACCAGTCGCGGAATTCCGGCAGCAGGACCATGCCGTAGGCTTCCAGATCGTTGATCATCCGTGCGCCCCGGGCGATCAGCTGGTAAGCCCAGCAATATTCCGACTGCTGCGGCACGAAGCGAATCTTGCGCTGCTCCAGTTGCTGACGCAGTTTCGCCGGGTCGAACACCTCGACCTTGGCCGTCATCACCTGCACCAGCAATTGCTCGAGACGCAGCCAGACGGCGCGCTTCTCAGCCTCGTTGTAGCCGTTCCAGTGGATCACTTCATGGTGGAAACGCTTGCAGCCGCGACACACCAGATCGCCGTAGACGGTGGAACACAGGCCCACGCAGGGCGTCTTGATGATGTGGTTGGGCATGGCGGAAAAACACGGCGGCGGACGAAACAGGCCAACATGTTAGCCCTTTGTCTAACGGGGTACACCCCTGAAGATGTAGGGGCTAACTTACCTTTCGGTTTTTTTTGCCGTAGAATCACCGGGCCTTTTAAGGCGCCAATGTCCGTTGGAAGCTGTTTTCAAAGCGTCACGAGCACAGTCCAGGATCTGTACGGAAAGTCGGCGAGCCGCCACTTTCCCTATGGAACCTTACCCCGCAGTACGGTTTGGCGCAGGAGCAATCCTGCGTCCCCTCCCTCCAGAGCCGTTCATGCAGGCGTAAAACTTTGAAAACAGCTTCTGTTGGAGATCGTCAGCTTCCTGCCGGAAAACTCAAAAAGTTTTAAAGCGCACGGCTGCGGACTTTCTCTGGATGAGCGTCCCGGACACCCATTTGGGACCACTGATGAGGGTAATACTGTGCTTGAAGCCTACCGTAAACACATCGAAGAGCGTGCCGCCCAGGGTATCGTGCCCCAGCCGCTTAACGCCGAACAAACCGCAGGCCTGGTCGAGCTGCTGAAAAACCCACCGGCTGGCGAAGAAGCTGTCCTGCTCGACCTGATCACCAATCGCGTTCCACCGGGAGTTGACGAAGCTGCTTACGTCAAGGCCGGTTTCCTCTCCGCTCTGGCCAAGGGCGAAGTCACTTCCCCGCTGCTGGACAAGAAACGCGCTGTAGAACTGCTCGGCACCATGCAGGGCGGCTACAACATCGTGACCATGGTTGACCTGCTGGACGACGCCGAGCTGGCCGCCGTTGCCGCAGAGCAACTGAAGCACACCCTGCTGATGTTCGACGCGTTCCACGACGTCGCTGAAAAAGCCAAGAACGGCAACGCACACGCCAAGGCCGTGCTGCAGTCCTGGGCTGACGGCGAATGGTTCCAGAAGCGTCCGACCCTGGCCGAGAAAATCAGCCTGCGCGTCTTCAAGGTCACCGGCGAAACCAACACCGACGACCTGTCGCCGGCGCCGGACGCCTGGTCCCGCCCCGACATCCCGCTGCACGCCCTGGCCATGCTGAAAATGGCCCGTGACGGCATCGTGCCTGACGTACAAGGCGCCATCGGCCCGATGAAGCAGATCGAAGAAATGCGCGGTCAAGGCTTCCCTATCGCCTACGTCGGTGACGTGGTCGGTACCGGTTCTTCGCGTAAATCGGCGACCAACTCGGTGCTGTGGTTCTTCGGCGACGACATCCCGTACGTGCCGAACAAGCGTGGCGGCGGCTTCTGCTTCGGCAGCAAGATCGCTCCGATCTTCTACAACACCATGGAAGACGCCGGCGCTCTGCCAATCGAATTCGATGTCTCGAACATCAACATGGGCGACGTCATCGACGTTTACCCATACGCTGGCAAAGTGTGCAAACACGACAGCGACGAAGTGATCACCACTTTCGAACTGAAAACCCCGGTCCTGCTGGACGAAGTCCGCGCCGGCGGCCGTATCCCGCTGATCGTTGGCCGTGGCCTGACCAGCAAGGCTCGCGCCGAACTGGGTCTGCCGCCTTCGACCCTGTTCAAGCTGCCTGAAGTTCCTGCTGCCAGCACCAAGGGTTTCACCCTGGCGCAAAAAATGGTCGGCAAGGCGTGCGGCACCGAAGGTATCCGTCCGGGCACCTACTGCGAACCGAAGATGACCACCGTCGGTTCCCAGGACACCACCGGTCCAATGACCCGTGACGAACTGAAAGACCTGGCGTGCCTGGGTTTCTCCGCCGATCTGGTAATGCAGTCGTTCTGCCACACCGCCGCTTATCCAAAGCCGATCGACGTCAAGACCCACCACACCCTGCCTGACTTCATCATGACCCGTGGCGGCGTTTCCCTGCGTCCGGGCGACGGCATCATCCACAGCTGGCTGAACCGCATGCTGCTGCCGGACACCGTCGGTACCGGTGGTGACTCGCACACCCGTTTCCCGATCGGCATCTCGTTCCCGGCCGGTTCCGGTCTGGTTGCGTTCGCCGCAGCCACCGGCGTCATGCCGCTGGACATGCCGGAGTCGATCCTGGTTCGCTTCAAGGGCAAGCTGCAGCCTGGCGTCACCCTGCGTGACCTGGTTCATGCCATCCCTTACTACGCGATCCAGAAAGGCCTGCTGACCGTCGAGAAGAAAGGCAAGAAAAACGCCTTCTCCGGCCGCATCCTGGAGATCGAAGGTCTGGAATCCCTGACCGTCGAGCAAGCCTTCGAACTGTCCGACGCTTCGGCCGAGCGCTCTGCCGCCGGTTGCACCATCAAGCTGTCGAAAGAGTCGATCAGCGAGTACCTGAACTCCAACATCACCCTGCTGCGCTGGATGATCGCGGAAGGTTACGGCGATCCACGTACCCTGGAGCGTCGTGCTCAGGCGATGGAAGCCTGGGTGGCCAACCCTGAGCTGCTGGAAGCCGACAAGGACGCCGAGTACGCCGAAGTCATCGAAATCGACCTGGCCGACGTCAAGGAGCCTGTGCTCTGCGCGCCGAACGACCCGGACGATGCCCGTCTGCTGTCGAGCGTGGCTGGCGAGAAGATCGACGAAGTGTTCATCGGCTCGTGCATGACCAACATCGGTCACTTCCGCGCTGCGGGCAAGCTGCTGGATCAGGTCAAGGGCCAGCTGCCAACCCGTCTGTGGCTGTCGCCGCCGACCAAGATGGACGCTCACCAGCTGACCGAGGAAGGCTACTACGGTATTTACGGCAAGGCCGGCGCGCGCATGGAAATGCCGGGCTGCTCGCTGTGCATGGGTAACCAGGCACGTGTGAACGCCAACGCCACCGTGGTTTCGACCTCGACCCGTAACTTCCCGAACCGTCTGGGTGACGGCGCGAACGTCTACCTGGCTTCGGCCGAGCTGGCGTCCGTGGCTTCCATCCTGGGTCGCCTGCCGACCGTCGAGGAGTACATGGAATACGCGGGCAAGATCGACAGCATGTCTGCCGATGTCTACCGCTACCTGAGCTTCGACCAGATCGCCGAGTTCCGTGAATCCGCTGCGAACGCCAAGATCCCGGTCGTTCAAGCGTAAGACCGAAACACAGCGTTGAAAGAACCCCGCCTCGGCGGGGTTTTTTTATGCCTATGGGTTTGGCGGGATGGCGGGATGGCGGGATGGCGCAACATTGATGCCCTTCGGGCGCATCGCGGGCAAGCCCGCTCCCACACTTTTTGCAACGTGCCATGGCCTGATGGACCGAGTGGGTAGCCCTTGGTGTCCGGCTGCGGATTTGAGGTGGGGCAGAAAAGGCGAACAACGGGGTCTTTCAGACTGCGGTACGTTGCAACAAATGTAGGAGCCGGCTTGCTGGCGAACAGCGGTGTGTCATTCAAATCCAGACCGCCTGACCCGACCCTTTCGCGGGCAAGCCACGCTCCTACGGCCTTTGGCCAGAAACCAAAGCGGCGCTATTCACCAGAATCGCGCTCAACACCAATCCTGTGGGAGCGGGCTTGCCCGCGAAGGCGGTGGATCAGTCGATATCGTGCTGACTAGAGTGACACCATCGCGGGCAAGCGCGCTCCTCCAGGATCAACACGCCGCTTGCCGATGGTCACTTGGACGAGAGCGCCTTTAAACTGTCAGACCACTCGCTTTCAAAGGATGAAACACAGTGAATGTCGCTTCCCCGCAGATCGTAATCCAACGCTTCTCCGAAACTCATATCGAGGGCGTCACGGCTTTATACAACGCCCCTGAGGTGTGTCGTCAGGTGCTGCAGATGCCCTATCAGTCAAATGAAGTCTGGCGTAAACGGCTGGCCGCAGGTGAGGACCGTGCAGTCCAACTGGTCGCCCTGCACGATGGCGACGTGATCGGCAACATCGGGTTGCATCAATACGCGCGAATTCGCCAAAGCCACATAGGCGCCATCGGGATGGCCGTCACCACACCATGGCAAGGAAAGGGTGTCGGATCAAAACTGATGGCAGCCGTACTGGATGTCGCCGACAACTGGATGAACCTGCACAGGGTTGAATTGACGGTGTACTTCGACAACGAAGCGGCGCTGGGCCTGTATCGCAAGTTCGGCTTCGAGGCAGAAGGACGTCTGCGCGACTACGCCGTTCGGGATGGCGCCTTCGTCGATGCGATCACCATGGCCAGAGTACGGCGAAGGTAAGTGTTGGTTTGGGATTTTTACTCTGATGCCCTGCGGGCCTTATCGCGAGCAAGCTCACTCCTACATTTTTTGCAACGTGCCGCAGCCTGACAGACCCCGTTGCCTGCCTTTTTCTTCAGCTTTAGATCCGGAGCCATGCGCCAAGGCTGACAACTCGGTCCAACAGCCCATGGCACGTTGCAAAAAATGTAGGAGTGAGCTTGCTCGCGATGCGCCCGAAGGGCATCAAAGTAAAAATTCCAAGCCAAAAAAAGCCCCGTATCTCTCGACACGGGGCTTCTTCTTGTCGCTTATAGCTTACCGCTTAAAGCTCAAATCACAGCTGTCTGCCCACTCATGGCCAGGTCCAGCAGCTCGCGGTTGGCCACTGCATACATCGCGTAGTCGTTACCGCTCGCGGCACGCAATTCAACCAGCATGGCGCGCCAGCGTTCGACCATGGACATGTGCTGATCCAGCCACAGGTTCAGGCGCTCTTCGACATCCGCCGGGCCGTTGGCCATTTGCAGGACGGATACGGTGATCGCCCGTTGCTGCCAGTCGACGTCGTCGCGGAATGCCTCGCGGGCCAGGGCCTGCCAGTTGTTCTCCACCGGCAAGGCACTGATCTGCTGCAAGTACCAGGTGATGTCCAGCGAGCTGCCCACGGCGAAGTACACCTTGGCCACGTCCGCAGCGTTCTGCCCGGTGACGTCGGAGGCTTCGATGATTGGCAGCAGCGTGTACAGGTGCGTGGTGCCGGCGACCATGCGCGCCAGCAACTCCGGCACACCGGCCTCGACGTACTCCTGATACCGCGCCTGCCAGTGCTCGCGGGTCGCGCCTTCCAGCAGTTCGTCCAGTTTCAGACCCAGCGCCGCCAGATGCGGACCGAAGTGCGCCACGTCGCGTGCCGCGTCCAGTTCGTTGCGACGGCTGCGCAGGAACCAGCGGGTGGCACGACGGCCAAGACGCATCAACTCGTCCATCAGCGCCAGCTGGATTTCAGCCGGCACCTTGTAGTCCAGCGCCTCGATCTGACGGAACCAGTGCGGCAGGTGGAAGATGTCACGCACGATCACGTAGGCACCGGCCACGTTGGCCGCGCTCATGCCGGTCGACTCTTTCAGCCGCTGCACGAAGGTGATGCCCATGTGGTTGACCAGATCGTTGGCGATCTGGGTGCTGACGATCTCGCGTTTCAGGCGGTGACGACGCATGGAATCGGAGAACTTCGACGCCAGCGACGGCGGGAACGCGGTTTCCATGTCACGGGCCAGATAGTCATCGTCCGGCACGCGGGATTCCAGCAGCGCTTCCTTCAAGTCGATCTTGCTGTAGGAGATCAGCACCGACAGTTCGGCCCGGGTCAGGCCTTTCTGTTCGGCGACGCGCTCGGCCAGTTGGTCCTCAGCCGGCAGGAACTCGATGGCGCGATCCAGCTTGCCGCGCGACTCCAGGTCGTTCATCAGACGCTTGTATTCGGCGATCCGCTCGTAGGCACGACGGGCCGCCAGGGACAGCGCCTGGGTCTGCTTGTAGTTGTTGCCCAGCACCAGATTGCCAACATCGTCGGTCATGCTTTCGAGCAGTTGGTTGCGCTGCTTCTCGGTCATGTCACCGGCCTGCACCACTTCGTTGAGCAGGATCTTGATGTTCACTTCGTGGTCGGAGCAGTCCACACCACCGGCGTTGTCGATGAAGTCGGTGTTGGTCGCACCACCGAGCAGGCCGAACTCGACGCGGCCCAGTTGGGTCATGCCCAGGTTGCCGCCCTCGCCCACCACTTTGCAGCGCAGCTGGTTGCCGTTGACGCGCAGGGCGTCGTTGGCCTTGTCGCCGACGTCGGCATGGCTTTCGGAGCTGGCCTTGACGTAGGTGCCGATGCCGCCGTTCCACAGCAGATCCACCGGCGCCTTGAGCAGCGCGTGCATCAGTTCGGTCGGGGTCAGCTTGTCGGCGCTGATGTCGAAGCGCTCTTTCATCTGCGGGGTGATGGTGATGCTCTTCGCGCTGCGCGGGAAGATACCGCCACCCTCGGACATGATGCTGGTGTCGTAGTCGGTCCAGGCCGAGCGCGGCAGGTCGAACAGACGCTGACGTTCGGCGAAGCTGCTGGCCGGATCCGGATTCGGGTCGATGAAGATGTGCAGGTGGTTGAATGCCGCCACCAGTTGCAGCTTGTCGGACATCAGCAGGCCGTTGCCGAACACGTCGCCGGCCATGTCGCCGACGCCGATCACGCTGATGCTGTCTTGCTGCACGTTGATGCCGCGTTCGCGGAAGTGACGCTGTACGCCGACCCACGCGCCCTTGGCGGTGATGCCCATCTTTTTGTGGTCGTAACCGGCCGAACCGCCGGAAGCGAACGCATCGCCCAGCCAGAAGCCGTAGTCGATGGCGATGCCGTTGGCGATGTCGGAGAAGGTTGCAGTACCTTTGTCCGCCGCCACCACCAGGTACGGGTCATCGTCGTCATGACGCACGACGTTGGCCGGCGGCACCAAGGCTCCTTCTTTCAGGTTGTCGGTGATGTCCAGCAGACCGGAAATGAAGATGCGGTAGCAGGCGATGGCTTCGGCCTGGATCTCGTCGCGGCTGCCGGTGGTCGGCAGACGACGTGGCAGGAAGCCACCTTTGGCGCCGACCGGCACGATGACCGAGTTCTTCACCTGTTGAGCCTTGACCAGACCCAGCACCTCGGTGCGGAAGTCTTCCTCGCGGTCCGACCAGCGCAGGCCGCCACGGGCGACGTTGCCGAAACGCAGATGCACGCCTTCGACGCGCGGCGAATAGACGAAGATTTCGAACTTCGGTACCGGCTTGGGCAGCTCTGGAATCAGACGCGGGTTGAACTTGAAGCTGAAGTAGCTCTTGTTCTGGCCGTTGGCGTCGGTCTGGTAGAAGTTGGTGCGCATGGTCGCCTTGATCAGGTCAAGGTAGCGACGCAGGATGCGGTCTTCGTTGAGCACCTGAACGTTGTCCAGCGCGGCAAGAATCGCCTGCTCCAGACGCTGTTGCATGTCGTCCAGATCGCCACCGGACAGCTTGCGCGCGAGGTAGAAGCGGGTCTTGAACAGACGGGTCAGTTCGCGGGCGATGTCGGCGTGGTTGTTCAGCGTGCTGGCGATATAACCCAGGTCGAAGCCCAGACGGATCTGCTTCAGGTAACGGGCATAAGCGCGCAGCAGCGCCACGTCGCGCCATGGCAGACCGGCGGTCAGCACCAGACGGTTGAACGCATCGTTCTCGGCTTCACCACGGACGATGTGGACAAAGGCGTCCTGCAGGGTGTCGTTGAGCTGTTGCAGGTCCAGGTTCAGACCTTCGCCATAGGTGAAGGCGAAGTCATGAATCCAGAACTCGCGACCGTTGGTGTGACGCAGGCGATACGGGAACTCGCCCAGCACGCGCAGGCCGAGGTTTTCCAGAATCGGCAGCACGTCGGACAGCGCCAGCGGGGTGTCGGCGTGGTACAGCTTGCAGTGCAGCTGCGCCTTGTCGCCGGACAGCGGCTGATAGAAGCTCATCACCAGCGGCTTGGCTTCGGACAGGTTCAGCACGTGCTGCATGTCGACTACGGCCGAATGCGCGGCGAAACGCTCGCGATAACCGGCCGGGAAGCCTTTCGGGAAGTCGGCCAGCACGTTGGTGCCCTGGGCTTCGCCGAAGCTTTCGATGACCAGGCTTTCGTAGTCGTCCTTCCACGAACGGCAGGCCTGGATGACTTCGTTTTCCAGTTGCTGCGGGTCGATGTCGAGGGTGACTTTCGGGTCGACGCGCAGAATCAGTTGCACGCGGGCCAGCACCGACTCGGAGAAGAAGGTCCAGAACTCGCAATCGCTGGCCTTCAGGCGCTCCATCAGCACCTGCTGGATCTTCTGCCGGGTTTCGGTGGAGTAGACGTCACGCGGCACGTAGGCCAGGCAGTAGCAGAAGCGGCCGTACGGATCCTTGCGCAGGAACACGCGGATCTTGTTGCGCTCCTGGATCTGCACGATCGACATGACGGTGCTGAACAGCTCGTCCACCGGGGTCTGGAACAGGTCGTCGCGCGGCAGCACTTCGACCACTTGCGCCAGCTCCTTGCCCAGGTGCGCCTTGGCGTCAAAACCGGAGCGGCGCTCGACTTCGGCGACCTTGCGGCGAATGTACGGAATGTTGCGCACGCTCTCGCCATACACCGACGAGGTGTACAGGCCCATGAAGCGGCATTCCTTGAGGACCTTGCCGCTGGCATCGATCTGGCGAATCGACACGTAGTCCGGGTAGGCCGGACGGTGTACGCGGCTTGGCGCCGCGGCCTTGGCGAAGGACAGCAGGGTCGGCTCATGCAGGTAGTTCACCGCATAGCCTTCGATGTGCAGGTCTTCCGGGGTCAGGCCGGCGCGCAGCAGCTTGGTCAGGCCGAGGAACGACGCCGGGTCGTAGGTCAGCTGGCCGCCTTCGCCGTCACCGCTGACGGTGAATTCTTCATAGCCGAGGAAGGTGAAGTGGTTGTTCACCAGCCATTCGAGGAAGACTTTGACCTCGGCCTTCTCCTCGGCGTCGACGTGGTATTCGATGGCGTCGATACCGGCCAGCAGCTCATGCAGCTTGGCCTTCATCGGCTCGAAATCCTCGACCGCTACCCGCACTTCGCTCAGCACCTGCTCCAGCTCGCGGGCCAGCACGTTCAGCTCGCTGGCGTTGGCGGTGCGGTCGATCTCCAGATACATCAGCGACTCTTGCAGCACGCCCTCGCCCGTGGTGCCCTTGGGCAGCAGTTCGAGCAGCTGACCTTTCTCGTCGCGGCGTACGCTGAGGACGGTGGTCTGCAGGGTGTGGATGCTGTAGCCGCGGCGGTTCAGCTCGGTGCGGACCGAGTCGACCAGGAACGGCAGGTCGTGGTGCAGCACCTCGACCGCGGTGTGCGTGGATTGCCAGCCATGGCGCTCGTAATCGGGGTTGTAGACCCGCACCTGCGGCGTGCCGTGCTCGAAACGCTCCAGCAGGCGCCAGGCGGAAAGGGTGCAACCGGCGAGGTCGGACAGCCGACGCTGGGTCAGCTCGTCGAGGGAAATGATGCCGAAGAATTGATCGGCGAACAGCGCCACTTGTGGCAGTGCCTGTTCACTGATGTGCTGGGCCAGTGCCGCTCGCAGTTGATGCTGGAAGTCGGACTTGCTGGCTGCGGTGAAAAACGCCATCTGTGGTACTCCGCTTGGGCTCTTATATAGGAGTGATGCGTGTGTGTCGGGGTCGTGCGTCACGATTGCGTCTGATCGATGATAGTCAGCAATTCGTGACAGCGAGCAGTGCGTGGGCATCTGCGCCATGACTCGCGCGCGTCGTGTGTGCAGCGTCACAGTTGTTCGACCCCGATGAAGATCGGCGAGGCGTCTGCCCAGGCAGGCTCGACCCCGCGTCCGTTCACCTGCCACGCAGCTTAACGACAGCGGCCATATGCCCGCTTGCAGGGCTGCGACATATTCGGACATCGACTTGCGAATCGGCATGGGCCATGCCGAACAGGAATAGCGGCAATGGCGCGGACGTGGGCGCAAGGCACGCCTTTTGTAGGAGCTGGCTTGTCCTGCGAGCGGCTGCGAAGCAGTCGTAAACCAGGCAAACGCGGTCTGTCAGGAAAACCGCGTGTACAGGTTTTACGACGACTTCGTCGCCGCTCGCAGGGCAAGCCAGCTCCTACAAATGAACGTCGTACGAGCCCCGGTTTCGTCGCCCTGCGAGCAAAAATCGCTCAAGACTGGCAAAATCCGCACTTACCCGGAACATCGACAGGACCGCTCCCATGCACATGACCACTGACCTCTTTTTCCACGAGCCCCGCGACGAGGAAGAAGACGACCTGGCGACGGCCTTCTGCCATGCCGAAAACGGCGACCTGTTCATGCTGGCGCGCTTCCCGGACGAGGAAGAGGTCGATATCACCTTTCTCGACGACACCATTCATGTCGACAGCCACCTGAAGGTGTCGCTGGACGCCACGTGTCTGCGCGTGGAAATCGATGCAGCCGACGCCGGGCCGCTGGGTGGTGACACGGTTTACGAGATCGCCCACAAGATGCCCCCGGAAGACCTGGCCGAACTGGACGCCACGCTGCGGATCATCCTCAAGGATGTCGGCACCTATGTCAGCGAAATTGCCTGATGTTCGTAAACGACACGATGCCGGTGGGAGGGAGCCCTGCTCGCGAAAGCGTCATTCCAGTCAATGCCGGTCAGACAGGCAGACCGCTTTCGCGAGCAGAGCTCCCTCCCACGGCCTTCGGCCAGAAGCAAAAGCGCGGAGTGTTTACCGCTCCGTAGCAGTCCGGCTTGCCGGCGGTTGCGATTCCACAGGCGTCTCCGCCAGCAAGCCGGACGGCTACCGGTCAGGTTCTCGGATCTTCCAAGATCGGTGAACGCCCGCGGCAACAGCAGTATTTCCCGCAACCTGTCAGACAATTCTCTTTTTTGCCCCGCCCGCCAGGGCAAATGCTGAAAAAACCCCTTGCGCCGTTAGTCGCCGCCCCCTCGGATGGATTAAAGTAACGCCCCCAGCCTCGGTGCCCTTTTGGCACTGCGCCTACCCTGCCAGGAACCGTCATCGATGGAACATCGTGAAGCGTTGATCGCGCTGCGAACCTTTCTCTCCACTCAGATTCTCGGGCAGGAGAAGCTGGTCGAGCGCCTGTTGATCGCGCTGCTCGCCGACGGCCACATGCTGGTCGAAGGCGCGCCGGGTCTGGCGAAGACCAAGGCGATCAAGGAGCTGGCCGAAGGCATCGAAGCGCAGTTCCACCGCATCCAGTTCACCCCTGACCTGCTGCCGGCCGACATCACCGGCACCGAGATCTATCGTCCGGAAACCGGCAGTTTCGTGTTCCAACAGGGGCCGATCTTTCACAACCTGGTGCTGGCCGACGAAATCAACCGCGCCCCGGCCAAGGTCCAGTCGGCGTTGCTGGAGGCCATGGCCGAGCGCCAGGTCAGCGTCGGTCGCAGTACCTACGACCTGTCGCCGCTGTTTCTGGTAATGGCCACACAGAACCCCATCGAGCAGGAAGGCACCTATCCGCTGCCGGAAGCCCAGCTCGACCGTTTCCTGATGCACGTGAAGATCGGCTTCCCCGACGCCACCGTCGAACGCAAGATTCTCCAGCAGGCCCGTGGCGAAGCGCTGCACGGCGAGGCCAAACCCGAACGGCGGGTCAGCCAGCAGGCGATTTTCGCCGCGCGCAAGGAAATCCTCGGTCTGTACATGGCCGATGCGGTGGAGGAATACCTGGTGCAACTGGTCATGGCCACCCGCACGCCGGCCAAGTTCGACGCCGAGCTGGCCGAGTGGATCGGCTACGGCGCCAGCCCGCGCGGCTCGATTTCCCTGGACCGTTGCGCCCGCGCCCATGCCTGGCTGGCCGGGCGGGATTTCGTCAGCCCCGAAGACATCCAGGCGATGGTCTTCGATGTGTTGCGCCACCGCATCATTCTGTCCTTCGAGGCCGAGGCCGCGGGCATCGATCAGGACCGGGTGATCCAGCGCATTCTCGACGTCGTCGCCGTCGCCTGATCCCATGCAACCCTACCTGCTTCCTCAGCCGGGCATCCGCATCAGCCTCGCCGACCTGATCGAGATGCGCCATCGCGTGCGCGAGGTGCAGCTGTTTTCCACGCCCAGCCAGCGCAGCCCGCTGATCGGTCTGCACCACTCCAAGCTGCGCGGGCGTGGCGTGGACTTCGATCAGGTGCGCGTGTATCAGGCCGGCGACGACGTGCGCGCCATCGACTGGCGTGTCACCGCGCGGACCCAGGAGCCGCACACCAAGCTGTTCCATGAAGAACGCGAACGGCCGATCTTCATCATGGTCGAGCAGAGCCGCCGGCTGTTCTTCGGCTCCGGGCTGATGTTCAAGTCGGTGCTGGCGGCGCAGGCGGCGGCGCTGGTCGGCTGGGCCGCGCTGGGTCACAACGACCGGGTCGGCGGGCTGGTGTTTGGCGACAACGAGCATTACGAAATCAAACCCCGGCGCAGCAAGCAGAGCCTGTTGCAGCTGCTCAACCGGCTGGTGCGCGCCAACCAGTCGCTGCACACCGAAGCCGCACCCGACCGCGACAGTTTCGGCGTGGCCCTGCGTCGGGCCCGCGAAGTGCTGCGCCCCGGCAGTCTGGTGATCATTCTGTGTGACGAACGCGCCCTGTCCGACGCCGCCGAGCAGCAATTGAGCCTGCTGTCGCGGCACTGCGACCTGCTGCTGTTGCCGCTGTCCGACCCGCTCGATCACGCCCTGCCCGCCTCCGGTCTGCTGCGTTTCGCCGAACGCGGCGCGCAACTGGAGCTGGACACCCTGAACCCTGACTTGCGCCAGACCTATCGCGCCCAGGGCGAAGCGCGGCAGGCACGCTGGGAACTGCTGGCGCAAAAGCTGCGGGTGTTGATGATGCCGCTGAGCACCCAGCGCGAGATGGTCGAGCAACTGCGCGAGTACATCAACGGCGAGCCCGTGGTGAAAGCACCATGAGCTCACTGGACGACCTGCAACCGCTGATCCTGCCGCCGCCAGTCAGTGCCTGGCCTCCGGCGCCGGGCTGGTGGCTGTTGCTGCTGCTCGTGCCGCTGCTGGGTTACGGCCTGTGGCAGGCACGTCGTCTGCTGCCGAAAAAGGCTGCGACCGAGCCGCAGGAACAACCGCTCGATCCTTTGCGTCAGGCCGCGCTGCTGGAACTGGCGCAACTGCCCAAACCCTACGACGGTGCGCCGGCCGGCGCCTGGCTGCAGCAGATCAACGGCCTGCTCAAGCGCCTGTGCCGCAACCATTACCCGAACAGCCACAGCCATACCCTCAACGGCCGCAAGTGGCTGGCGTTCCTCGACAACCGCTGCCCGGCGGCGGGTCTGACCCGCTGGATGATTCTGGTGGAAGGCGCCTACAAGCCCGAATGCAAACTCGACGACAAGGCCATCAACGGCCTGACCCAGTCGGTCGAGACCTGGATTCGCAAACATGTTTGAGTTCGCCTGGCCCTGGGCCTTCGCCGTGCTGCCACTGCCGTGGCTGCTGCGCATCGTGCTGCCGGTGGCCGACAGCGGCGAGGCCGCGCTCAAGGTCAGCTTTCTCGACGAGCTGGAAGGTCTGGCCGGTCGCCGCGCCCGGGCCAACCTGCCCGGCTGGCGTCGGCAGTTGCCGTTCGTCCTGATCTGGCTGTTGCTGCTGTTTGCCGCCGCACGCCCGCAATGGCTCGGCGAACCGTTGCCGGTGGCCGCCAGTGGCCGCGACCTGCTGGTGGCGGTGGACGTGTCCGGGTCGATGGATTACCCGGACATGGTCTGGCAGAGCGATGAAGTCAGCCGGCTGACCCTGGTCAAAAAGCTGCTCGGCGACTTTCTCGAACACCGCCAGGGTGACCGCGTCGGCCTGATCCTGTTCGGCAGCCAGGCCTATCTACAAGCGCCGCTGACCTTCGACCGCAAGACCGTGCGGGTCTGGCTGGACGAAGCGCGGATCGGCATCGCCGGCAAGAACACCGCCATCGGCGACGCCATCGGTCTGGCCCTGAAACGTCTGCGCCAGCGCCCGGCGCAGAGCCGCGTGCTGATTCTGGTCACCGACGGCGCCAACAATGCCGGGCAGATCGACCCGGCAACGGCGGCGCGGCTGGCCGCCAGCGAAGGCGTGAAGATTTACCCGATCGGCATTGGTGCCGACCCGGACAAGGGCGCCACCAGCATTCTCGGCCTCAACCCGAGCCTGGACCTGGATGAACCGGCCCTGCGCGAAATCGCCGACATCAGCGGCGGTCAGTACTTCCGCGCCCGTGATGGTGCGCAGCTGGAACAGATCGGCAAGACCCTCGATGCGCTGGAGCCTGTCAGCCAGCAGCCGACCCAGGCTCGCCCGGCCCAGGCGCTGTATCAGTGGCCGCTGGCGCTGGCCCTGCTGTTGAGCATCCTGCTGGTGATCCACGAACGCTGGCCGCACAACCCGCTGTACCGTTTCCTTGCCCGTCAGCCGGTGCTGCATCAGGGGCCGCAATGGCGGCAACGCTTCAAGCGTCTGCGGAGGCGGCGATGACAACTTTCTGGCCTTACTGGCTGCGGCCCTGGTGGCTGCTGGTGCTGCCGTTGCTCGGCTGGCTGCTGTGGCATCTATGGCATCGGCAGAAACGCATCGGCCGCTGGCAGATGATTTTGCCGCCAGCGTTCCATGCCGCGTTGCTCAGCGGCGGCAGTGGTCGCGAAAGCAAACTGCCGTGGATCGTCCTTGGTTGTGGCTGGCTGCTGGCCGTGCTGGCGTTGCTCGGGCCGAGCTGGCAGCGGGTCGAGCAGACCAGCCAGAAACCGGTCGATCCGCTGGTGATCGTGCTCGAACTGACCCCGGAAATGCTCGCCGCCGACAGCCCGCCGACCCGTCTGGAACAGGCCCGGCGCAAACTGCTCGATCTGCTGCAGGCGCGCAGCGATGCGCAGACCGCGATCATCGTCTATGCCGGCAGCGCCCATACGCTGGTGCCGCTGTCGGACGACCTCGGCACCAGCAAGAACCTGCTCGACGCTATCAAGCCGTCGATCATGCCCGAAGCCGGCCAGCGTGCCGATCTGGCGGTACACAAGGCGCTGGAACTGTTACGTCAAGGCGATCTCGGCCAGGGCCGCCTGCTGTGGGTCGGCTCATCGCTGAGTGACAGCGAGCGTCAGGGCATTCGTATGGCGCTCAATGGCGACGCCCCGCCCTTGCTGTTGCTCGGTGTCGGCACCGCCGAGGGCGCGCCGGTCACTCAGGAGAAAGGCGGTTTCCTCAAGGACGCCCAAGGCGGCATCCTGGTGCCGCGTCTGGACAGCGCCAGCCTCAAGGACTTCGCCGACAGCCTGGGCGGGCATTACACCGCCTTGCGCCTGGACAACGACGACCTGCAGGATCTCGGCCTGTTGCAGGGCCCGAAAGACCTGCGCAGTCAGGGCCGCACCGTGCAGCTCGACAGCTGGGCAGATCAGGGTTACTGGCTGTTGCTGCCGCTGTTGCTGCTGGCGGCCTGCGCCGGTCGTCGCGGCTGGCTGCTGTGCCTGCCGCTGCTGATGCTGGTGCCGCAACACAGCTACGCTTTCGACTTCGAAGGCCTGTGGCGGCGCCCTGACCAGCAGGGCGAACGGCTGTTGCAGCGTCACCGTCCAGCGCAGGCGGCGCAACGCTTCGAAGACCCGCAGTGGCAAGGCATCGCTTTGTATCAAGCTGGCGATTACGCCGGTGCCGCCCAGCGCTTCGCTCAGGGCAACAGCGCCGCCGACCATTACAATCGCGGCAACGCCCTGGCCCGTAGCGGCGAGCTGGAAGCGGCCCTGGATGCCTTCGAGCAGGCACTGGAGCGTCAGCCGGAATTCCCCGCGGCAACCGCCAACAAGGCGCTGGTCGAACAATTGCTGGAACAAGGCAAACAGCCACAGAACGAAGACAGCGAGCAGGACAAGGCCGACAGCGAGAACGACAACGAGAACGCGCAACAAGGCCCGGTCGAACAGCAACAGGCCAATCCGCAGAACACGCCGCAGAGCAATGAAGACGCCAACAGCGGCAGCTCGCAGGACGTGTTCGGCAACGCGCAGGACGACGGCCCTTCGCCTGACGCCGACGAGCCGACCCGAGCGCCGGTCCGCCCCGCCGACAACGCGATGAACGGCGAACAGCGCCAGGCCCTCGAACAGTGGCTGCGACAGATTCCCGACGAACCCGGCGAGCTGCTGCGACGCAAGTTCTGGTATGAACAACAGCAGCATCAGGAAAAGACCCGATGAGTCGAATGCGTACGTTGATCACCGTCTGTCTGTTGTGCCTGTACGCGCTCTGCGTACAGGCCGAGACGGATGCGCCTGCGCTGCTTTCCAGCGTCGACCGCACACGGGTCAACACCGGGGAAACCGTCGAGCTGACCCTGGAAACCGACGATGCCACCGTGTTTGGCCGCCCGGACATGAGCGCGCTGGACGCCGACTTTGAAGTGCGCGACACCCGCCAGCTCAACAGCCTGACCACCCTTGAAGGCAACGTTCACGCCACCACCCGCTGGCTGATCACGCTGATGCCGCGCCACAGCGGCTCCATCGAAATTCCCCCTCTGAAACTGGGCGAACTGGTCAGCCAGCCGATCACCCTGCAGGTGGTTGAAGTCGAGCCTTCGGCCAGCGGCCAGGAACAGAAGCTGGACCCGGTGTTCATGGAAGCCAGCCTCGATCAGGACACGGTCTACGTGCAGGCCCAGGCGGTACTGACCGTGCGCGTCTATCACTCGGTGTCGCTGTTCGACGACAGCAACCTGACGCCGCTGCAAATGGCCGACGTGCGCATCGAAAAACTCGGCGACACGCGCACCTATGAAAAGCAGATCAACGGCATCCGCCATGGCGTGATCGAAATGCGCTATGCGCTGTACCCGCAACAGAGCGGCGACCTGACCATTCCGCCCCAGGAGTTCAGCGCCACGCTGGTGCAGGAGGCCGCCGACGCCGGGCAAACCACCGCCGCTGCGGCCAATCCCGGCAGCGTTGCGCCGCCGGCGCCGAAAGCCGGGCGGCTGATGCACGTCAACTCACTGCCGCTGGTGCTCAAGGTCAAGCCACAACCGGCGCACTACCCGGCCAACACGCCGTGGCTGCCGGCGCGCAGCATCAGCCTCAGCGAGACCTGGAGCCCGGACCCGGCGCACAGCCAGATCGGCGACTCGCTGACCCGCACCCTGCTGCTCAAGGCCGAGGGCCTGTCCAGCGCCCAGTTGCCGCCGCTGCCGGCCACCGAAGTCAGCGCCCTGCGCCGCTACCCGGATCAGCCGCAGTTGAGCAACCAGGCCGGCGAACGTGGTCTGACCGGCACCCGCGAAGAGCGTGAGGCGCTGGTGCCGAACCGGCCGGGCGCCATTGAGGTGCCGGCGGTGGATCTGGTCTGGTGGAACACCCTGGAAGATCATCTGGAACACAGCGCCCTGCCCGCCCGCACCCTGCAGGTCAGCACCAACCCGGCGCTGGCGGTGGACATGCCGGTCAGTGACGGCAACGGCGTGACCGTGATCGGGCCGCCGCTGTGGCCATGGCAGTTGAGCACCGTGCTGTTGAGTTTCACCACCCTGCTCGGCTTTGGCCTGTGGTGGCGGGCGCGCTGGCAGCCGGCGCTGACCCGTGTCGCCCAGGCCGGCCCCAGCCCGCGCACGGTACTCGACGATCTGAAACGCGCCTGCCTGGCCAACGACCCGCAGGCAACCCGCCAGGCCCTCGACGCCTGGGCCCGCCAGCAACCGGAAACCCTGGCCGACATGGCCGCCCGTTTCGTGCCGCTGTCCGACGCGCTGGATGGCCTCAACGGCGCGCTGTACAGCGAAACCGGCAAGCTGTGGCTGGGCGAAGAATTGTGGCGCGCAGTCAAGGCACTGCCCGCCGTGGAAAAACCGCAGGACAGCAATGGCAGCGACAGCCTGCCGCCGTTGTATCCGAAATGACGAATTGACACACACCCTGTAGGAGCGCGCTTGCCTACGATTTTTTGTAGGAGCTGGCTTGCCCTGCGAGCGGCGACGGAGTCGTCGTAAAACCTGAGCATGCGGTATGCCTGGCACTCCCAATGTGTATGGTTTTACGACTGCTTCGCAGCCGCTCGCAGGACAAGCCAGCTCCTACAGGATCGCGGGCAAGCGCGCTTCTACAGGGGGTTCAAACAAGGTACCCCCATGCGTCTGTTTCACACCTCCGACTGGCACCTGGGCCAGAACCTCCATGGTCAGGAGCGCGACTTCGAGCACGCCAGCTTTCTGACCTGGCTGCTGGCCCGACTGATCGAACGGCGGCCCGATGTGCTGCTGATCGCCGGTGACATCTTCGACACGGTCAACCCGCCGGTGAAATCCCAGGAGCGTCTGTACGATTTCATCGTCAGCGCCCACGAACAGAATCCGCAGCTGACCATCGTCATGATTGCCGGCAACCACGACTCCGGTTCGCGCATCGAATTGCCCGCGCCCTTGATGCGCCGCCTGCGCACCCACGCGCTGGGCCGGGTGCTGTGGCTGGACGACGGCGTGCTGGATGCCGAACGCCTGCTGCTGCCGCTGACCAACGCCAAGGGCAAGGTGCTCGGCTGGTGCCTGGCGCTGCCGTTCCTGCGCCCGGCGGAAGTCACCGGGCCGGTACTGGGCGACAACTACCTGCGCGGCATCACCCAGGTCCACGAAAAGCTGATCGAAGCCGCCAATGCCAAACGCAAGCGCGGCCAAGCGCTGATCGCCATCAGCCACGCCCACATGGCCGGCGGCTCGGTGTCGGAAGACTCCGAGCGCAGCCTGATCATCGGCAACGCCGAAGCGCTGCCGGCCAGCCTGTTCGGCGACAGCATCACCTACGTCGCCCTCGGCCATCTGCACAAGCCGCAGAAGGTCAACGGCCAGGAGCGCATCCGTTACTGCGGCTCGCCGATTCCGCTGTCGTTCTCGGAAATCGGCTACCAGCACCAGATCCTCGAAATCGACTGCGAAGGTGGCAAGCTCGCCAGCGTCACGCCGCTGCACATTCCCCGCGCCGTGCAGTTGCAACGGATCGGCCCGGCGCCGCTGGCCGACCTGCTGTTGCAACTGGCCGACCTGCCGGACATCGACCTGCTCGCCGATGTCGACCGTCAGCCGTGGCTGGAGGTGCGGGTGCGCCTCCATGAACCGCAGCCGGACCTGCGCAAGCAGATCGAAACCGCGCTGGAAAACAAGGCCGTGCGCCTGGTGCGCATCGCCGCCGAATACGCCGGCAAGGGTGGCCGTGAAGACGGCGAACAAGACCTGATCGAGCTGGACCAACTGACCCCGCAGGAACTGTTCAGCCGCGCCTGGCTGGACAGCTACGGCAGCGAGGTCGACGAACAGACCTTGCAGGACTTCGCCGCGCTGCTGCAGGACGTGCAACTGGAGGGCGAACAGCCATGAAGATTCTTGCCATTCGCCTGAAAAACCTTGCCTCGCTGGCAGGCCCTTTCGAGCTGGATTTCACCGCCGAACCGCTGGCCAGCGCCGGCCTGTTCGCCATCACCGGCCCCACCGGCGCCGGCAAGAGCACCTTGCTCGATGCCCTGTGCCTGGCGCTGTTCGGCGCCGTGCCGCGGCTCAATGACATCGGCCAGTCGAAAGTCCCGGAGATCGACGGCGAGATCAGCACCAACGACCCGCGCAACCTGTTGCGCCGTGGCACCGGCAGCGGTTATGCCGAGGTGGATTTCGTCGGCGTCGACCATCGCCGTTACCGCGCCCGCTGGGAAACCAACCGCGCCCGCGACAACGCCAGCAAGAAACTCCAGGCCAGCCGCCAGACCCTGACCGATCTGGACAGCGAGCAGGTCCTCAGCCAGAACAAGAGCGAGTACAAACCCCTGCTCGAAGCGCGCCTGGGTCTGAACTTCGAACAGTTCACCCGCGCGGTGATGCTGGCTCAGAGCGAGTTCAGCGCCTTCCTCAAGGCCGATGACAGGGAACGCAGTGAACTGCTGGAAAAGCTCACCGACACGGCGATCTACAGCCAGCTCGGCCGTCGCGCGTACAGCAAGAGCAAAGAGGCCGAAGAAGCGCTCAAGGCCCTCAATGCGCAGGCCGGCAACCTGACGCCGCTCAGCGAGGAACAGCGCGCCGAGCTGCAACAACGTTTCGACGCCGCCCGCGAGCAACTGAAAGTGCATCAAGGGCAACTGCGTCAGCTGGAGCTGAAACAGCAGTGGTTCAGCGAGCTGAACCGCCTGCGCGACAGTCAGCAGGCCGCCGCCGAACAACTGGCCAGCGCGCAACAGGGCTGGGACAGCCAGCACGGCGAGCGCCAACAATTGGGCCAACTGGAACGCCTGGCACCGCAGCGCCACCTGTTCGGCCAGCGGGCGAAACTCAATGGTCAGTTGCAACCGCTGACGGCGGACATTCAGCGCCATACGCAACAGCAGACCGAACAGCAGGCACGTCTCAGCGAACTGGAAACCCGACTCGGTGAAACCCAGGCCAGCCTGCAACAGAGCCAGGAACAGCTGCAGAGCGCCCGACCGGCCCTGAGCGAAGCCTTCGCCCAGCAGGTCCAGCTCAACCATTTGAACCAGGATCTGCAACAGGTCAGCGAACAGGCCCGGGTCGCCGAACAGGCTCGCCACGACGGTCAGACCTCCCTGCAACAGCTGAACGAACAGCAACAACGGGTCGAGCAGCGTCTGCAGGCGATTGCCGAACAATTGCAGGAAAGCGCCGCGCTGGATGCCTTGAGCCAGTCGTGGAAGGCCTACCGTCCGCAGCTGCAACAGATCGTCTCGATCAGCTCACGCCTGAGCAAGGGCCGCGATGAATTACCAGCGCTGGAGCAGGCCTCGACCCGCGCCGAACAGACCCTGAGCGAAACCCGCAGCGCCCTGCAGGCGCTGTATGACGAGGCAGAGGTCAAGGCCGACGTGGTGGGTCAGGAGATCGAGCGCCTCGGCCAGTTGCTTCAGGAACAGCGTCAGCAGCACAGCGCCAGCAACAGCCTGGAACGGTTGTGGCAACGCCAGCAGGACATCGTCGGCCGCTTGCAGGATGTGCAGACGCACCAACAGCAGGCCACCGAGCGTCGCGCACAGGGCATCGCCCAGGGCTTGAAGCTGAAGACCGAACACGAGGCGGCCGAACAGGCGCTGAAAGTCACCGTCGAGCTGCTGCAACGCCAGCGTCTGGCGCGCAGTGCCAGCGTCGAGCAGTTGCGCGAGCAACTGGTGGATCAGCAACCGTGCCCGGTCTGTGGCAGTGAAGAGCATCCTTATCATCAGTCCGGCGCGTTGCTGGAGGCGCTGTCCGGGCATGACGACAACGAAGAACACAGCGCACGGCTGAAGGTCAGCCAACTGAGCGAAAAACTCGCCGAGCTGCGCGCCGAAGTCGGCGAACTGAACAACCAACTCAAGGCGTTCAAGCCGCAGCAGGAGCAACTCGACGAACAGTTGCAGAAGCTGCTGCCGGAGCTGGAAAGCCAGGCCTTGTACCCGCGCTTGCTGGAACAGCCGGAACACCTGCGCAATGACTGGCTGAGCGAGCGCCTGCATCAACTGGCCGAGGAAATCCTCGCCGCCGAACAGCGCCAGAGCCGCCTGCTCAAGGTGCAGCGCGACGCCGAGAGCTTGCAACAGCAGGTGCAGAGCGCCCGCGAGGCCAGCCAGCAGGCGATGAAGCTGCTGGACGATCAGCAGCGTTTGATCGCCCAGGACAATCAGACCTTCGAAACCGCGCTGCGGGAATTCGAACCGCTGCTACCGGCCGAGAGCCTGGTGCACTGGCGCGAGTCGGCCACGCAGAGTTTCATGCAGCTGGACAGCCAGGTTGCCCGGCGTCTGGAGCAGCTCGATCAGCAGAAAGACGAGCAGCAGGAACACGGCGAGCGGGCGCAGAAAATCGTCCTCGAACAGAACGCCCAGCAGAGCCGCGAGGCCGAACAGCAGAAACTGCAACAGAAACTGCACGACAGCCAGCAACAGCAGGCCGCCGTGCAGCAGCGGCTGGCCGACATGCTCGGTGAACACGCCAGCGCCGAACACTGGCAGCAACAGCTGGAACAGGCGGTCGAGCAGGCGCGTCAGGCGCAGGCCGCTGCCGCCGAGCAGTTGCAGCAGACCCGCAGCGACCTGATCAAGCTCGACACCGAGCTGAACAGCGAGCGCCAGCGCCTGCAAGCGATGGAACAGGAACTGGCCGAACTGCAACGGCAGATCGGCGAGTGGCGCACCAGCCACGGTGAAATCGACGATCAGGCACTGGACGCCCTGTTGGCGGTCAGCGACGAGCAGGTCAGCCAGTTGCGTCAGCGCCTGCAACACAGCGAAAAAGCCCTCGAACAAGGCAAGGTGCTGTTGCAGGAACGCGAGGCGCAGCTGCAACAGCATCAGGCCCAGCACAGCGACATCAGCGACGCCGACACCCTGCTGGCTGCCCTTGGCGACCTGCAGAATCTCGCCGCTCAGGGCGAGCAACAGTGCGCCGACCTGCGCGCGCAGATCAGCGATGACGACCGTCGGCGCAACGCCAGCAGCGAATTGCAGGAGCAGATTGCCGCCGCCACTGGGCAATACCAGCGTTGGGCGCGGATCAACGCGCTGATCGGCTCGGCCAGCGGCGACACCTTCCGCAAGATCGCCCAGACCTACAACCTCGACCTGCTGGTCCACCACGCCAACACCCAGCTCAAGCAACTGGTACGCCGCTACCGCCTCAAACGCGGCGGCAGCCTGCTTGGCCTGCTGGTGATGGACACGGAAATGGGCGACGAACTGCGCTCGGTGCATTCGCTGTCGGGCGGCGAAACCTTCCTGGTCTCACTGGCGCTGGCGTTGGGCCTCGCCTCCATGGCGTCGAGCACCTTGAAGATCGAATCGCTGTTCATCGATGAGGGCTTCGGCAGCCTCGACCCCGAGTCGCTGCAACTGGCGATGGACGCGCTGGACGGCTTGCAGGCCCAGGGCCGCAAGGTCGGGGTGATTTCCCACGTGCAGGAAATGCACGAGCGGATTCCGGTGCAGATTCAGGTGCGTCGCCAAGGCAACGGCCTGAGTACGCTGGAGGTCAGCTGATGGGCGCCCTGCTCTATTCGTTTCGCCGCTGCCCCTATGCCATGCGCGCCCGCATGGCGGTGGCTTACGCCGGGGTGGCGGTGCAAACCGTCGAGGTCAGCCTCAAGGCCAAGCCGGCGGAGATGCTTGCCCGTTCGCCCAAGGGCACGGTGCCGGTTCTGGTGCTGGACGATCAGGTACTGGAACAGAGCCTGGACATCATGCGCTGGGCGCTGGCGCAGAACGACCCGGACGACTGGTCGCTGGCCAACGATGCCGACGGCCAGCGGCTGATCGCCGAGTTGATCGAGGAAAACGACAGCCGCTTCAAGACCGATCTGGACCGTTACAAATACGCGGTGCGCTACCCCGAATTCACTCAGGAGCAGTACCGGGCGCGGGGTGAGGTGTTTCTGCACAGGCTGGAAACGCTGTTGAGCGAGCGGGAATGTCTGGTGGCCGACCACCTGACCCTCGCCGACACCGCACTGGCGCCGTTCGTGCGGCAGTTCTGCGGGGTTGACCCGGACTGGTTCTGGCAGAGCCCGTATCCGCGGTTGCAGGGGTGGTTGCAGCGGTTTCTCGACTCTCGGTTGTTTGTTGAAGCGATGGCCAAGCGTCAGGCCTGAAATGCAAGATTTGTAGGAGCCGGCTTGCTGGCGAATGCGGTAGCTCAGCCTGCACCGCAGTGTCTGGCCTGAAGCAACACCTGTAGGAGCTGGCTTGCCCTGCGACCGGCGGGGGACCCGTCGTAAAACCTGTGTATGCGGTGTGTCAGGAATACAGAGTTGTCAGGGTTTGCTGCCGGTCCCCGGCAGGTCGCGGGACAAGCCGCGCTCCTACAGGGACCGCGGTGACCTTATACAGTCGTCAACCGAAAAATCCCGGTCAGCAATTCGCCGTATTTGGGCGGCGGGTTGCCAGTGTTGAGTTTCTGCGCACGCAGCATCTCCACGGCTTCGGCCATTTCGGTCTTGAATTCGATGCTGCGGGCCACCCCGCCCACCGAGCCCTGGCCGTAGCCGAGCAGCGAGCAACCGTTGTTGATCACGGCAAAGAAGATGATCACCCAGAGTCTGATGCCTTTCACGACGCACGCCCCTTCGCCTGGTCAGCCGCACGATCCAGTGCAACGACAGACGATTGAGCCGAGACCGCAGTCGGTGCAGTCAGTTGTGGGTGCATGCTGGCAATAGTGACCACTGCAATGAAAACAACATACAAAGCGATGGCGGTATAAGCGCCGTGTTTAAGTGAATGAAGGATGGCAGTGGCCATGTCGGTAGCTCCAGGATGTTTCTGTTTCTGGAGCGAATGATGCGGAAAGTTTGTATCACTGAGAAACGATGCTCAGCGATTCAAAAAATCAGTTGAGTTGATTATTTAGAAGATTAATAAGCCCGATAGATATCACCGTAGGAGCGCGCTTGCCCGCGAGGCGTTACTTCAGACACCCCTGCAGTGTCAGCGATAACGTCTCGCGGGCAAGCGCGCTCCTACAGGAATAACGCGGGCAAAAAAAATCCCCGTGGCTTATTCAGCGGACGGGGACGAAAGGGAGGGAATCCAACGCTTTCGCGAGCAAGCTCGCCTGCATTTGATACATGGCCTGACACGCGATGGTCAGTGGGTCGTATCAACCTGGAATAGGCGAATTTGCTCGCGAAAGCGTTCTTGTAGCCTGTAACGATGTCGCGGGCAAAACAGCGTTTTTACTTCAGCTTCATTTCTTGAGAATCCATTCCCCGGTAGCGTGTACTTCGTTAACGGGGAATGGATTCACATCGTCAGTTCTATTCATTGCTGGGTCTTGTGGTCCAGGGCTGCGTAGAAGTTGGCGCTTTGTTGCAGGTATTTAGGGGTGTAACTTTGGGTGGCGCTGATTTTCTTGTCGGTCACTTCGACACTGGCACTGGCAGGCAATGCAACAGTGGCGGAGATGGCGGACGCGGCGATGATGGAGAAGAGATTGAAGTTCATGATGCGTACCTCGGTGTTGATGTTTCGTTTCAAGTCTTGACCGTCGTGGCCGTGGAATGAAAGTTACGCCCGAGTCGCTTTCAGAAAAAATCTTTTTTGGCACTAGCCCATATCACTTCAATTAATACATGGCCCCAGCCCTTGAAAAACAAGGGCTGGGGCCTGCGTCAACGTGTCACTTGGCGGCTTCAGAAACCGAGGAAACGGAAGTCCGAGGGGGAGTCGAAGTCGATTTTCTGCACGGTTTCGCCTAACTGACCGCTTTTCGGGTCGACCCGTACGGTCACGATCTGGTTGCTTTTCTGGTTGGCGATCAGCACGAACTGGCCGCTGGGGTCGAAGGCGAACTCGCGAGGCTCCTTGCCCTCCACCGAACGGCGCTGGATCTCGGTGAGCTGGCCGTTGCTTGCGTTGATGCGGAACACCAGTAGTTCATTGACCTCGCCACGGTTGGCGACGTAGAGGAACTTGCCGTCCGGCGAGGTGTGCAGGCCGCCGGCGGCGCGGAATTGCTGGCCTTCCTTGTTGGTCAACTCGACCAGTTCGGTGCGCTTGAACACGCCGTTGTGGTAGTCGAACACCGCCACCTGGGCGCTCATTTCCATGGTCAGCCAGGCGTGCTTGCCGTCCTTGCTGAACACCAGATGGCGCGGGCCGCTGCCCGGTGGCAGCTCGACCGCAGGCACTTTGGCCGGCTGCAGCGGCTGGGTTTTGCTGGCGTCATAGTTGAAGACGAACATCTTGTCGGCGCCCAGGTCCATGGCGATCAGGTATTTGCCGTCGGGCGTCGGCACGGCAGCGTGGACGTGGGACGAGGCCTGACGCTCGGGGTTGACCTTGCTCGCGGCGTGGGTCGCCGTCTGCACCACCGGCGAGAGTGTGCCGTCCTTGCCGACCGGCACCACCGCCAGCGAACCGCCGGGATCGGGGTGTACGGCGTAGTTGGCGACGAACAGGAAACGCCCGTCGGCGCTGAGGTTGGAATGGGTCGGCTCCTCGCCCTTGCTGTCGATCTGGTTGATGAACGACACCGCATGGGTCTTCGGATCGATGGCGAAACTGCTGACCTTGCCGACCACATCGGTCTGGCCGGGACCGTTTTCGTTCACCGCGAACAGGTGACGCTGGTCCTTGGAGAGGGTCAGCCAGGATGGGTTCTCGCTCTTGATCACCTGGCGCGGCTTGGCTTCAAGCTGGCCGGTCTTGGTGTTGAAACCGTAGCGGTAGATACCTTCGCTGGCGCCGGCGGTGTAGGCACCGATCAGCACGTCGTAGTCGGTCATGGGCTTGGCCTGAACGGAAACAGAGGCAAGGCTGCTGGCGAGCACCAGCCAGGGCAGAAGTCTGGGCGTCATCGGAGTGATCTCGTTGTTGGCGTTATGAACGCGCGCTGTGCGCGGGAATCAGGGGTATGGACAGCGCGTGGCAGGGGGAGTTGCGGGTGCCACATACCTTGTAGGAGTGAGCTTGGTCTGGGCCGCACTCGGACGATTGCGGTGTTTCAGTCACCATCGCAGTGTCTGATCTGACAAATCGCGAGCAAGCTCACTCCTACAAAGGTTTATTCGTCTTCTTCGTCGTCATCACTCGCCGCGAAGGCGTTGAGCACGATGATGCGGTGGTCGGCGTTGCCGTCGTTGATCACCCAGCTTTGCAGGTTTTCATCGAATTCGGCGGAGTCGATCTGGGCCAGGGAGAAGCGCCAGACCTTGCGCTCGCGGCCGTCCATGCTTTCGATCTGGAGCATTTCGTCGAGGGTGAATTCGAAGGCGTGCAGGCCGTCGATTTCCAGCATGCTCTGGGAAGTCAGCGCGGCTTGCAGTTCGGCGCGCAGGTTTTGCGGGGTGGTGGTCATGGCAGTGCTTCGCAACGGTTCAAAGTGCGAATGATAGGTCAAAAGCCTCTGTGGCGCGGACTGTGGGAGAGAATTCATTCGCGAGAGAGCCTTTCAGCCGACAGATATTCATCGACTGAACTGGCGCCTCGCGGATGAATCCGCTCCCACAAGGGACGAACCCGGTCAGTCTTCCTTGATGTAGTAACGCTTGGGAATACCCCAGACGATCAGCGCGATCGCCAGCACGCTGACCGCAAACAGCGCGAACAGCGCCGGGGTGGCGGTGCCGGTGAGGTCCTTGATGCGGCCGACCATGTACGGCGCGATGATGCCGCCGAGCTGGCCGAGGGAGTTGATCAGGGCGATGCCCGCTGCCGCCGCCAGGCCGCTGAGGAAGCGCGGCGGGATGGTCCAGAAGATCGGCATCCAGGCGATGATGCCGGTCATGATGATGCTCATGCCGACCATCAGCGGCAACAACTGGCCGGGGAACAGCGCGCAGACCAGATAGCCCAGCGCGGTCAGCGTGGCGCACGCCGCCATGTGCCAGCGCCGTTCGCCACGGCGGTCGGAACTGGCGCCGATCAGCAGGTTGCCGATCACTGCCACCACATAGGGAATCACGGTGAGCAGGCCGATGTTCATGGTGTCGGTCACGCCCGCGCTCTTGATCAGTTGCGGCATCCAGAACAGCAGGCCGGTCAGGGCCATGACCAGGCACAGGTAAATCGCCGACATCACGTAGGTGGTCGGGTGTTTCCAGATGTCCTTGAGATTGTGCGACGACGCCGGTTTCACCTCGGCGGCCATACGCGTCAGCATCACCTGCTTTTCTTGGGCGCTGAGCCACGGCGCATCCTCGATGCGGTCCTTGACCAGCCAGATCACCACGCCGCCCAGCAGCACCGATGGCACGCCTTCGAGCAGAAACAGCCAGCGCCAGCCGGGCAGGCCCATGACGCCGTCGAAGTGGCTGAGGATGATGGCCGCCAACGGGCCACCGACGATGCCACACAGGCAGATCGAGCTTTTGAAATACGAATTGACCCGCGCGCGGCGGGTACTTGGGTACCACTGGGTGAAGAAATACAGCACGCCGGGGACAAAGCCGGCTTCCATCACGCCGATCAGAAAACGCAGGGTGTAGAACCAGAATTCGCTCTGCACGAACATCATGCAGGCCGAGGCGATGCCCCATGACACCATGATCCGCGCGATCCACAACCGCGCGCCGAGGCGGTGCAGCAACACGTTGCTTGGCACCTCGAACAGGAAGTAGCCGACGAAGAACAGACTGGCGCCCAGGCCGTAGACCGTTTCACTGAAACCCAGGTCGCTGGCCATCTGCAGCTTGGCGAAGCTGATGTTGACCCGGTCCAGATAGGCGAACAGGAAACAGCAGATGAACAGCGGCACGATGCGCCAGCTGACCTTGCGATAGATGCGGTCTTCAAGCAGGTCGGTGTCGGACTGTTCCAGCGGTATGGCGTTGGCGGTCATGGGGCACACCTCGGTTGTTGTTATTGGGTGTCGGGTGGGTCATGTCTTGCACGAATCCCTGTAGGAGCTGGCTTGCTCTGCGACCGGCTGCGCAGCAGTCGTAAATCCGGTGAATGCGGTGGATCAGACTGACCGCATTCGCCGGTTTTACGACGGGTTCCCCGCCGCTCGCGGGACAAGCCACGCTCCTACAAGTACGGCGTTTACATATCGGCACCTGATTCACCGCGATTCCCTGTAGGAGCTGGCTTGCCCTGCGACCGGCTGCGCAGCAGTCGTAAATCCGGTGAATGCGGTGGATCAGACTGACCGCATTCGCCGGTTTTACGACGGGTTCCCCGTCGCTCGCGGGACAAGCCACGCTCCTACACGGGTTATGCGGTGATGGCGGAGGTTGTGTTCACCCCGTCCACCAGCCGCTGAATGCCCAGCGGGTTGGCGTTTTTCAGGGCGTCGGGCAAGGCGCTGTCGGGGTAGTTCTGGAAGCACACCGGACGCAGGTAGCGGTCGATGGCCAGGGTGCCGACCGAGGTGCCGCGCGAGTCGGACGTCGCCGGGTACGGGCCGCCGTGGACCATCGAATCGACCACTTCCACCCCGGTCGGATAACCGTTGATCAGGATGCGCCCGACTTTCTGCTCCAGCAGGCCGGTCAGTTCGCTGAAGCGCTGCATGTCGTCGCCGTCGACCAACAAGGTCGCGGTGAGCTGGCCGTGCAGGCCGAGCAGGGCTTCAGTGAGTTGGGCCTGATCGGCCACTTCGACGACGATCGAGCTCGGACCGAACACTTCTTCCTGCAATAGCTCTTCGCCGTTCAGCAGCAGGCTGACGTCGGCCTTGAACAGTTGCGGCTGCGCCTGATCGCCCTGCTGCTCGCTGCCGGCCAGGTGCTCGATGCCGGCGTGCGCATGCAGCGCCTTCAGGCCACGGCTGTAGCTGCTCAGCGTGCCGGCGTTGAGCATGGTCTGTGGCGGCTGATCATTGATTTGCGCAGCCAGCCGCTGCTGGAACTCTGTGAACGCCGGCGAACGCAGGCCGATGATCAGGCCCGGGTTGGTACAGAACTGCCCGCAGCCCTGGACGATGGAGCCGGCCAGTTCAGCGGCGATGCGTTCGCTACGCAGGCCCAGCGCCTGGGGCAGGATGATCACCGGGTTGATGCTCGACATCTCGGCGAACACCGGGATCGGCTGCGGACGTGCGGCGGCCATGTCGCACAGGGCACGCCCGCCCTTGAGCGAACCGGTGAAGCCGACGGCCTGGATCGCCGGGTGCTTGACCAGCCACTCTCCGACGCCACCGCCGTAGATCATGTTGAACACGCCCTTGGGCATGCCGGTCTTGTCGGCGGCGCGCAGCAGCGCATCGGCGACCCATTCGGCGGTAGCCATGTGGCCGCTGTGAGCCTTGAACACCACCGGGCAACCGGCGGCCAGCGCCGAGGCGGTGTCGCCGCCCGCCGTGGAGAACGCCAGCGGGAAGTTGCTGGCACCGAACACCGCCACCGGGCCGAGGCCAATGCGGTACTGGCGCAGATCAGGACGCGGCGCCGGCTTGCGCTCCGGCAGCGCCAGATCGATGCGCGCGCCGTAGAAGTCACCCCGGCGCAGGACCTTGGCGAACAGACGCATCTGCCCGGTCACGCGGCCGCGCTCACCCTGGATACGAGCGGTCGGCAAGGCGGTTTCGCGGCAGACGGTGGCGATGAACTCGTCGCCCAGCGCGTCGATTTCATCGGCGATGGCGTCGAGGAATTGCGCACGTTTTTCCGCGCTCAGCGAACGGTAGGCCGGGTATGCCGCCGCGGCGGCCTTGCAGGCGGCATCGACTTCTTCGACGGTGGCCTGATGAAAATCGTGGGGCAGCTTTTCGCCAGTGCTGGCGTCGACGCTATAGACGATGATTTCACCGGCAGCGCTGCGCTGGCCGCCGATGTAGTTGTGGCCGAGGATCTGGGACATGGGGGATTCCTGTAGAACAAATCGGATTGAAAGGCATCTGGCCATGTAGGAGTGAGCTTGCTCGCGATAGCGGTATGTCAGTCACCATTGCGTCACCTGATGCAACGAATCGCGAGCAAGCTCACTCCTACAATGGGAAACGCTTTAGAGCTGTTTGACGCCGCCCGCGTGGAACACGGCGTCTTCAGCAGCGATGCCGTTGACCAGCGGTGCGCCGAATTCGGCCTGGCTGATTTCGAAACGGTCTCCCGGCTGGGTCTTGATGCCGTCGGCGAACGACAGGGTCGCGGTGCCGAAGAAGTGCACATGCACATCGCCCGGACGCAGGAACTGACGGTATTTGAAGTGGTGGAATTCAAGGTTCTGCAGGCTGTGGCACATGTTCGCCTCACCGCTGAGGAATTCCTTCTCCCACAGCACTTCGCCGTCGCGCAGGATGCGGCTGGTGCCGGCCAGGTGCGCCGGCAGGTCGCCAATGCGCAGTTCCGGGCCGAACGAGCAGGCGCGCAATTTGGAATGGGCCAGGTACAGGTAGTTCTTGCGCTCCATGACGTGGTCGGAGAACTCGTTGCCGATGGCAAAGCCCAGACGGTACGGCTGGCCGTCGTTGCCGATCACGTACAGGCCGGACAGCTCCGGCTCTTCACCGGCGTCTTCGGAAAACGGCGGTTGCGGGAAGGCTTCGCCCGGACGGATGACGATGCTGCCGTCGCCCTTGTAGAACCACTCCGGTTGCACGCCCGCCTCGCCGGCCGCCGGTTTGCCGCCTTCGATGCCCCATTTGAAGATGCGCATGGTGTCGGTCATGGCCGACTCGTCGTTGCCGTGCTGATGCATCTTGTCGCGGGCCGACGCGCTGCCCAGGTGGGTCAGGCCGGTGCCGCTGACCAGCAGGTGCGCCGGGTCCGGGTGATCCAGCGGCGGCAGGATGCTCAGGTCGGCGCGCAGCTGCGAATAATCGTGGCTATCGCCCAGACCCAGGCTGTCGACCTGTTCGGCCAGGGAAATCTTCTTGTCGATGGCGGCCAGGGCCAGTTCGCGGGTGCTGGTCGCGCCCTGCACTTCGCGCACCAGCGCACCGTCCACCAGACCCACACGGCGCTCGCCGTTGCCCAATTCGAATTGAACCAAATGCATGGAATGCTCCTTCTATGAGTTGAGCGGCTCCCTTGTAGGAGCTGGCTTGTCCTGCGAGCGGCTGCGAAGCAGTCGTAAAACCATACGCCTTGGCAGTGTCAGGCACACCGCATGCACAGGTTTTACGACGACTTCGTCGCCGCTCGCAGGACAAGCCAGCTCCTACAAGGGGCGCGGGGCAAGCCGCACCTACAGGGCGTGGCGTGCCTCTGAATGACAAGTCAGTGTCGTTAACGAGAACTGCGGGCGCTGCCGGTGAATTCGCTTTCCGGCAGCAGGTGTCTGCGTTCCAGCACGCGGTACACCACGCCGGTCAGGATCAGTCCGAAAACCATCACGCCCGACAGGAAATACAGGCCGCTGGCCAGGTTGCCGGTGATTTCTTTCAGCCAGCCGACGACGAACGGGCCGATGTAGCCGCCGAGGTTGCCCACCGAGTTGATCAGGGCGATACCGGCAGCGGCACTGGCGCCGGCGAAGAAACGCCCCGGCAGGGTCCAGAAAACCGCCGTGCAGGAGAACAGCGAGAACGCCACCATGCACAGCGCCGCCAGTTGCAGCACCGGCGAGCTGAGGAAGGCGCTGAAAAACAGGCCGAGCGCACCGATCACATAAAGGAAGGCCAGGTGGCCGTAGCGGTCGTTCAGGCGGTCGGAGCTGCGCGGCACGATCAACAAGCCGACGATGCCGAAAATGTAGGGCACTGCCGAAATGAAACCGGTCATCAAATCCGTGGTGCCGAATTGCTTGATAAGCGTCGGCAGCCACAGCCCGAGGCCATAGATGCTCAACGTCACCGGCAGATAGAACAGCGCCAGCAGCAGGACACGTTTGTCCTTGAGCGCGTGCAGCGGGTTGCCGTGACGGGTCTGGCCGTATTCTTCCAGGTCGCGTTTCAACTCACCGGACAGCCACTGCTTTTCCACCGGGTCCATCCACTTCACGTCGCTCGGGCCGTCCGGCAACCAGCGCAGTACCGGCCAGGTCAGCAGAATCGCCGGCGCACCGATGCACAGGAACAGCCATTGCCAGCCGTGCAGCCCGGCAATCCCTTCCATGCCCAGCAGACCACCGGAAATAGGACCGGTGATCATCATCGCGATGGGCTGGGAAAGAATGAACAGGCCGAGGATCTTGCCGCGATGGCGCACCGGGAACCACTGGGTGATGTAATAGAGCACGCCAGGAAAGAAGCCCGCTTCGGCCGCGCCGAGCAGAAAGCGCATCACATAGAAGCTGGTCGGCCCCTGAATGAAGGCCATGCCCATGGTGATCGCGCCCCAGGTGATCATGATCCGGGCAAACCAGCGCCGCGCGCCGAAGCGTTCGAGCATCAGGTTGCTGGGGATTTCCAGCAGGAAGTAACCAATGAAGAACAGCCCTGCGCCCAGGCCATAGGCCGCATCGCCGATGCCGACGTCCGCGCCCATGTGCAGCTTGGCAAAGCCCACGGCAGAGCGGTCGACGTAGGCGATCAGGTACAACAGGATCAGAAAGGGAATGAGTTTCAGGGTGATGCGACGAATAAGCCTGAGTTCCTGGCTCATGCAAGCGGTCTCCACGTTGTTTTTGTTATGGAAAACTCGGGGAAACCTCTGGCTTCGTGTGTGCCGGTGACAGCCATGCAGATTGCAATAGGCGGCAGACAGGGTCGTCCCTCGATGGAAACCGACTATATAGTAATACTATTTGGCGTGACAACACTTCCACTCAGACGATTTTCAGCCTATTTTAGTCAGCACACGAAGCTTTTAGTCTTACAATAAGAGTGCTGATTTATGTCTGATTCCCCATCCAATACCCACAAGAAACCCACCCTGCGTTCGGCCCAATGGTTCGGTACCGCCGACAAGAACGGCTTCATGTACCGCAGCTGGATGAAGAACCAAGGCATCGCCGACCACCAGTTTCAGGGCAAGCCCATCATCGGCATCTGCAACACCTGGTCGGAACTGACCCCGTGCAACGCCCACTTCCGTACCATCGCCGAGCACGTCAAACGTGGCGTCATCGAAGCCGGTGGTTTTCCGGTTGAATTTCCGGTGTTTTCCAACGGCGAATCGAACCTGCGTCCGACAGCAATGCTCACCCGCAACCTGGCGAGCATGGACGTGGAAGAGGCGATTCGCGGCAACCCCATCGACGGCGTGGTCCTGCTGACCGGCTGCGACAAGACCACCCCTGCCCTGCTGATGGGCGCCGCCAGCTGTGACGTGCCGGCCATCGTCGTCACCGGCGGGCCGATGCTCAACGGCAAGCACAAAGGCAAGGACATCGGCGCCGGCACCATCGTCTGGCAGATGCACGAGTCCTATAAAGCCGGGCAGATCAGCCTCGACGAATTCCTTTCCGCCGAAGCCGGCATGTCGCGCTCGGCCGGTACCTGCAACACCATGGGCACCGCCTCGACCATGGCTTGCATGGCCGAAGCACTGGGCACCTCGCTGCCGCACAACGCCGCGATCCCGGCCGTGGATTCGCGCCGCTATGTGCTGGCGCACATGTCTGGCATGCGCGCGGTGCAGATGGTCAACGAAGACCTGCGCCTGTCGAAGATCCTGACCAAGGAAGCTTTCGAGAACGCCATTCGCGTCAACGCCGCCATCGGCGGTTCGACCAACGCGGTGATCCACCTCAAGGCCATCGCCGGTCGCATCGGTGTCGATCTGGAGCTGGACGACTGGACCCGCATCGGTCGCGGCATGCCGACCATCGTCGACCTGCAGCCGTCCGGGCGTTTCCTGATGGAAGAGTTCTACTACGCCGGCGGCCTGCCTGCCGTGCTGCGCCGCATGGATGAAGCCAGCCTGTTGCCTAACCCGAATGCGCTGACCGTCAACGGCAAGAGCCTGCGCGAAAACGTCAAGAACGCGCCGATCTATGGCGACGATGAGGTGATCCGCGCACTGGACAACCCGATCCGCGCCGACGGCGGCATCTGCGTGCTGCGCGGCAACCTGGCGCCACTGGGCGCTGTGCTCAAGCCATCGGCGGCAACGCCTGCGCTGATGCAGCATCGCGGTCGCGCCGTGGTGTTCGAGAACTTCGACGAATACAAGGCACGCATCAACGACCCGGAGCTGGACGTCGACGCCAACAGCATTCTGGTGATGAAGAACTGCGGGCCGAAGGGTTATCCGGGCATGGCCGAAGTCGGCAACATGGGCCTGCCGGCCAAGCTGCTGGCCCAGGGCGTGACCGACATGGTGCGCATCTCCGACGCACGCATGAGTGGCACCGCCTACGGCACCGTGGTCCTGCACGTCGCGCCGGAAGCGGCAGCCGGCGGTCCGCTGGCCGTGGTGCGCGAAGGTGACTGGATCGAGCTGGACTGCTCCACCGGCCGTCTGCACCTGGACATCCCGCAACAGGAGCTGGAAGCCCGTCTGGCCGACTGGCAAGCGCCGCAGCACAACCTGATCGGTGGTTATCGCCAGCTGTACATCGACCATGTGATGCAGGCCGACCAGGGTTGCGACTTCGACTTCCTGGTGGGTACGCGCGGGGCCGAAGTGCCGCGGCATTCGCATTGATGGCCTGACACGCACCACCTGTAGGAGCTGGCTTGCCCTGCGACCGGCGACGAAGTCGTCGTAAAACCTGTACACGCGGTCTATCTGATGCGGCCAATGTGTATGGTTTTACGACGGGTTCCCCGCCGGTCGCAGGGCAAGCCAGCTCCTACAGGTAATGCAACAATCCAGTCGCTTCAGCCAGTGCTATGATGCGCCGCACTTCCCTTCAGGACCGCCTCGCGCCCCATGGATTACCGTAAGCCTTCCGACCGCAAAAGCATGCATTCGCGCATCGTCCAGGACATCGGCATGCAGATTGTGTCCGGCCACTTCAAGCCGGACGACAAGCTGCCCGCCGAGGCGCTGTTGTGCGAGGAATATGCGGTCAGCCGCCCGGTGCTGCGTGAGGCCACGCGGGTGCTGGTGGCCAAGGGGCTGGTGTATTCACGGCCTCGGGTCGGCACGGTGGTCAAGCCGCGTCGTGAATGGCACATCCTCGATCCGGACGTTCTGCACTGGCTGATGCAGAGTTCGCCGCAGAACGAGTTCTTCGCCCTGCTCACCAGCGTGCGCAGCATCATCGAGCCGGCCGCCGCCGCCCTCGCCGCCCAGCACGCGACCGCGGATGAAATCGCCTCCATCGGCGAGGCCTACCAGCGCATGGCCGCCGCGCCGACGGTGGAAGACGTGTTGCAGCCGGACCTGGATTTCCACAGCCGCATCGCCGACGCCACCCACAACGATCTGCTGGCACACCTGTGCAACATGCTGTCGCTGGCATTGCGTGAGGCGCTGAAGCACTCCAACAAGCGGCCCAACCTGCATGAGCTGGCACTGCCACGGCACAAGGCGATCCTGACCGCCATCGAAAACCGCGACGCCCTCGGCGCCCACCACGCCACCCTGGTACAGCTGGACGATGCGCGCAACGCGCTGAATGTGGTGCTGGGCAAAGGGTTGTAGTTGTAATTGCTCCTCCGTAGCCGTCCGGCTTGCCGGCGGTGATGCCCATAAGATCGCTGCCGCCGGCAAGCCGGACTGCTACAGGTGCTTGGCGGCGTACCTGTGGGAGGGAGCTCTGCTCGCGATAGCGGTGGGTCATTCAACACTGCATTGGCTGATTTGACGCCATCGCGAGCAGAGCTCCCTCCCACAGGATGTGTGTTATCCGAGGGATTTGCGCACTGCCGCAAAAGCCGTCGTGATTGCCATCCCACCCCGGCAAATCTCCGCTATAACCAATAGATCCCGTTGCAGTCATCGACAAGGAACGTCGCTTTTCCCATGCCTTACTGCCCGCGACCTCAGCGTAAACAATGAGGCTGACCATGAACCCGATTGCCAGACTTTGCGGCACAGCATTGCTTCTGGGGTTGCTGGCCGCCCTGTTGCTGAAAAACATGCTGCTGGGCGACTCCGTCGATTTTCATCGGCACAAGGCGCTGCTGATCGGCATCGACGGCCTGCAATACGAACAACTGCAACAAGCCATCGCGGGCGGACGGGCGCCGGTGCTGGCGCGCTTCAAGCCGCATCCTGCGTACACCGGCGGCATCGTCGGCACCTCGACCCAACAGACCACCTTCAGCGGCCCGGGCTGGGCCAGCATTCTTACTGGCGCGTGGGCCGACCGGCACCGCATCGCCAGCAACGACAGCAGCCTGCGCAACAAGACCGACAGCCTGTTCAAGCTGATCAGCCTGTCCGCGCCGACCCGACACACCGCCAGCATCGTCAGCTGGAACCCGATCAACGATAACTTCAGCGACGACCTCAGCGCCGGTTTCATCGAGCTCGGCGTCAAGTGCGGCGGCGACGATCAGTGCGTGACCGACCGCACGGCCCAGGAGTTGCTGACCGGCAACTTCGATTTCATCTTCGCTCACCTCGACCAGCCGGACGGCGCCGGCCACGAGAACGGTTTCAGCGCGCAGTACCAGCAGGCCATCACCACGGTCGACCGCCATGTCGGGGAAATGCTCGACGCTCTGACGCAACGCAAGAAAGGCCTCCCGGACGAGGACTGGATGGTGATGATCGTCACCGACCATGGCCGGCGCCTGCCGGACGGTTACGACCACGGTGAACAGAGCCGCAGCGAGAAGACCGCTTTCATCGGCCTCGATGAACCGGTCAACGACGAGTTGAGCCACCCCGTTCCCGACCCGTTCAACCCGTCGCTGGACGGACTGTACGGCCTGCCCGCCGTCACCGATGTCGCGCCGACCATTCTGGTGCACATGGGCATCAACACCGACGCCCAACGGCACAACATCGACGGCGTGCCGCTGATCGGCCCTCTGGGGGTGCGCCAACTGACCGCCACCCTGAACAACAGCGCCCGCACCGTCACCCTGCGCTGGCGGGTGGCCGAGGGCAACAACAAGCCGCTGCGCATCTACCGCTCCGGGCAACTGATCGCCAAGCTCACCGACTCTTCCCTCGAATACGTCGACAGCGATCTGCCGCAAACCATCGGCCAGTTGAATTACACCGTGGTGCTCAACGAGGTGCCGGTGTCGCGGCTGGTGACTGACATGCCGGTCAAACGCTGAAATACAGTGCTAAACCGGCGGCTGCTTATATTTTTTTGTGATGGCTCATAACGGTTTTAGCCTCGAAAAAATCGTGAACGTTCCGCACATTTTTTACACCGCTAAAAAAACATCCGACAAATCATCGGCTTGAACGCCGGTTCGACGCTTCGATGATTATCGTTGCGTCAAAAATCCGTGACGCAAAACCGACGCCAAAACTTCAGCCGACGCAGGTCGTTGACAGTAAAAGACTTCACGCCTAGCGTAAGGCCCGTGATCGTTGTCTCCTGCCTGGATCACGCCGCTGCACTTCAACAAGACGGGACGTACCCAGCCTTTACAGTCCTGCGCTTTCAAAAATCCAGATTCTGTATCTCGCCGTTGATTCGGCGGCGCTTTCGTATGCCTTGGTTCAGCTGTCGTCTACCCGACGCAGTCACGGCGCCTGTGTGCCTGCCTGCGAAGTTTCTGTGCACGCTCGACCCTGGAGTACCGGATGATGACCAACCTGACGCTCGACACGACCACCGGCAAACCAGCCAGGCCGCCGCTGATTCCGCTGTCCCTGCTGCCGCGCCTGGCCGGCTTCAGCGTGCTGTTCTTCATTGTCTGGCTGCTGTTTTCCACGCTGTTCAAGCCACTGCTGTCGTCTTCGGCGACCCGGGCAATTCTCAATGCGCCGGTGCTGCTGCTGACCACGCCCATCGACGGCACCGTCACCCGCCTGACGCTCAAGCCCGGCGAGTCGTTCGACAAGGGGCAGACCATCGCCACCATCGAAAACCCTCGGGCCAACCAGGAAACCCTGCTGGCCCTGCAGACCCGTCGGCTGACGCTGGAGCAGCAACTGGCGTCGCTGAAAAGCCAGGCCGAGCACGACCAGCAGTTCTACGACTCGCTGGAAAAAACCAGCCAGCAATACCAGAGCGCCTACCGCACCCGTCAGCTCTACACCCAGCGCGCGCTTCAGGCCGAAAGCAGCGCCGCCGCGGCCCGCCTGCAGGACGCCCGCGCCACGTTGACGCGCAATCAGGAGCTGTACCGCCAGGGCGCCGTGAGTGAAGCGACCGTAACGGCATCGCGGGCGCAACTGGCGTCGTTGCAGGGCGCCGCCGAATCGATCCGCTCGCAGCTGCGGATCAACAGCGGCGACGTGTCGGCGGCCAGCGAGCAGGTCTACCTCGACCCCGATCAGTTGCGCATGTACGACCTGCAAGCGCAGATGACCACCCTGCAACTGAGCCTGACCAATCAGGCGAAGAACCGCGCCACCCAGCAGCAGGAGCTGGACAACCTCAATCACCTGATCGACACCGAGCAGAAACGGGTCAGCCTGATGGCAGCCTATGACGTGGTGGCCTACGCACCGGGCACCGTGCAGGAGCTGATCGCGCCGCAGGGCACGCTGGTGCGCGCCGGCTCCACGCTGCTGCGCGCCACCCAGTGCGACCAGAGCAACGTGATCGCCGTGTTCCCCGAGCGCATGGCCAGCAAGATCAGCCGCGAAACCCAGCTGACGGTCAACGTCGCCGGCCTCGACGAACCGCTCAAGGCCCACGTACTGCAATTGCTGTCGAGCCCCACCGACACCCAGTCGGCCAGTTACAGCGTGCCGTTCCCCTACGCCGAGCAAAACGCGGTGTACGTGGTCGGCGCCTTTGACGGCGAGCTGACGGCAGCGCAACGCAGCAAGGTCTGCAACCCCGGCAACTGGGTGACCGCCGAGGTATCGCAATGAAACGTCTGGGTGTGGGCTTGCTGCTGAGCGTGTTCGTCACCTCGGCACTGGCCGTGCAAAGCCGTCCGCAGCTGTTGCAACTGACCTGCAACGCTCTGGATCAAGCCGTCGGTGCGCTGCCGGAAGGCCCGGTGCTACTGGCCAGTTACCCGCCGCTCAAGGGCAAGACCACCGACATCATCGCCCTGCGTGGCGTGGCCTTCACCTATGACAACGCGCTGGCCAGCATTGCCCTGTACGGCTGCGGCAAACCCCAGGCGGCCGGGCGCATCGCCGATGCGCTGGCCTACGCCACCGAACATGACCCCGACTACGACGACGGTCGCCTGCGCAACGCCTACGCCGCCGGCGCGGTGAAAACCTCCGGGGCGATCGTATTGCCCGGCTACTGGAGCCGCGAACGCAACGCCTGGAATCAGGACGCCTATCAGGTCGGCAGCGCCACCGGCAATCAGGCCTGGGCGGCGCTGGCCTTGCTGGAGGCTTATCGGCAGACCGAACAGCCGCGCTACCTGCAAGCGGCACGCAAGGTGCTGACCTGGACCCGCAACCACACCTACGACAGCCAGACGCCCGCCGGTTTCATCGGCGGCTACTACGGCTACCCGCCGAACCCAGTGCGCCAGGGCTGGAAATCCACCGAGCACAACGTCGATCTGGCCGCCGCCTGGAGCGCCCTGGAGCGCATCGACACCAACCCGGACAGCGCCAGCCAGGCGCGTCTGGCCCGGCAGTTCGTCGACAGCCAGTGGCTGGCCAGCGAAGGCCGCTTTCTGATCGGCACCCTGCCGGACGGTCAGACCGCCGAATACCAGCGCTCGGGACTGGATGCGCAGATCTGGCCGCTGATCGCCCTGAGCAATCCGCCCGCCGACTGGTCGCGGGTGTTCGGCTTCGTCGATCAGGCCCACCGTTTCGGCGGCGGTTACGGCTTCAACCGCGAGCCCGATGGCCTGTGGACCGAAGGCACCGCCCAGGCCGCCGCCGTGGCGCAACTCACCGGCGCCGACGACAAGGCGCGGCCGCTGTGGAAGCTGCTGGTCGCCCAGCAGGCCGCCGATGGCTGGCTGTTCGCCACGCCGCAGACCCGCATCAGCACCGGCCTGGCCATCGGCCCGGATTCCACCAGCAACGACTTTTTCTACTATCACCTGCCTCATCTGGGCGCCACCGCCTGGGCCGCCATCGCGGCCAGTGGCGTCAATCCGTTTACCGGCGCTCAGGAGGCCAACTGACATGCACGCACTCGACGCCTTGCAACTGTGGCAGCTCAACCTCGGCACCCTGACGATGGTGGTGCTGTTCGCCGTGCTGACCCACCGCGATCAATGGGGTGCGCGGGCAGTGTTCGGGGTCATGACCGCCCTGCTGCTGATCAACTACGTGATCTGGCGCGTGCGCGAAACCCTGCCGGACATCCATGCCGGCTTCGCCACGCTGTGGTCGTACACTTTTCTGTTTTTCGAGCTGCTGGCGATCACCTACACGCTGGTGTCGATCGTGGTCATGCTGGTGCGCAGCGACCACAGCGGTCGTGCCGATGCCGGAGCCGAACGCCTGCGCGCCGCCGGGCGCGACGTGCCGGCGGTGGACGTGTTCATCTGCACCTATAACGAAGGCCTGGAGGTGCTGGAGAAAACCATCATCGCCGCCAAGGCCATGGATTACCCCAACTTCAATGTCTGGGTGCTCGACGACACCCGCCGCGACTGGCTGCGCGACTATTGCGCGCAGATGGGTGTGTATTACGCCCGCCGCCCGGACAACAGCCACGCCAAGGCCGGCAACCTGAACAACGGCCTGCGCCAGTCCGCCGCCTCGACCAACGCACCGTACATTCTGGTGCTGGACGCCGACTTCGCGCCGCAGCAGCCGATTTTGCTGCGCACCCTCGGCCTGTTCGAAGACCCGAAAGTCGCGCTGGTGCAGACCCCGCAGTTCTACTACAACCCCGATCCGATCCAGCACAACCTCGGCTCGGAAACCTGTTGGGTCGACGAGCAGCGGGTGTTCTTCGACGTCTATCAGCCGGCCAAGGATGGCTGGGATGCGGCATTCTGCGTCGGCACCTCGTTCGTGGTACGGCGTGACCGCATCGAAGAAATCGGCGGCTTCCCCACCGGTTCCGTGTGCGAAGACATCTACACCACCTATCGCCTGTTGCAGAAAGGCTACGTCACCCGCTGGCTCAACGAGCGGCTGTCCATCGGTCTGTCCGCCGAAGGCCTGACCGAGTACATCAACCAGCGCGGCCGCTGGTGCCTGGGCACGATTCAGGTGGCGCTGCTGCCGGACGGTCCGCTGCGCGGGCGCGGCTACAGCCTCAACGACCGCCTGCATTACATCCACGGCATGCTGCACTGGTTCTCCAAGCCGTTCATTCTGATGATGCTGATTTCGCCGTTGCTCTATTGGTACTTCGGCATCGCCGGGTTCTATGCCAAGCCGGTGGATTTCCTCGCCTTCGGCATGCCGGCGCTGATCGCCTTCTGGGGTTACGGCACCTGGGTCACCGACCGGCGCACCCTGCCGATCTTCACCGAGGTCACGCAGATCGTCGCCTCGCTGGCGGTCACCGCGACCATCGTCAGCGCGCTGATCCGCCCGTTCGGCCGGCCGTTCAAGGTTACTGCCAAAGGCATTGATCGCTCGAAGGCGGTGGTTCACTGGAAGCTGTTCGGGTTCTTTTTCTTCCTCACCCTGTTCGCGCAGATCGGCGCCTTCACCGCGATTGCCACTGCCGACGCCTTCGACGGCAACATGCAGTTCAACCTGTGCTGGACGGTGGTGGCACTGGTCTACAACGTCGCCACTCTGGTGGCCTGCGTCGACCGCCCGCGCTTGCATGGCGAAGAGCGATTCCCCTTTACCAAGCCGGCCGGGCTGCACCTGGCCGGGCGCATGTTCGCCGGGCGACTGACCGATATTTCCATCACCGGCGCGTCGTTCGCCTGCGAGCATTCGGCGCGGATCAAGCCGGGGCTGCGCGGCACAGTGTGGGTCAACAAGGTCGGGCGGGTGCCAGTGGAAGTCAGGCGGCAGACCGGCGATGGCCGCCTTGGTCTGCAGTTTGTCGATCTGGACGAAACGCTGCGCCAACGTCTGATTGGCCGGTTGTTCAGCGACGCCAACACCAACGTTGCCGGCAAGGCTGAACCGGTGGTTGCGTTCAGCAGCCTGCTGCGCCGTTCACTGATTGGCGAGAAGCGTCCGCCGCAACCTATGCGCAGCCGTCGCGCCCGCCAGCAACGCCGTGGCCGTCGGCCGCTGCCGGGTTTCAACAAGGTCAACCTGCGCCTGCCCGCCGGCCCCGCGCCGCGTATGTCAGCACCGAGGAGCGATGTGCTGGCGGTGGTGCTGGCGCAATTGCGCGCGTTGTTCGGGATGCGGTTGTAGAGCGTCTGAAAAACAGTTGCCGGATGCCATGAATTGCATTTGATTCTGGCCAAAGGCCGTGGGAGCCGGCTTGCTGGCGATCGGCTGCGCAGCAGTCGTCAACCCGGAGAGTGAAGTATGTCTGACACCACAAGGTCGACCGGTTTTGCTGTCGGTTCCCGACAGTTCGCCAGCAAGCCGGCTCCCACGCCCTTCGGGCAAAAACCGGGTTGCCTCGCGCTCAGTGTTCTGACCCTGGTCCTCCTCGGCGGTTGCTCGCTGGAGCCGACCTACGAACGCCCCGAAGCGCCCATCGATCAGCAATGGCCGAGCAACCTTCAAGGGGCTGCCGATCCCAAGCTGGCGTTTCAGGAGGACTGGCACAGCTTCATCACCGATCCGCGCCTGCGTCAGGTGATCGACCTGGCCCTGGAAAACAACCGCAGCCTGCGCCAGTACGCCGCCTCGGTGGAAGAGTCCCGCGCCGAAGCTTCCGGCGCGCGCGGCGCGCTGTTTCCGTCCATTGGCCTGAACACTTACGCCGGGCGCAGCAAGATTCCGCCGCTGGTGCGCACCCAGGGTGGCGGGGTCAGTTCCGGGAGCACAGACAACACGTTTCAAGCCACTGCCGGGTTTACCTCCTACGAACTGGATCTGTTCGGCCGTCTGCGCAGCCAGCGCAACGCCGCCGATGCGCGCTTCGAGGCCAGCGCGGCGGATTATCAGACAGCGCGGCTGGGCCTGATCGGTGAAGTGACCAGCACCTGGCTGACCCTGAAGGCCAATCAGAGCCTGCTCAATCTGGCCCAGTCCACCTACGACGCCCAGGCCCATTACGGCGAATTGCTGCGCAGCAGCTACAACCTCGGTTCGACGGCGCGGATCGATGTGCATCAGGGCGACGCCATGACCAATACCGCCGCCGTACAGGTCAACAGCTACCGGCTGAAAGTGGCGCAGAACCTCAATGCCCTGCGGGTGCTGGTCGGCCAGCCGTTGCCGGAATCGCTCCTGCCGGTCGGCGAACTGGGCAAGACCCTGGCCACCGCCGACGTGCCCGCCGGTCTGCCGTCCAGCCTGATTCAGCGGCGCCCCGACATCATGTCCGCCGAAGCGCTGTTGCGCGCATCCAACGCCGACATCGGCGCGGCGCGCAGTGCGTATTTCCCGACCCTGTCGCTGACCGGTGCGCTGGGCAGCCTCAGCGGCGATTTCTCGAAACTGTTCACCGGGCCTGCGGAGTTCTGGCAACTGGCGGCCGCCGGCTCCATGACCCTGCTCGACGGTGGTCAGCGCCGCGCCGGTGTCGACGCCAGCCGCGCCCGTCACGACGCCAATATCGCGGCCTACGAAGGCACCGTGCAGAACGCCTTCCGCGAAGCCGCCGACGCCCTCAGCGCCCGTCAGGAAATGCTCTCGCAGGTGACCGCGCAGCAGCGACTGGTCGGTGATTATCAGGAGGCGTACCGCCAGTCACGGCTGCGTTTCGAGGCCGGGCTCGACAGCTACTTTTCGACCATGGACGCACAACGCTCGCTGTTCGCCGCCCAGCAGGAATGGCTGAATCTGGAACTGGCGCGGGAGGTCAATCAGATCAATCTGTACAAGGCGCTGGGTGGGGGGTGGAGTCCGCAGCAGGCAAAACTGGCGAGCAATCTGTAACCCGGAAGGCTACGGGAGTCGCGACTCCACCCGATCTGTAGGAGCTGGCTTGCCCTGCGATCGGCGGGGAACCCGTCGTAGAACCCGACGACTTTGCAATCCTGACACACTGCATACTCCGGATTTACGACTGCTGCGCAGCCGCTCGCAGGGCAAGCCAGCTCCTACAGGGGGCACCGAGTAAAACCCTCTCGCGCGGTGTACCTGACAAGGCCAATTCGGATGGATTGACTGCCGGTTCCCGGCAGGTCGCGGGACAAGCCGCGCTCCTACAGGGAATGCTTTACGGCAGGTAAATACTGAACAACCCACCGCCCAGCTCGCCGCCGTTGGCGATTTCGATGTGGCCATGCACACCCTGGCGCTGGTGCTGACGGGCGATGTGTGCCGCGAAGTACAGGCCCAGACCGGTGCTGCCGCTGCTCTGCTTGATGCCCAGCACCAGGTCGCTCTGCTGTTCGAGCATCTGCGCCGGAAAGCCTGCGCCGTCGTCGTTGACCCGGATCACCAGTTGCTCACCCACCTGTCCGGCGCTGATCAGCACTTCGCTGCGGGCGTAACGGATGGCGTTGATCACCACGTTGGAAATCACCGAGCCGACCAGTTCGCGGTCGAAGAACCCCGGCAGGCCGAAATCGTCCACCTCGTAGCGGGCGACGATGCCCCGGCTGGCGAGCACTTCCTGATGGAACGCCAGCTGCGCTTCGATGAAGTCGTCCAGCTCGTGGTAGTCCGGGCGCAACGGCAACTGGTTGACGCCCATTTTGTACAAGCCCAGCAACTGCACGAGCATGCCGTTGAGGTGGGCGAATTCGTAGTCGATCACGCCCTGCTCCGCCGTGCCCTGATGGGTCGGCGGCAGCAGTTTGACCCACTGGCTGTGGGCCTGGGTCAGCGTCGCCAGCGAGTTCTTCATGTCGTGCACGGTGGAGGCGATCACCATGGAAAAATCCAGCCCCGGATCCTGCTCTTTCATTCGCCGAATGCCCTGAGTCGCAGCTTTTGATAACGCTCGTAACGTGGATCGGTGTCGGGCATCTTGCCGACCGCCTTGAGGCTGTTCTTGCACTCTTGCAGGCTCGCGGTGTCGAGGTTCTGCACGCCGACATGCAGCAGCGACTGGGCCATGTTCAACGCGATACTGATGTTCTTCGGTTGTAGCGCCAGCGCCTTGCGGAACAGGTCCTGGGCTTCGCCCAACTGGCCGGCACGGTAACTGCGGATGCCCTGCATGTTGAGATCGATGGCGGCCTTGCCGGCGCCGAGGATTTCCGGGTCGTCGGTCTGTTTGGCGATGCCTTGCATCACCACCGGGTCGTCGCCGTAGATTTCCGCGCAGCTTTTCAACACACCGGCACCGGCCGATTCCTGACCCAGCTGCTTCAGCTGCGCGGCCACTGCCAGCGCGGCATCGGCACTGAGGAACTGTTCCATGCCTTCCAGCCGGCTCATGGCCTGCTCGGTCAGCTTGGCGGCCATTTCCGGATCGGAGTTGATCACGCTGGTGGCTTTCATCAGCCGCGCACGCACTTGCAGGCCGGCGTCGTTGGCGTGTTCCTTGGCAACATCGCCGAGAGTCTGGTTGATCTCGACCCGCGTGCGCGCATCAAAACCGCGTTCGGCGCCCTTGCTGATCAGGGCTTGCGCCAAACCGAGGTTGGTTTCCGGGTCCTTGAAGCGCGAGAACTGGCCCTGGGAAACCGCCTGACGATAGGCCCGTGAGGCGCCATCATAGTCCTGGTTTTCCAGCGCCAGCTTGCCCAGCAGATGCTGACGGCGCACGGCGTACGGTGACAGGCGCACGGCTTCTTCGAGCATCTTCTGCGCACGGCGGCGGTCGCCGCTGGCAATCAGGACATCCGCCAGACCGTCGAACAGCACCGGCATCGCCGGAAATGCACGAATGGCGTCTTCATAGACACCCTGCGCTTCGGCATGCCGACCGCGCTTGTACAGCAGCTTGCCCAGCGCCGAGTACGTCCAAGGCTGCGGGCGGTCGGCGATGATCGACTTGAGGAAGGCTTCCAGCGGCTCGTTCTGATTCAGGTCGCGCAGCGCATCGGCCTTGTAGCGCAGGCACAACGGCGCAAAACGCGGGTCCTGTTTGGTCAGGTTGACGCAGGCAGCCAGCACCTCGGCCGGTTTGCCACGGTCCAGCGCCTGCAGAATCGGCTTGAGCAGGTTCTTGCGCTGGACGATCTTTTCCAGACGCTGGGCAAGGCTGGCGCGGTTGAACGGTTTGGTCAGGTAGGCATCCGGCTCCCACTCCAGCGCACTCATGACCATCGCCTGGCTGTTTTCGGCGGTGACCATGACGAACACGCTTTCGTGGCTGATGAGCTTGTCGGTCATCAGGTCTTCGAGCACCTGCTGGCCGTTCTTCTTGCCGTCGCCCAGATTGAAATCGTGCAGGATGAAGTCGTAGCGCTTCTGCGAGCACATCTTCAGCGCCTGCTCGCCATTGTCGGCGGTGTCTACTTCCTTGACGCCCAATTCGCGCAGCATCGAGCGGACCGAACTGCGGAAATCGGAGAAATCATCGACGATCAGAAAGCTTTTTTGGTTCCACGCCAGCATCGAGATTCCTGTCAAGCGAGTAAAAATCGGCCCTCGGGCCATTACACAACGGGCTACAGCACCGTCCCACCGCCTGGTTTTCTCGGCGGTGCAGATGATAGCCAACATCAATTCGCCATCAAGTTATTTCAGGCAAACCGGGCACACTTTCGCTGCGACAAGACGCCGCTTGCCCCGGTTATCGGCTAAGCCATGGCAAAGCTTAGGCGATTACAGCAGGAAAACAGTGAAATGACGCCCTTCATCATAGTTATTTCAAAATGTGTAAAGTCCGCCTCACCCCCGCCGATACGCCGTAAAGCGGGAGCCGTCCTGCCGACTGCCTACCTTTCCGACCCCGAGTAGCCCCCATGTCCTGGCTGATCAACCTGAAACTCAAATCCAAGCTGCTGTCTGCTTTTTGTCTGTGCGCGCTGATCACCATCGTGGTGGGCGTGCTGGGACAGTCCGGTATCACGCGTCTATATGATCTGTTCCAGAACACGGTGAGCAACAACCTGCTGTCGATTGCCAAGGTCGACTCGGTCAAGGCCAACGTCATCGCTACCAACCGCGACTTCTTCAAGGTCATCGCCCTCAGCGCGCTCAAGGCCAGCCCCGACGAGATCAACTCGGCGCTGCAGTCGTTCCGCGAAAATCAGGCCCAGGCCGATACTGATTTCAGGATCTACCGTGGCACACCGCTACAGGCCGACGAAAAAGCCGCCGGTGACGATTTCGAGCGCGACTGGCAAGCCTACATTTCCGCTGCGCAGAACGCCCTCGCTGCCGTGCAGAGTGGCGACATCGAGCAGGCCGGCAAGCTGGCGGCAAACAACGTCACCCCGGTCTACCGCAAGACCATGGGCGAACTGAAGATCATCATCGAATCCAACGCCCGCCAGGCCAATGAATCCAGCGCCGCTGGCGTCGCCACCAACAGCCAGGTGAGCTGGATACTGATGGTCGGCTCGCTGATTGCGGTGATCAGCGCCATTGCTCTGGGCCTGATCGTCACCCGCATGATCACCCGCCCGATCTATCTGTCGGTGGAAAGCGCCTCGCGGGTCGCCAGCGGTGACCTGACCCAGGCCATCGTCGCCCAGGGCCAGGACGAAACCGGGCAACTGCTCAAGGCGCTGTCGCACATGCAAGGCAGCCTTAAAGGCACGGTGCAACAGATTGCCAGCGCCTCGGACCAACTGGCCTCGGCTGCCGAAGAACTGACGGCGGTCACCGACGACAGCACCCGTGGCCTGCAACGCCAGAACGACGAGATCCAGCAGGCCGCTACGGCGGTCAATGAAATGACCGCTGCCGTGGAAGAAGTCGCGCGCAACGCCGCCAGCGCCTCGCAAGTCTCGGCCCAGACCGCCACTGACGCCCTCAAGGGTCAGCAGCAGGTGCAACAGGCGGTCACGGCGATGAACACCATGACCGTGGAAATCAACGACTCGACCCAGCGCGTCGAAGCCCTGGCCGGCCAGATCCGCGACATCACCAAAGTCCTCGACGTGATTCGCGGTATTGCCGAACAGACCAACCTGCTGGCCCTCAACGCCGCCATCGAAGCCGCCCGCGCGGGTGAACAAGGCCGCGGCTTTGCCGTGGTCGCCGACGAGGTCCGCGCCCTCGCCGCCCGCACCCAGGCGTCCACCGGAGAGATCGAATCGATGATCACCCTGGTCCGCAACGGCGCCGACGAAGCCGTGCAAGCCATGGGCAAGAGTCAGGCCATCGCCGTCAACACCCAGACCCTGGCCACCGAAGCCGGCCGCGCACTGGAACGCATCAGCGAAGGCGTCAGCCAGATCAACGAACGCAACCTGGTCATCGCCAGCGCCGCCGAAGAACAGGCCCAGGTCGCCCGCGAAGTCGACCGCAACCTGGTCAACATCCAGGACCTCTCCGCCCAGACCGCCGCCGGCGCCAACCAGACCAACGCCTCCAGCCAGGAACTCTCGCGCCTGGCGGTGGCTTTCAACGGGATGGTGGGCAAGTTTACGGTTTGATCTGTGTAGGAGTGAACTTGCTCGCGATGGCGGTGGATCAGACAGTGCAGCAGTGTCTGACATGGCCCTTTCGCGAGCAGGGCTCCCTCCCACGGGTTTGAGTCAAGTCATCAAGCATCTATCGACCGGCAAAACGCTGTGCCATGTCTGGCGGTCATCCACATTTTCCGAGACCCCACCGGCCCTGTAGGAGTGAGCTTGCTCGCGATGGCGGTGGATCAGACGGTAAAGCAGTGCCTGAAATGGCCTCTTCGCGAGCAGGGCTCCCTCCCACGGGTTTGGGGTCGGGCCATCAAATGTTCATTGGCCGGAAAAACGCTGTATCGGGTCAGCCGGTCATGCGCATTTCTCAAAACCACCACAGCCCCCTGTAGGAGTGAGCTTGCTCGCGATAGCGGTGGATCAGTCAACGCAGCAGTGTCTGACATGACGCCATCGCGAGCAGAGCTCCCTCCCACAGGTTTGGGTCAAGTCATCAAGCATTTATCGACCGCCAAAACGCTGTGTCGGGTCAGCCGGTCATTCATATTTCCCGAGACCACCACCGCCCTCGTAGGAGGGAGCCCTGCTCGCGAAATCGGTAGATCAGTCAACGCAGAACCGTCTGGAACAGGCCCCTCGCAGCCACAATCGCCTACAGCCTGCGGCGGTTTGCCACCAGTGACACATTGGCGTATTGACTAAATCGCCCTGTTATTTGTCGGAAATAACATTTCAGTTATAATCGCCGCCCTCTTGCAGAAGGCCTGGACCTGATGACCGGGCGCTGCGGGGGTGTTTGCTGTTACTCAAGCTGCTGAATCCAATGACCGAATAAAAAGCCAGCGCGGAGGGACACAGAACTCAAGGTTCGTCCCATCGACCTTGAACCCTACCTCCTCGCCCTCAGGGTGCGTACCGGGCTTTCGCTCACGTCAACCGACGTGCCAGCGCCGGTTTCGCCTCGATAAAAAGCGGCAGGCGGTCAACGTTCTATCAATTGGATTACGCAATGTTGAAAACGACGAACAAGGCCCTGCTGGGTCTGGCGATTTCGCTGGGCATGCTGCAGGCACACGCCGCCGAGGCCAAAAAGGTCGACGTGCTGCTGATCGGTGGCGGCATCATGAGTTCGACCCTGGGCGTCTGGCTCAATGAGCTGGAGCCGGGCTGGTCGATGGAAATGATCGAGCGTCTGGACGGTGTCGCCGAAGAAAGCTCCAACGGCTGGAACAACGCCGGTACCGGCCACTCCGGTCTGGCAGAGTTGAACTACACGCCGGAAGACAAAGACGGCAAGGTCAACATTTCCAAAGCCATCGAGATCAACGAGGCTTTCCAGGTCACCCGTCAGTTTCTGGCCTGGCAGGTCAGAAGCGGCGTCCTGAAAAACCCGCATTCGTTCATCAACTCCACGCCGCACATGAGCTTTGTCTGGGGCGATGACAACATCAAGTTCCTGAAGAAGCGCTATGAAGCGCTGCAGGCCAGCCCGCTGTTCCGTCCGATGCAGTATTCCGAAGACCCGGCACAGATCGCCAAATGGGTTCCGCTGATGATGGAAGGCCGTGACCCGAACCAGAAACTGGCGACCACCTGGACGCCGATCGGCACCGACGCCAACTGGGGCGAAGTCACTCGTCAGTACGTTTCCTCGCTGCAGACTCAGTCGAACTTCAAGCTGAAGCTGTCCACCGAAGTCGAAGACATCACGCGCAACGAAGACGGCTCCTGGCATGTCGCGTACAAGAACCTGAAAGACGGTTCCACCAACGCCACCGACGCCAAGTTCGTCTTCATCGGTGCCGGCGGCGGCGCGTTGAAGCTGCTGCAGAAATCCGGCATTCCGGAAGGCCGTGACTACGCTGGCTTCCCGGTGGGCGGTTCGTTCCTGGTGACGGAGAACCCGACCGTCGCCATGCAGCACATGGCCAAGGCCTACGGCATCGCCTCCACCGGCGCGCCACCCATGTCGGTACCGCACCTGGACACCCGCGTGCTGGACGGCAAGCGTGTGATTCTGTTTGGCCCGTTCGCCACGTTCTCCACCAAGTTCCTGAAAGAAGGCTCCTACCTGGACCTGTTCAGCAGCATGACCACCCACAACTTCTGGCCGATGACCAAGGTCGGTATCGAGCAGTACCCGCTGGTCGAGTACCTCGCCGGCCAGCTGATGCTGTCCGACGACGACCGCTTCAAGGCGCTGCAGGAGTACTTCCCGCACGCCAAGAAAGAAGACTGGCGTCTGTGGCAGGCCGGTCAGCGCGTGCAGATCATCAAGCGTGATGCCGAGAAAGGCGGCGTGCTGAAACTGGGCACCGAAGTCGTCTCGTCTCAGGATGGCAGCATCGCTGCGTTGCTGGGCGCATCGCCAGGTGCGTCGACCGCCGCACCGATCATGCTCAACGTGCTGGAGAAGGTGTTCAAGGACAAGGTCGCGACACCTGAGTGGCAAGCCAAGATTCGCCAGGTCGTGCCGAGCTACGGCACCAAGCTGAACGACTCGCCTGCCGCCGTGCAGAAAGAGTGGAATTACACCGCCGAAGTGCTGCAGCTGGACCCGCCGCCGGTCATCGACCAGAGCGTCGGCACCATTCCGTCGGCAACCAAGCCGCTGGAAGACAAGCCTGCGAACGACATGGCGCTGTAATGCCAGACGCCTTGCACATCGGCCTTGATGTGCATCGTTGAAGAAAGCCACGGGGTGAAAGCTCCGTGGCTTTTTTGTGGGTGTTGCGCCGGGAATCATCGCTCGCAGCGAAACCTGTGGGAGCGGGCTCGCCCGCGAAAGCGATCGTTCTGTGGCTGCAATGTTATGCGTGTCACCGCTTTCGCGGGCAAGCCCGCCCCCACAAGTCGCCGCGTTGACACCTTCGCGCGATTAGTTACACCGCATCACAAATGATGTTCCCGCCCTCGTCTTTATCCCTCGCCGGCAACTTTCTAAAGTCCACTCCACCTGCCGCCCCGTCACCCGACGGGGGACAACACTGGAGTCATCGACATGCCTTTCATCAGCGTTCGTATCACCCGCGACGGCGTCACCAAAGAGCAGAAAGCCCAGGTCATCGCAGAAATCACTCAGACCATGCAGACCGTGCTGAACAAGGATCCGCACCTGACCCACATCGTGATCGAAGAGGTCGACACCGATAACTGGGGCTATGCTGGCATCACCACCACCGAGTACCGCAAGACCCTGGCGGAGTCGAAGTCGTGAGCCGCCCGGTCAAAATCGACTTCGTGTCCGATGTCGTGTGCCCCTGGTGTGCCCTTGGCGCTACCGCGCTGGAACAAGCCATAGCGAACCTTGTCGGCGAAGTCGCCGTCGAGCTGACGTACAAGCCCTTCGAACTGAACCCGGACATGCCGGCCGAGGGCGAGCACGCAGTCAAGCACATGATGCGCAAATATGGTCGCACTGCCGAAGAAGTTGCTTCACGCAACGAAATGGTGATCGCCCGCGGGCAAGCCATCGGTTTCCGGTTCGACCTGGAGAAGCGCAGTCACTTCTACAACACCTTCGACGCGCATCGCCTGCTGCTGTGGGCCGTGCAGGAAGGTCGTCAGGTCGAACTGAAAAAGATCCTGCTCAAGGCGTATTTCACCGACGGCCAGAACCCCGGCGACCACTCAACGCTGGTGCGCCTGGCGGCCGAAGCCGGACTGGACACCGAGAAAGCCCGCGAAGTGCTGGCAAGCGGAACGTTCGCCAACGAAGTCCGTGAGCTCGAAACGTTCTATCACGAACGCGGGATCAATTCGGTCCCTGCGATGGTGCTCAACGACCGCCAACTGGTCTCCGGCTCGCAATCGGTCGAGTACTACGAGCAGGTGCTGCGAGAAATGGCACAGGCCACTGCGGCCGCCTGAAACAACGTTTTCCACATCCCTACACATTCATACATTGTCGAGAATCATCATGAGCAATCAGAAAAAAGTAGTCGTAGTCACTGGCGCATCGCAGGGCCTGGGTGCAGGCATCGTCGATGGCTTCCGCAAACTCGGTTATCAGGTCATCGCGACCTCCCGCTCGATCAAACCGTCGACCCACCCGGACATCCTCACCGTGCAGGGCGACATCGGCGATCCGGCGACCGCCGAAAAAGTCATCCGTGAAGGCGTGGCGAAGTTCGGCCGCATCGACAGCCTGGTCAACAACGCCGGTATCTTCGTTGCCAAGCCGTTCACCGAATACACCGCTGAAGACTACGCACAGATCGTTGCGACCAACATGACCAGCTTCTTCCGCATGTCGCAATTGGCCATCGCCCAGATGGAAAAACAAGGCAGCGGCGGGCACGTGGTCAGCATCACGACTACGCTGGTGGACCACGCCATCGAAGGCGTGCCATCGGTCATGGCGTCGCTGACCAAGGGCGGCATGAACGCTGCCACCAAATCCCTGGCCATCGAGTACGCCAAACGCGGCATCCGCGTGAACGCCGTCTCCCCGGGCATCATCAAGACGCCGATGCACGGCGAAGAAACCCACGCGGCACTGGGCGCCCTGCATCCGATGGGCCACATGGGCGAAACCGCCGACATCGTGCAGGCGGTCCTGTACCTGGACAGCGCCAACTTCGTCACCGGCGAGATCCTTCACGTCGATGGCGGCCAGAGCGCCGGTCACTGATACAGAAGCCCCTTGGGTCACGGTTTGCCGAAGCCGGCAGGCCGTGACACGCGGTGTGATGTTGCACAGCTGCAACTGAATCAGCCTCGACATTAAACGGGCGAAACAGACCCGCCCCAAACGCGAGCGACAATTGCATCGACTCGATAGCGAGCGGTCTTGAGTTGCTGGCATTTAACGTAAGGAGCGCATCATGAGCAAAGACATCGACAAAGTGCTGTACACCGCCAAAGTCCATACGTCTGGTGGTCGCGACGGCATCGCCAAAAGCTCGGACGAACAACTTGACATCAAACTGTCCTCGCCGGGCTCCAATCGCCCGGGCACCAACCCCGAGCAACTGTTCGCCGCCGGCTGGTCAGCCTGCTTCATCGGCGCAATCGGGGTGGTCGCGCCGAAAATGGGAGTCAAGGTTCCGGCCGATACAGCCGTCGATACCGAAGTGGACCTGGGGACCAACGAAGGGGGTTACCTGATCCAGGCTCGCCTGAAGGTCAGCCTGCCAGGCCTGGACCGCGACACCGCGCAGAAAGTCGTTGATGCAGCGCATGCCGCGTGCCCTTACTCCAAGGCCACCCGCGGCAACATCAACGCGGTCGTCACGCTGGCCTGAGCCGGACGTGATTAAAAAGCTGCGTGTCTTGATGTAGCGCAGAAGCCGGCTCGATAGCAAATTGCCAACAGTGGTCCTGATGGACCGCTGAGGGCTGACTCGTCCCGGCTTCACACTGACCCGGTCTTTTCGGGCCAATCTGGCGCTACCGCCGCAGTCACTCAATCGTGCCTTCCCCTGCTGGAGGTTCCAAATGAAACTGCAATTGCTCGCCGCCGCCCTGATCATCAGCGGTCTGACCCTTTCCGGTGCCACCCAGGCCGCCGACACCTCGACCACCAAAGCCGCAGCCGGCAAGACCGCTGCCACCAAGAAAGAAGTGATCCTGACCCGCGTCACCCCGGAATACTGGCGTGTCACGTTCCATAACCCGCCGTTCAACATCTATGGCCCGGAAACCATGCCGCAGTTGAACGAAGTGATCACCGCGATCGAATCCGACAGCAAGGTCCGCGTGGTGGTCTTTGAAAGCGACGTGCCGGATTTCTTCCTGACCCACTACGACTTCGTTCCACCGCTCTCCGACACCACCAGCATGCCCAATGGCACCACCGGCCTGCCGCCGCTGCCCGACATGCTGGTGCGCCTGAGCAAGGCTCCCGTGGTGTCGATCGCGAAAATCCGCGGTCGCGCCACGGGTGTCGGCAGTGAGCTGTCCTTGGCCAGCGACATGCGCTTCGCCAGCCGTGAAAAAGCCGTGCTGTCGCAGTGGGAAATCGCCGCCGGCCTGGTGCCCGGCGGCGGCCCCAGTTCGCGCCTGCCGCGCCTGATCGGTCGGGGCCGCGCCCTTGAAGTGCTGCTGACCGGCGAAGACATCAACGGCGACCTCGCCGAGCGTTACGGCTACGTCAACCGCTCGCTGCCAGACGCGCAACTGGACGGCTTCGTCGACGCCATGGCCCGCCGCATCGCCCGCTTCGACCGCGAGACGATTGCCGACATCAAGGCGCTGGTGAACAAGTCCAGTCTGCCGGCCGACGAAGACATCGGCGCCGAATGGAAAGGCTTCATCGATTCGGTCCAGCGTCCCGCCACGCAGAACCGCATCAAGCAACTGATGGACATGGGCCTGCAAGAAAAAGCCGACGTGGAAAAACGCCTGCCGGTCTACACCGGCAAAACCGGCGAAGCCAAATAACCTCGCCGTTTGCGTTACCAGAATCAGCTGCCCGGCGACCCGGGCAGCTGATTTTTTCGCTTACTTATCCTGCGCCTTGACGGTCTTGCTGAGGAACTGGTCAATCAAGCCTGCAATCTCGTCGGGCTTCTCGTCCAGTGCAAAGTGCCCTGCGTCCAGTACATGCACTTGCGCCTTGGGCAGGTCACGCTGATAGGCTGCGGCCTCGGCCACCTGGAACGACGGATCGTATTTGCCCCACACCACCAGCGTCGGCGGCTGATACTCGCGCATCCAGGCCTGCCACTTCGGATAACTGGCGACGTTGGTGCGGTAGTCGTAAAACAGATCGCTCTGGATATCGGCCTGCCCCGGTTGATTCAGGAAGGCGAACTCGTCAGTCCACAGATCCGGGTTGAATGCCTCGGCATTGGGGCTCGCGCCGACGTGACGCTGCTTGGTGGTGGCGAAGGAGAAGAAGGTCGCACGCAGGCCGGCTTCGTTGGCCTCACGATTGGCCCAGAACTCGCGACGCTTCTGCCATAACGGGCCAAGTCCGTCTTCGTGTGACACTGCGTTCTGCACGATCAGCGCCTGCAATCGTTCCGGATGATTGACCGCCATGCGGAAACCGACCGGACCGCCGTAGTCCTGCACCAGCAACGAATAGCGCTTCAGCCCTAGCGCCTGGGTGAAGTCCTGCATCACATCGGCGAGTTTGTCGAAGGTGTAGGTGAAGGTCTTGGGATCCGGCGCATCGCTGTGGCCGAAGCCCGGATAGTCCGGCGCCACCAGGTGATAGTGCCCGGCCAGGCGCGCCAGCAACGGATCGTACATCCGCGACGAACTGGGGAAGCCGTGCAGCATCAGCAGCGTTGGCGCATCGGTCGGCCCCGCTTCACGATAGAAAATATTCAGGCCATCGACATTGATCGAGCGATAGGAAACAGACGTCTGCTGCATCGAATACCCTCCCGACTCGGCCGCCTGGGCGGCCCCCGGCATCGCAACACCCAGCGCGCACGCAAGCGTGATCGTGGATAACAGTTTCATGGTGGCAAGCCCCCCGTTTTCAGAATAGAGAAATTCCGCAAACCCGACACCGGCGCACAATGCGCTGCCCTTTTTTGTCAGCAGGGTTCGCCACGCAACTTGCGCATGACCGGGTGTTCGAGAAACTGAATTAGATCACGGTACTGAATGTGCCAACCCACACGATTGTATGCCTGCGTATCCCGAACAGACCAGATACATTCCCATACAAGGGCTATATATCCTCAGCGCGGATGAGTTATTCAACATTGATTTGAAGACTGCATGACTTGCCAGGCATGTTTCAGTGCATTAACACCTTCTGCCCCTAATAGCCGCAAGCGATAAATCGCATTTATTAAGTGCAAAGCAATATATGGCAAAACTGGCGCGATAGCCAAACTGCCACCAACATTGGGTGCAGCCGATGTCTTGCGGGCGGCGCGCTGCGCGTGGGGGCCGTGCCGGGGAGTTGCTCGATGCAGTTATCCAATGGGGGATCCAACAGGTACATCGGACTAGTCAGGTGACGACTTGTTTAAGGGGCAAACAGACACCTTCAACGACTCATGATTCCAGTGTCATGGCGAACGGAATGAATTGAAGTAACAGGCCTACAATCAGCGACCCGCCGACTGCACTCATCCAGCGATATAGAAAGAACTAGAACGGCACTGGCGATATTGAACTGACGAGGCAGCCTTTCGCATTAGGGACGGAGGGTAAAAGCCGGAAGATAAAAGAGAGTGGTGTCCCAGGCGAGGTTCGAACTCACAACCTTCCCCTTAGGAGGGGGATGCTCTATCCAATTGAGCTACTGAGACACGATGCCAACGCTCTGAACCGCGCCAGCGAACGGCGAGCATGTTAACGGCAAGTCGTTGTTTTGTCATGTTGTCATTGCCGTTTCAGGCTGTAGGCCGTCAACACCGTGACGACAAGGAGGATCACGTCATGCAAATTGCAAGACTGCACATTGACATCATTGCAAAGTGCAATCCAACGGGCTTGAAAAAATCTCTCAACCTATTGTTTTTATTGATCTTTTTTCGATTTGTCGATTGGCATGCAGGCTGCATTACCTACCTTCGTGCGACACCCTTCAAAAACCAACTCCAAACGAAGGTATCCGAGATGAACATGACCCTCTCCCTGTTGAATGCCGCAGCCCTGGTGGCGCTGATCGCCTTTCACTTTCAGGATGGTACCCGGACCGAGAGCGTCGCCGTTCAGGCTCAACCTCACTATCTGATCAAATCGGCGCCGCGTTATGCCGCAATGCCTGCCCAGCATGCAGAGACCATACTGACCACCGACAACGACGAGGCGGTCACGGTCGATCGCTCCGAGCGCTGGGTATTTTGAATCCGGGCCTCCCACGCATCAGCATCCACTTTCGATCTGTCCCTTGAGAATTTCCATGTCCAAAGCCGCTTTGTCCTTTCTGATTCTGGCTGTCATGGCCATGGCCGCTGCCCGCTTGCTGCCCCCTACAATGGCCGCGACAGGCACCTGTTTCGAGATTGCAGCCGGGGTTTTCGCCAGCCTGTTCGTGGTAGCGCTGGTGGTTGGCCGGCGGATCAAATTCGATCCTGTACTGCGTCAGGCCAAGCCTTGATACCTACCTGACACACAGCTGATATGCTTTTTTTAACGCCATCTGATACGGTCTCGCCGCCAAGCCATTGCAGCAGAGATACGCCTCGAACCGACCCTTCGTCTCTTTCTTGATCGGTTTCTCGAAATTTTTTGCAGACCCCTCTACGCTGAAGACAGATAGCCATCATGGCGCAAACCCGCGTGCCACGCGGCTATCGATCGGATCGACGGCGGTCGGGAACTTTGCAAACCAGAACGCATTTCTGATAATTGGTGCTGGCTAAACGCCTTTATCTAGTTCAATATTTGTCACAGATTTGACGCCAAGGATCCGACGTATTGATGCATGATGGCGGACCTTTATGTTGGCCGGTGGAACATTTTGCCAAAATGACAGTCAGACGATGACATCTCGCGGCCTGATGCACGAACCGCCTACTCCTTTGAACTAATTCGGTTAAATATATGAGCCCTATGAAACAGGCCAATTATTCCAGTCGCACCGCTGACAAGTTCGTTGTCCGTCTCCCTGAAGGCATGCGTGAGCGCATTGCGGAAGTCGCCAAGCAGCATCATCGCAGCATGAACTCCGAGATCATCGCTCGCCTGGAGCAAAGCCTGATTCAGGAAGGCGCTCTGGGTGACGAGCCTAGCCTGCGTCTGGACAGCCCGGAGCTGTCCCTGCATGAGCGCGAATTGCTGCAGCGTTTCCGCCAGCTCGCTCATCGCCAACAGAACGCACTGGTTTCGCTGATCGCCCACGACACCAGCCTGGCGAACGACGACGAATAAGTCGCGACGCCAGAGACGCAAAAGCCAGCCCTGAGCTGGCTTTTTTGTGACTGTCGTTTCAAGCCTGCAGTGTTAAGACCACCCGCCCGAAAACAAAAAACCGCCGGTAAAGGCGGTTTTTGTGTTTCGGTGCGGCGCTTCTTTCAGAGCAGAAACAACGTCGCGAGACCCAGAAAGATGAAGAACCCGCCACTGTCGGTCATGGCGGTAATCATCACACTGGAGCCCATGGCCGGGTCGCGACCGAGGCGTGCCAGGGTCATAGGGATCAATACCCCCATGAACGCCGCCAGCAGCAAGTTCAGGGTCATGGCAGCGGTCATCACCACCCCCAGCGACCAGCTGTGGTAGAGCAAGTAAGCCACCACACCGATCACCCCACCCCAGATCAGTCCATTGGCCAGCGCAACGCCCAACTCCTTGCGCATCAGCCTGGACGTGTTGCCAGTGCTGACCTGGTCCAGCGCCATCGCGCGAACGATCATGGTGATGGTCTGGTTACCCGAGTTACCGCCGATACCCGCCACGATCGGCATCAATGCCGCCAGCGCCACCAGCTTCTCAATGGAGCCTTCGAACAGACCGATAACCCGCGAGGCGATAAACGCCGTGATCAGGTTGATCGCCAGCCAGGACCAGCGGTTACGCAGCGAACGCCAGACCGACGCGAAGATGTCTTCTTCTTCGCGCAGACCGGCCATGTTGAGCACTTCGCTTTCACTTTCCTCACGAATCAGGTCGACCATTTCGTCGATGGTCAGACGGCCGATGAGCTTGCCGTTCTTGTCCACCACCGGCGAGGAAATCAGGTCGTAACGCTCGAAGGCCTGGGCCGCCTCATAGGCTTCACCGTCCGGGTGAAAACTCACCGGGTCGCTGGCCATGACTTCCGAGACCTGCTTTTCAGGATCGTTGACCAGCAAGCGCTTGATCGGCAGTACGCCCTTGAGCACGCCGTCGTAATCGACAACAAACAGTTTGTCGGTGTGGCTTGGCAGCTCCTTGAGCCGGCGCAGATAGCGCAGCACCACTTCCAGGCTGACGTCTTCGCGGATGGTGACCATCTCGAAGTCCATCAGCGCGCCGACTTGCTCTTCGTCATAGGACAAGGCCGAACGAACGCGTTCGCGCTGCTGGCTGTCTAGCGCTTCCATCAGCTCGTGAACGACGTCGCGCGGCAGTTCCGGCGCAAGGTCGGCCAACTCGTCGGCGTCCATCTCCTTGGCGGCGGCCAGCAGTTCGTGATCGTCCATGTCGGCGATCAGCGTCTCGCGCACAGCGTCGGAAACTTCGAGCAGGATGTCACCGTCACGCTCGGCCTTGACCAGTTGCCAGACCGTCAGGCGGTCTTCCAGCGGAAGGGCTTCGAGAATATAGGCGACGTCGGCAGAGTGCAGATCATCGAGCTTGCGTTGCAGCTCGACCAGATTCTGCCGGTGAACAAGGTTTTCAACGCGGTCCTGATGCTGGCCTTCCTGACGATGGGTCAGGTCTTCCACCACACGCTGGCGCTGCAGCAGGTCGACAACCTGCGCCAGGCGATCCTGGAGGCTGTCCTGCGTTTTCTTTACTTCAATTTCGGTCATAGGCGAACTCCACTCCCAGCAGTGGACCACGCCGGAAGATCAATCAGTCGATTCTTGATTGGTAAAGCTTAATTCTGAGTTGCTACTGGGTAAGTCCATGGAGGTATTCCACAAGCCCCGGCGGGGCTGACGGGCGCAATGATACACCGCTTGCCGGGGCTTCATGTTAAAAATTCAACGCGGAACAATCGCTTGCAACACAATGTTAAGCATCGTCCGAGTCGTTACTGCTACGACGTCACATCCGGAGAAGAAAACACGCTCGCCCGAAAAATTTCATGCCGCTAGTCTGCCTCGACCCCGTCAAGGAGGACGCGCTCATGCCGTTGGACATCCGCAAAACCGTTATTACTGCCCTGCTCTGCCTGCCCGCCTGCACATGGGCAAACACCGTCAATCGTTGCGAGGACGAGCGCGGCCATATCACGTTTACCACCTTGAGCTGCCCGCCGGGCCAGAACCTGAAACAGCACAGCGCCTATAACGCCCCGCCTGGAACACGCCTGCCCGCCCCCACGCTGCAAAACGATAGGCAACCCGTACCGCAAGACAGGGAATTGGTCATCGTCGGCCAGCGCGATGACGGTTGCGGCAACGTATTGAATGCGGAGCAGCGCCGTCGAGCGATCATCAATCAACAGACGCCTGCGGGCATGACCCGTCGCGATGTCGAAAGCCTGCTGGGCCGACCGGACAGAATCGTCGACCGCAACGGCGAGCGGAGGTACATCTATGAAGAAAAGAAGGGACGCAGCAGACAGGTAACGTTCGATCAGAACGGCTGCGTAAAAGGCAAACCGTAGAAAGACAAAAGGCCCGCATTTGTATGCGGGCCTTTCATTTTATGGTGCACTCGACAGGATTCGAACCTGTGACCGCTCGGTTCGTAGCCGAGTACTCTATCCAGCTGAGCTACGAGTGCAGGTGGCGCTTTTTAAACCAGTTCACCTCTGGCTACCGCATTTTACTTCTGGAAGTGAGTGGTACTTCCGAAGACCTGTTGAAGCCAGGCTCTTTCTAAAGCAGCTATTTGTATTACTACAAACAACGCTTAAATGGTGCACTCGACAGGATTCGAACCTGTGACCGCTCGGTTCGTAGCCGAGTACTCTATCCAGCTGAGCTACGAGTGCATTTGTTGCCGCGCATTATAGGCCGTTTAATCTCTTTGTCAATCACTTTTTCTAGTAAATTCAACAACTTACAGAAGAAGCCAGATTACAACGTACTACGCAAATAATGGCGGAGAACGGGGGATTCGAACCCCCGACACCCTTTTGAGGTGTACTCCCTTAGCAGGGGAGCGCCTTCGGCCACTCGGCCAGCTCTCCGCAACACGGGGCGTATAATAACCACCCTTTTCCCCGTTTGCAAACCAAAAATTCAAATAAAATTAATGGCTTGGTTCCTGGTCCTTCTCTTTCTTGATGCGCAGGTAAATCTCTTCACGGTGAACAGCGACTTCCTTGGGCGCATTGACCCCAATCCGCACCTGATTACCTTTGACGCCAAGCACGGTCACGGTGATTTCACCGTCACCGATAATCAGGCTCTCCGCGCACCGACGAGTCAGAATCAGCATACCTATCTCCTCACGCCTTACATTCAGGGACAACAGTCTGCACAACCAAAAGGCATCGGCCCGAGCCAGCATCAGCAGCAGGTCCACGCCTGAGTATTGACTAGCGCCGGAAAAAAAACAGTTTTCTTGCGCACGTCAGAAACAAGAAGGGCGCGGCTTGCACCGCGCCCTTCTCTATACAACGCTTACTCGCCCTGGCGGGGCGCGTCGAGCTCGAAGGCGGTGTGCAGGGCGCGCACGGCCAGCTCCAGGTATTTCTCTTCGATCACTACCGAAACCTTGATTTCGGAGGTGGAGATCATCTGGATGTTGATGCTCTCTTTGGCCAGTGCTTCGAACATGCGGCTGGCAACGCCAGCATGGGAACGCATGCCGACACCGACGATGGAGACCTTGGCGATCTTGGTGTCGCCGATCACTTCACGTGCGCCGATCTCGCTGGCGGTCTTCTGCAGCACGCTCAGCGCCTGGTCGTACTCGTTGCGATGCACGGTAAAGGTGAAGTCGGTGGTGTTATCGTGCGCAACATTCTGCACGATCATGTCGACTTCGATGTTCGCGGCACTGATCGGGCCGAGGATCTTGAAAGCAACGCCTGGAGTGTCCGGGACGCCACGAATGGTCAGCTTGGCCTCGTCACGGTTGAAGGCGATGCCAGAAATGATCGGCTGTTCCATGGATTCCTCTTCATCAATGGTAATGAGGGTACCCGGACCCTCCTTGAAGCTGTGCAGCACGCGCAGCGGGACGTTGTACTTGCCGGCGAATTCCACCGAACGGATCTGCAGCACCTTGGAACCGAGGCTGGCCATTTCCAGCATCTCTTCGAAGGTGATCTTCTCCAGACGCTGTGCCTGAGGCACGACGCGCGGGTCAGTGGTGTAAACGCCGTCGACGTCGGTGTAGATCTGGCATTCGTCAGCCTTCAGAGCCGCCGCCAGTGCCACGCCGGTGGTGTCGGAGCCGCCACGGCCGAGCGTGGTGATGCTGCCGTTTTCGTCGACCCCCTGGAAACCGGCGACCACGACCACACGACCTTCCTTCAGGTCAGCGCGAATCTTCTGGTCGTCGATCTGCAGAATACGCGCCTTGTTGTGCGCGCTGTCAGTCAGGATGCGTACCTGATTGCCGGTGTAGGACACCGCAGGCACACCACGCTTGATCAGCGCCATGGCCAGCAGGGCAATGGTCACTTGTTCGCCGGTGGACACGATCACATCCAGTTCACGCGGAACCGGCTGGTCGCTGATCTGCTTGGCCAGGTCGATCAGGCGGTTGGTTTCACCGCTCATGGCCGACAATACGACCACCAGATCATCACCCGACTCGCGGAATTTTTTCACTTTGTCGGCCACCTGCTCGATGCGCTCGATCGAGCCCACGGAGGTGCCGCCAAATTTCTGTACGATTAAAGCCATCTCAAAGCCGCCTCAGCCCGTGAAGGGCGCCCGTTAAACATTCCAACCGCGAAGCGCCGAAGCCCGCAGTGCGCGGGCTTCGGTGGGTCGGCTTAAATTCCCTGTTCGGCGAACGGCACAGCCAGTGCCAGCGCTGCATCCAGTCCGGCAGCGTCAACGCCGCCACCTTGCGCCATATCAGGACGACCACCGCCTTTACCGCCGACGGCGGCAGCCGCTTGCTTCATCAAATCACCGGCTTTGAGTTGGCCAGTCAGGTCCTTGGTGACGCCTGCCACCAACACGACCTTGTCTTCATGCACACCGCCGAGCAGGATCACTGCGCGGCCGAGTTTGTTCTTCAGCTGGTCGACCAGACCCAGCAGCGCCTTGCCATCCTGACCGTCGAGACGGGCAGCGAGGACCTTGGCGCCCTTGACGTCCACCGCCGTGGCCGACAGATCGTCGCCCGCAGCGCTGGCCGCCTTGGCCTGCAGTTGTTCCAGCTGTTTTTCCAGCAGGCGATTGCGTTCCAGGACAGCCGACAGCTTGTCCAGCAGGTTGTCGCGGTTACCTTTGACCAGGCCCGCGGCTTCCTTCAGTTGTTCTTCGGCGTTGTTCAGGTAGGCCAGCGCCACGGCGCCGGTGACCGCTTCGATACGGCGCACGCCGGAAGCCACGCCGCCTTCGCTGACGATCTTGAACAGCGCGATGTCGCCGGTACGGTTGGCGTGGATGCCGCCGCACAGCTCGACGGAGAAATCACCGCCCATGCTCAGGACGCGCACGCTGTCGCCGTACTTCTCGCCGAACAGCGCCATCGCGCCTTTCTGCTTGGCGGTGTCGATGTCGGTTTCTTCGGTTTCGACCGCAGTGTTCTTGCGCACTTCGGCGTTGACGATGTCTTCCAGGGCCTTGATCTGCTCCGGCTTGATCGCTTCGAAGTGGCTGAAGTCGAAACGCAGACGCTGACTGTCGACCAGCGAGCCTTTCTGCTGAACGTGATCACCCAGCACCTGACGCAGCGCAGCGTGCAGCAAGTGGGTAGCCGAGTGGTTCAGCGAAGTGGCCTTGCGCACGTCGGCAGCGACTTCGGTCTGCAGCGCAGTGCCGACCGACAGGCTGCCGGCGACCTGTACGCCGTGGTGCAGGAACGCGCCGCCGGTCTTGGTGGTGTCGCGCACGTCAAAACGCGCAGCGCCCGCCTGAAGGAAACCGCAGTCGCCGATCTGGCCGCCGGATTCGGCGTAGAACGGGGTGCGATCGAGGATCACGACGCCCTCTTCGCCTTCGTTCAGTTGCTGGACCGATTGACCGTCCTTATAGATAGCCACGACCTTGGCTTCGCCGTTGGTCGCGCTGTAGCCGGTGAACTCGGTGTCCACGTCGACCTTAACCAGGGCGTTGTAGTCCATGCCGAAAGCGCTGGCGGAACGCGCGCGCTCGCGCTGGGCTTCCATCTCGCGCTCGAAACCTTCCTCGTCGAGGGTCAGGTTGCGCTCGCGGGCGATGTCGCCGGTCAGGTCCATCGGGAAACCGTAGGTGTCATACAGCTTGAACACCACTTCACCCGGCACCACGCTGCCCTTGAGTTCGGCCAGATCCTGTTCAAGGATCTTCAGGCCCTGCTCCAGGGTCTTGGCGAATTGTTCTTCTTCAGCCTTCAGTACGCGCTCGATGTGCGCCTGCTGGGATTTCAGCTCTGGGAAGGCTTCGCCCATCTCGGCGACCAGGGCCGCGACGATCTGATAGAAGAAGCTGCCCTTGGCGCCCAGCTTGTTACCGTGACGGCAGGCACGACGGATGATGCGACGCAGCACGTAGCCACGGCCTTCGTTGGACGGCAGCACGCCGTCGGCGATCAGGAAGCCGCAGGAACGGATGTGGTCGGCCACGACTTTCAGCGATGGCTGCGCATCGTTGCTGCAACCGATGGCCTTGGCGGCGGCGGCCAGCAGGCTCTGGAACAGGTCGATCTCGTAGTTCGAGTGCACGTGCTGCAGGACGGCGCTGATACGCTCCAGGCCCATGCCGGTGTCCACCGACGGCGCTGGCAGCGGGTGCAGCACGCCGTCGGCAGTGCGGTTGAACTGCATGAAGACGTTGTTCCAGATCTCGATGTAGCGGTCGCCGTCTTCTTCAGGCGAGCCCGGCGGGCCACCCCAGATGTCGGCGCCGTGGTCGTAGAAGATCTCGGTGCAAGGACCGCACGGGCCGGTATCGCCCATGGTCCAGAAGTTGTCGGAAGCGTACGGCGCGCCTTTGTTGTCGCCGATGCGGACCATACGCTCGGCCGGCACGCCGACTTCCTTGGTCCAGATGTCGTAGGCTTCGTCGTCGGTGGCGTAGACCGTGACCCAGAGTTTTTCCTTGGGCAGGTTCAGCCACTTCTCGGAGGTCAGGAAGGTCCAGGCGAAGGTGATCGCGTCACGCTTGAAGTAGTCACCGAAGCTGAAGTTGCCCAGCATTTCGAAGAACGTGTGGTGACGAGCGGTGTAACCGACGTTTTCCAGGTCGTTGTGCTTGCCACCGGCACGCACGCATTTCTGGCTGCTGACGGCACGGGTGTATGCCCGTTTTTCCTGCCCCAGGAAGCAATCCTTGAACTGGTTCATGCCTGCGTTGGTGAACAGCAGGGTCGGGTCATTGCCCGGAATCAAGGAGCTGGAGGCTACACGGGTGTGGCCTTGCTCTTCGAAGAAGCGAAGGAAGGCTTCACGGATTTCTGCGCTTTTCATAGGTTCTTCCACGGGAACTGCGACCGGAGGCACATGCAAAACGTCACTCGACGTTACGACGGCAAAGGGCCGCATTATATAGGCGTTGTACGCGTGGTACAGCGTGTTTATTCAATAGAAACCGGCAATTGGATTATCGGTCGCCACTCAGGCACCAAATTCGGCAAAGGCCGCGACCACCTGTTCCAGCTGCGCGGCCGACACATCCAGATGCGTGACCATGCGCAGACGCGACGCCGCACTCAGCACGATGCCGCGCTCGGCGCAGAACGCCTTGAGCGCTTCGGCACGCTCGCCGATCTGCACGTAGACCATGTTGGTGTGCACCGGCTCGACACTGAAACCCAGCTCGCCCAGGGCCTTGCCGAGGAATGCCGCGTTGGCATGGTCGTCGGCCAGGCGCTCGACCTGATGTTCCAGCGCGTACAGCCCCGCCGCCGCCAGCAGACCGGCCTGACGCATGCCGCCACCGACCATCTTGCGCAGACGGCGGGCCTTGGCGATCAGTTCGACGGAGCCGCAAAGCACCGAACCGATCGGCGCACCGAGGCCCTTGGACAGGCACACCGACACCGAATCGAAATGGCGAGTGATCTCGCGGGCATCTACACCCAGCTTGACCGCCGCGTTGTACAGGCGGGCGCCGTCCAGGTGCAGGCCAAGGCCCTTCTCCAGCGTCAGTCTGCGCGCGGCGGCCAGATAGTCCAGCGACAGCACCTTGCCTTGCATGGTGTTTTCCAGCGCCAGCAGGCGGGTACGGGCGAAATGGAAATCGTCGGCCTTGATCGCCGCCGCCACGTGCGCCAGATCCAGCGAGCCGTCAGCCTGGTTGTCCAGCGGCTGCGGCTGGATCGAGCCCAGCACCGCCGCGCCACCGCCTTCATATTTATAGGTGTGCGCCTGCTGGCCGACGATGTATTCGTCGCCGCGCTCGCAATGGGCCATTAGCCCGAGCAGGTTGCTCATGGTGCCGGTCGGCACGAACAGCGCGGCGGCGAAACCCAGACGTTCGGCCAGCCAGGCCTCCAGACGGTTGACCGTCGGGTCCTCGCCATACACGTCGTCGCCCAGCGGCGCACGGGCCATGGCCTCGCGCATGCCGGCGGTGGGTTGGGTCACTGTGTCGCTGCGCAGATCGATTACCGTCACGATGAAGCTCCCTCTGAATAGTCCGAACCCCAGTTCTAAGGCCGGGAAACAGGATAATCAAGGCATTGGCCGGTAATGCCAAGCCGTGCTTATAAGAAAAAGTCATCACGACTGTCAGAAACTGTCCATGCGCATTCTGAAAATCTGTGTTACAAACTGCACGCCGACGAATATGCCGTCGGCAACGTTCTCAGGGCGGGGTGCGATTCCCCACCGGCGGTAATGGCGCGCAATGCGTCTAGCCCGCGAGCGCTCCGGTTGACCGCAAGGCAGCAGGAGGTCAGCAGACCCGGTGTGATTCCGGGGCCGACGGTCATAGTCCGGATGAAGAGAGAACGGGACTGGTACCACAGGATCGTCTTGCGCGTGAACGGGTGTTGTCGCCCGAAAACCGTGTCCAACGTACCCTGGCATTCCCATTCGATCCAAACGCCCTGTTTTTTAATTAAACAGGAGTCAGAACAGATGCAACCTACCGCCATTCACACTCACGAGCGTATCGCCTTCATTCAAGCTTGCTGGCACAAAGATATCGTTGATCAGGCCCGTAAAGGCTTTGTCGCCGAGATGGCCAACCATGGCTACGCCGAGAGTGACATCGACTTTTTCGAAGTCGGCGGCGCCTTTGAAATTCCCCTTCACGCCAAACTGCTGGCCAAGACCGGCCGTTATGCCGGTGTCATCGCGGCCGGTCTGGTGGTGGATGGCGGGATCTATCGTCACGAATTCGTCGCGCAGTCGGTGATCAGCGCGCTGATGCAAGTGCAGCTGGAAACCGAAGTGCCGGTGTTCTCGGTGGTCCTGACCCCGCACCACTTCCATGCGGGTGAAGAGCATCAGAAATTCTTCTTCGACCATTTCGTGCACAAGGGTCAGGAAGCGGCGAAGACCTGCGCCGATACCCTGAGCAAATTGCGTGCGGTGCGTCGCCTGGCTGAACCGCAGAAAGCGGCGAGCTGAGGCATAGCACATTGTAGGAGTGAGCTTGCTCGCGATTGCGATTCTGCCATCACCACTGTTGCAGCTTATTCACCGCGATCGCGAGCAAGCTCACTCCTACAAGGATCACAAGCCAGTTACGCCAACCCATCCGTCGTCGTCGGCACAATCAGAATCCCTGCCCGCAAGCCGTTCTTGACCCTCGGGTTGGGGAAGATGATCCGAGCGCCCTCTTCTTCCACCACCCAGCGTGAGTCGGCCAGGTCTTCGGCCAGCACGTAGCCTTTATCCAGCACCGTGAAGTTTTCGATGTCAGCCGGCAGATGCAGGCGGAAGGCGTCGCTGTGTTTGATGATTTCCCGCGCCACGCTGAACAGTTGCAGGCCGTCGAGCTGTTCGTGCTCGTCCGGCTCGTTTCCGCTGATCAGCTGTTCGAGGCAGGTTTTCAGACGGGTCAGGTTGACCTGCTGGTTCTGCCCGAACGGGCGCGCCTTGCCCAGCTCCAGCGTGAAGGCCTCGGCATCCAGCTTGTCGTAGGTGTAGGCACTGAAAACGATGGACGACTTGTTCTGCAGCAGCACCGCTTCCATGCCAGCGGCGCGCAGACGGGCCAGCTCACGGCGGGAGTGCTGACGCCCCTGCTTCCAGGGATACAGGGCAAATTGCTCGATCTTGGAACCGCGAATCGCCGTGTGCAGGTCGTAGTGCAGTCGGTAGCGTCCCGGCAGGCTGAAGAAACTCGCCGCCAGCCGCTCCAGCTCACAGGCCCGCAGCGCTTCATTGCCGCCCGCCTGTTCGTGCCGGCCATTGAACAGCCGGTTGACGTCATGTTCGACGTAACGCTCGCCGCGACGCATGGCTTCGGGATTGCCGAACAGGAACAGGATCCGTGCGCGAGGCTTGAGCTCGCCACGGGCAATGGCGTGAATCAGCTCGTCGAGCAGTTCGATGGGCGCGGTTTCGTTACCGTGGATGCCTGCCGAGAGCAACAGATCGGTGCCGTTGTCACGGGCTTCCGGCGGCCGGACTTCCAGCGCGCCCTCGGCCAGCCAACGCATGCGCACGCCTTCGACAGTCAGTTGAGTTTTTTCGGCGGGTTCACGCCCCGCCAGGGTCAGTTCAAGCAGTTTGCCGAGGGCGAGCATAGCGAGAGCTCCTGCAAAAGATCGGTACCAAAATCCGGCGAGCGATGCCGTGATCTTAGTCGTGATTGCAGTCCGGGCCATGCACGTGGTCGTCGTCCTGATCCGCCGGCTCCATTTCCAGCTCCAGGCTGACCATGTTGGTCGCCATCGGGCGCATCAGCAGGTTGGCGTATTCGGTGTCGCCTTCCTCGACGTCGACGCCGATCAGCAACTGGCCACGGCCATCCGGTTGAATCCAGACCTCCTTGCCCTGCCAGATCACGCAAAAGCGCGTGCAGGAGGTTTCCAGCTGGGTGCCGTCGGTGTCTTCAAGGATCAAACGCAGGGCGTCGGTCATATCAAAAGCTCTCTTTATAAAAAACAAAACATCGCGGCCTGACGCCGATACGAAGTCAGGCGCGATGTCCAGGGCGTCTCAATTGATCTGGAAAGGATAGACCGAGCCCAGCTTCAGGTGCTGCGTCAGTTCATCCAGTGCGGTACGGCACTCGGTCAGCAGTTGCGGATCGGCCAGATCGCTTTCGCTCAGGCGGTCGCGATAGTGCTTGTCCACCCACTGGGTCAGGGTGTCGTACAGCGGCGCGGTCATGATAACCCCTGGATTGACCGCCGCCAGTTCTGTTTCATTCAGCGCCACGCGCAGACGCAGACAGGCCGGGCCGCCGCCGTTCTGCATGCTCTGCTTGAGATCGAAGACCTTGACCTCGCGGATCGGGCTTTCATCCGCGATCAGGCGTTGCAGGTAGTGCCACACGCGGTCGTTGCTGCGGCACTCCTCGGGAACGATCAGCAGCATCGAACCGTCGGCCCGCGACAACAGCTGGCTGTTGAACAGGTAGGAACGCACCGCATCTTCGACGCTGACTTCGGTGCGCGGCACGCAGATCGCCTGGAAACGCCCGCCACGACGGTTCAGCTTGTCGTGCAGCTCGCTGAGCAGGTGCTCGGTATTGAGGAAGGCGTCCTCGTGATAAAACAGCACTTCGCCATTACCTACGGCGATCACGTCGTTGTGGAACACGCCCTGATCGATCACTGCCGGGTTCTGCTGGGCGTAGACCACGCCGTCATCGCTCAGGCCATGCAGACGAGCGACGGCTTGCGATGCTTCCAGGGTCTGCCGCGCCGGGTATTTCTGCGGGGCCGGAAAGCGCGTGTCGAACGCGGCGCGACCAAACACGAAGAACTCCACGCCCGCTTCACCGTAGCTGCGGCAGAAACGCGTGTGGTTGGCTGCCCCTTCGTCGCCGAACTGGGCCACCGCCGGCAGCGCCGCGTGGTGGGCGAAATGCTGCTGATCGGCGAACATAGCCCCCAGCACGCGGCTGGTGGTCGGGTGTTCGATGCTGCGGTGGTATTTGCAGTTGAGGTTGGCCGCCGTGAAATGCACACGACCGTCGGCAGTGTCGGCACTCGGGCTGACCGTAGCGGCGTTGGCCACCCACATGCTCGACGCCGAGCAACTGGCAACCAGCAGCGGCATGGCTTCTTTCGCCGCCCGCGCGATGACTTGCGCGTCGGTGCCGCTGAAGCCCAGCTTGCGCAGGCCAGCGATGTCCGGACGCTCCTGCGGCGCCAGTACACCCTGAGTGAAGCCCAGCTCCATCAGCGCCTTCATTTTCGCCAGGCCCTGCAGCGCCGCTTCGCGCGGGTTGGACGATTGCTGGCAATTGCTCTGCGACGCCACGTTGCCGTAGGACAACCCGCCGTAGTTGTGGGTCGGCCCCACTAGACCGTCAAAGTTGACTTCACAGGATTTCATCGGTGAGGCTCCGTGGATCTGTTTTTATAAACATCAATGTCGTGTACACCGCGATCACTGTGGGAGCCGGCTTGCTGGCGAATGCGTCAGGCCAATCGATATGGGTGCATCTGAACTGACGCGTTCGCCAGCAAGCCGGCTCCTACAGGTCGAGCGCAAGCCCGCTCATTACATCGTGATACCCGGCGTCAGACTCGCCGGCAACGCCAGCGTGCCAGTCTCCAGCGACGCCACCGGGTACGCGCAGTAATCTGCTGCGTAGTACGCGCTGGCGCGGTGGTTGCCCGAGGCACCCACACCACCGAACGGCGCGGTACTGGCGGCGCCGGTCAGTTGCTTGTTCCAGTTGACGATACCGGCGCGGCTTTGCAGCCAGAACTGCTGATAGCGCGCTTCGGAGTCCGACAGCAGCCCCGCTGCCAGGCCGTACTGCGTGGCGTTGGCCTCCTCGATGGCGGCGTCGAAATCCGCATAACGAATGACCTGCAACAGCGGCCCGAAGAACTCTTCATCAGGGCGATCACTGACCGCCGTGACATCAACGATCCCCGGCGTGAGCAGCGCGGCACCGGCCTGAGGCTGGGTCATTTCCAGCAGCGCCTGACCACCGTTGGCAATCAAGTGCCGCTGGGCGTCGAGCAGCGCTTTGGCCGCTGCCAGAGAAATCACCGAGCCCATGAACGGCGCTGGTTGCTGATCGAAGGCCCCGACCTTGATGGTCTTGCTCACCTCGACCAGCCGCGTCAGGAAGGCATCGCCCCAGCCGCCCTGGGGCACCAGCAGACGGCGGGCGCAGGTGCAGCGCTGGCCGGCGGAAATGAACGCCGACTGGATCACCGTGTACACCGCCGCATCGACATCGGCGACCTGATCCACCAGCAACGGGTTATTGCCGCCCATTTCCAGGGCGAGGATCTTGTCCGGGCGCCCGGCGAACTGCTGATGCAGCGCATTGCCAGTGCGGCTGGAGCCGGTGAAGAACAGACCGTCGATGCCGCTGTTGCCCGCCAGCGCGATGCCGGTTTCCCGCGCGCCTTGCAGCAGGTTGATCACACCAGCCGGCAGGCCCGCTTCGATCCAGCATTGCACGGTCAGCTCGGCGACTTTGGGCGTCAGCTCGCTGGGTTTGAACAGCACGGCGTTGCCGGCCAGCAGTGCCGGAACGATATGACCATTGGGCAGATGGCCCGGAAAGTTGTAAGGGCCGAACACCGCTACCACACCGTGGGGTTTGTGCCGCAACACGGCGATGGCGTCGCCCAGCGGGCCGCTCTTTTCGCCGGTGCGCTCGCGGTAGCTCTGAATCGAGATCGCTACCTTGTTGACCATGCTGGTCACTTCCGTCGCCGATTCCCACAGCGGCTTGCCGGTTTCTTCGCCGATGCAGCGGGCGATTTCGTCAGCGCGGGCCTTCAGCCTTGCAGCAAAGGCTTCCAGCACGGCGATGCGCTCGTCCAGCGTACGCGTTGCCCAGGCCGGAAAAGCCTGACGTGCAGCCTTCACCGCCGCGTCGACCTGAGCCGCCGAAGCGCCCTTGCCCGACCACACAACTTGCTGGCTGACCGGGTTCAGCGATTCGAGCGCCTCGCCCTGCCCGTCCAGCCAGGCACCGCCGATATACAGAGTGCTCATCAGACAGCCTCCCGCGCCGGGGTCAGCGGCACTGCACGCACCTGATCGCCTGCCGTCAGACGCAGGCGCTTGGCGGTTTTCGGATCGACCACCAGAGTACCGGCAGCCAGACGCGCCGGGGCGGCGGTCACGCGGCAGTCTTCACGCTTGCGGTTGTGGATCAGGAACGGCGTGGCGTCGTCACCCGGCGTGCCGACTGCCAGCACCAGCGCCTGGCTGTCGCGCACCGCGCGGATCTTCGAGGTTTCGCATTCGATGGCCGGGCCAGCGTCGAAAATGTCGACGTAACCCTGATAGCTGAAGCCCTCGGCCTTGAGCATGGTCAGTGCCGGCTCGGTGCTGGTGTGCACGCGACCGATGACATTGCGCGCCGCTTCCGAGAGGAAGCAGGTGTACAGCGGGAATTTCGGCATCAGTTCGGCGATGAACGCCTTGTTGCCGACGCCGGTCAGGTAGTCGGCCTGGCTGAATTCCATCTTGAAAAAGTGCCGTCCCAGGCTTTCCCAGAACGGCGAATGGCCCTGCTCGTCGGACATGCCGCGCATGTCGGCAATGATCTTGTTGCCGAACAGCTCGGGGAATTCGGCGATGAACAGCATGCGCGCCTTGGACAACAGGCGGCCGTTGAGGCCGCTGCGGAAATCGCTGTGCAGGAACAGCGAGCACAGTTCCGAGTTGCCGGTCAGGTCGTTGGCCAGGAACAGCGTCGGGATTTCGCGGTAGATGTTCAGCTCGCGGGAAGCGCTGACGGTCAGCCCCACCCGATAGTTGTACCAGGGCTCGCGCAGACCGACGGCACCGGCAATGGCGGAAATGCCCACCACGCGGGCATCGTCGTCTTCCAGCACGAACAGGTAATCGGTGTCGCCGCGCCCGGCTTCGCCGCGAAAGGTCTTCTCGGCCCAGCCGACCCGGTGCGCCAGCCGCTCTTCGTTGGCCGGCAAGGTGGTCAGGCCGGGGCCAGTGCTGCGCGCCAGGTCAATCAGCGCCGGCAGGTCACTGCTGCGTACGGGACGAACGATCATGCTTTCTCCTCAAGCCAGCGTCTGCGGACACCGACGAACTCAACGGTCATACCGCAACGATGCGCACGCTGGCGCCTTCACCTACACCCAGCGCCTCGGCGGCGGCCAGACTCAATGTCACCGGCTTGCCGGGCACCCAGTCCAGTTCCAGCATCACCGCGCGGTAGTCCTGCAACTGGCCGTTGGCAACCAGATAAGGCCGCCCGCCCTTGACCGCATCGCCGCTGTTGGCGGTGTCGATCTTCACCGGCACCACCCGGCTCTGGGCAATCGAACGGATGCTCGACACACGCGCATGCAGGGTCGGGCCGCCGTCGAAGATGTCGATGTAATGGTCGGTCTCGAAGCCTTCGCGCATCAGGATGTCGAAGGTGATCTGCGCCCGTGGATGCACCTGGCCCATGGCTTCCTGGGCGGCGTCCGGCAGCAGCGGCACGTAGATCGGGTAATGCGGCATCAGTTCGGCGAGGAAGGTGCGGCTCTTCAGCCCGCACAAACGCTCGGCCTCGGCATAGTTGAGGTCGAAGAAGTTGCGGCCGATGGCATCCCAGAACGGCGAATCGCCATTTTCGTCGCTGTAGCCGACGATCTCGGTCACCACCGAATCGGCGAAGCGCTCGGGGTGGTTGGCGACGAACAGCAGGCGCGCACGGGAGTTGAGTTCGGACCACAGGGTGCCGACCAGATCAGGCACCACGTAGAAACTGGTCAGCAGGCTGTTGCCGGTCAGGTCGTGACACTGCGACAGCACGTGGATCTTGTTGTGAATCTTCAGCTCGCGGGACGCATGCACGAAGGTCTCGTTACGGAAGCTGTAGAACGGCTCGGAATAGCCCGCCGAGGCGACAATCCCGGAGCAGCCGACCAGACGCCCGGACTCAGTGTCTTCGAGCACGAAGAAATAGGTTTCTTCACCGTTGAAACTGACTTCGGCGGCGAACGACGCCTCGGAAGCCGCGATCTTGTCGCTTAGCCGTCCGGCGTCATCCGGCAGGGACGTGACACCAATCGGGCTGTCCGCCGCGAGGCGTTGAACCTCGACCAGATCAGCCATTTGCGCGGGGCGCATCACCAGCATGGTGTCACTCCTTGAAAAACGGGCCGGTCATCTCCGGCACAAGAAAAATAAAAAAACATAACCCCAGCCGATCCCTTGTGGGAGCCGGCTTGCTGGCGAACGGCGGAAAGTCATCCAGCACAACGGTGACTGACCCGACGCATTCGCCAGCAAGCCGGCTCCCACAGGGTTATCGCATGGCTGCTCAGACCTTGGTCAGCTTCGCCACCGCACGCTCGAAACGGTTCAGGCCTTCTTCGATGTCGGCATCGTCGATCACCAGGCTTGGTGCGAAGCGCACCACGTCGGGACCGGCTTGCAGAATCATCACGCCTTCGTGTTCGGCGGCGTTGAAGAAGTCCTTGGCCTTGCCTTTCCAGGCGTCGGTCAGCACGCAGCCGATCAGCAGGCCCATGCCGCGCACTTCGCTGAACACGCCGTATTGCTCGCCGATCTTCTCCAGGCGGGCCTTGAACAGGTCATGCTTGGCGTTGACGCCGTTGAGCACTTCCGGGGTGTTGATCACGTCGATCACTGCCTCGCCTACCGCACAGGCCAGCGGGTTGCCGCCGTAGGTGGTGCCGTGGACGCCGACCGACAGGTGCTTGGCGAGTTTTTCGGTGGTCAGCATGGCGGCCATCGGGAAGCCGCCGCCGATGCTCTTGGCGCTGGAGAGGATGTCCGGGGTCACGCCGTAGTGCATGTAAGCGAACAGGTGACCGCTGCGGCCCATGCCGCTCTGCACTTCGTCGAATACCAGCAGGGCGTTGTGCTCGTCACACAGCTTGCGTGCGCCTTGCAGGTATTCCAGTTCGGCTGGCAGTACGCCGCCTTCGCCCTGGATCGGCTCCAGCACCACGGCGCAGGTCTTGTCGCTGACAGCGGCTTTCAGTGCATCGAGGTCGTTGTACGGCACGTGGGTGATGCCGGTGATTTTCGGGCCGAAACCGTCGGAGTACTTCGGTTGACCGCCAACGCTGACGGTAAACAGGGTGCGGCCGTGGAAGCTGTTCAGGGCGGCGACGATTTCATACTTCTCGGTGCCGTACAGGTCGTGGGCCACGCGACGGGCCAGCTTGAAGGCGGCTTCGTTGGCTTCGGCGCCGGAGTTGCAGAAGAACACGCGGTCGGCAAAGGTGGCGTCGACCAGCTTCTTCGCCAGGCGCAGGGCCGGCTCGTTGGTGAACACGTTGGAGACATGCCACAGTTTGTTGGCCTGTTCGGTCAGCGCGCCGACCAGTGCCGGGTGCGCGTGGCCCAGTACGTTGACCGCGATGCCGCCGGAGAAATCGACCAGTTCGCGTCCCGACTGATCCCAGACCCGCGAGCCCTTGCCGCGCACAGGAATGAAAGCGGCTGGGGCATAGTTGGGGACCATTACCTGGTCGAAATCGGCACGTTGCACCGGAACTTGCTCAACGGACATCGGAGTCTCCTGAAGAGGAACGCCTGCCGGGATCTGGCAAGCGATGGAAGGATTGTAAGGACTGATTTCGGGCTGTCCTTGTCGCCAAGCGACAACTTCTTATAGCGCCAAACCAGCTTTTTCCGGGGTTGTCGGCAATGCGACAAATTGCTTCGGAAAGGCGCAGTTTAAACGTTGAGAGGGGGTTGTAGCAGCGTCCTGTCGATTTGATTTCTGCTGTCGGCTTGTCCCGCGCTCAACTGTAGGAGCGCGCTTGCCCGCGATCGGCGAGGCACTCGTCGTAAAACCTGCGCACGCGGTGTGTCTGATGGATTGCTGATCTGCTAACGCAGCCCTGTTTCGCCTCACGGCGAGTTACGCGGATTTTTGTAGGAGCTGGCTTGCCCTGCGAGCGGCGACGCAGTCGTCGTAAAATCTATGCACTCGGTTTGTCTGGTCTGACGCTGTAGCTGCTAACGCAGCCTGTTTCGCCTGGCGGCGAGTTACTTGGAAAAGCCCCAAGTAACCAAGGGCTCTCTACCCCGCCATACGGTGCCTCGCTTTGGCTCGGCATGCCCTCACTCCGGCGACGCTCCGTGGGCACGCCGCGAATGGGCCATCTATGGCCCACGCGGCTCTCGCGGCATCCATGCCGCTCGGCGCCACTACGCATCACCTGCGTTCGGCCTTATGGGACGGGGCCCCAACATCAAAAGCCAGATCAAAAACCAGATCAAAAGCCGGCGTAACACAAATTCCCCGTGGGAGCGGGCTTGCCCGCGAAAGCGGTCTTGAGATCACCACCGCCGGCAAGCCGGACTGCTACGGGGCGGTGTTGCGCCATCTGCTTTTGATTCTGGCCGAAGGCCGTGGGAGGGAGCTCTGCTCTCGATGGCGTCAGCCCAGACACCCTCGCTTCAACTGACACGCCGCTATCGCGGGCGAGCCCGCTCCCACAGGGTGTTGTGATGACCCCGACTTGCCCGCTACAGAACAGAAGCTGAATTCACCCGCGCTCGGCAGGCACCGAGGACAGTTCGAACGGGCTGCTGCTGCGGCGCTGGTTGCGGTCTTCGCGGGGGGTGGCGCCGAAGAAGTTGCGGTAGGCGCTGGAGAAGTGCGGGCCGGAGGAGAAGCCGCAGGACAGGCCGATCTGGATGATCGATTTGCTGGTCTGCATCAGCATCTGCCGCGCCTTGTTCAAACGCAGTTCCAGGTAATACTGGCTCGGCACACGATTGAGGTATTGCTTGAAGATACGCTCCAGCTGACGACGGGACACGCAGACATGCTGGGCGATTTCGTCGGTGGTCAGCGGTTCTTCGATGTTGGCTTCCATCAGCAGTACGGCCTGGGTCAGCTTCGGATGGCTGGAGCCCAGACGGTTCTGCAACGGAATGCGTTGACGCTCGCCACCCTCGCGAATCCGCTCGACCACCAGCTCTTCCGACACCGCACCAGCCAACTCGGCGCCGTGATCCCGGGCCAGCACGGCAAGCAACAGGTCCAGCACCGACATGCCGCCACAGGCGGTCAGGCGGTCGCGGTCCCAGTCGAACAGGTGGCTGGTGGCAATGACTTTGGGGAAGCGCTCGGAGAAGTCGTCCTGCCAGCGCCAGTGAACCGCGGCGCGATAACCGTCCAGCAAGCCCAGTTGCGCCAGTGGATAGACACCCGCCGACAGCCCGCCGATCACGCAGCCTGCGCGCACCAGTTGCTTGAGCGCCCCACCCAGGGCCGAAGACATCGTCGCCGGTGGCTCGTCGGCCAGCAGAAAGACTTTCTGGCAACCTTCCAGACGCCCCGTCCACGGCTCACCCGGCAGTTGCCAGTCGGCGCCTTCCAGTGGCGGTTCGGCCTGCAGGAACGACAGTTCGTAGACCACTTCCGGATGCACACGCTGAGCGACCCGCAAGGCTTCCTCGGCCAGCGCCAGGGTCAAGGCTTTGGTGCCGGGCCAGATAAGAAATCCGATTCTGTGGGCAGTCATGGCGTGCAATCCGAAACGTGTCGCTGTTAGGGGTCACACGGCAGGCGTGTGATGTAAATCTGTTGCGTACGGTTCATGTCGGCGGTTTGAGTGACGCGCAGCATGAACTGTTCTGAAACAAAACGCACCGTTGACGAAAGCGCCAATCGTTACTTCAAGCTGCCGGACAGGAACTGCTGCAGGCGCTCGGATTTCGGGTTGACCAGCACTTCACGCGGGTCGCCGCGCTCTTCGACCAGGCCCTTGTGCAGGAAAATCAGCTGGTTGGAAACTTCACGGGCAAAACCCATTTCGTGGGTGACCACGACCATGGTGCGACCTTCCTGAGCCAGGGTCTGCATGACCTTCAACACTTCACCGACCAGCTCGGGGTCGAGCGCTGAAGTCGGTTCGTCGAACAGCATGACTTCAGGCTCCATCGCCAGCGCCCGGGCAATCGCCACGCGTTGCTGCTCGCCACCGGACATATGGCCCGGATAGGCATCCTTGCGGTGGGCCACGCCGACCTTGTTCAGGTAGTGCTCGGCCTTTTCCAGCGCCTCTTTCTTCGGCACGCCGAGCACATGGACCGGCGCTTCGATGATGTTTTCCAACGCGGTCATGTGCGACCACAGGTTGAAATGCTGGAACACCATGGACAGCCGCGAGCGCATGCGCTGCAACTGTTTAGGGTCGGCGGCCTTGAGCCCGCCGTCCTTGTTCGCCACCAGTTTCAGCTCTTCGTTGTTGAGCAGAATACGGCCGGACTTGGGCTGTTCCAGCAGGTTGATGCAGCGCAGGAACGTACTCTTGCCCGAGCCGCTGGAGCCGATGATGCTGATCACATCGCCCGCCTTGGCGGTCAGCGATACGCCCTTGAGCACTTCGTGACTGCCGTAGCACTTGTGCAGGTCCTGGACTTCCAGTTTGTTCATGATGTCGGTTCTCACAAGTAATCAGTCACTGAGCAGGCGGCCGGTGCGCAGCGGCGTGCGCCCTGCCACTTTGGCCATCCACAGGCCCGGCTGGGCGTAGCGCAGTTTTTCGATGGCGAACAGCACACCGGCCGTACCGGCGCAGACGGTGCTGGCGCGGTCGTTCAGCGGGTCGATGACCTCGAACAGCGGCTCGCCGGGCTCGACCCACGCACCCGCCGGGCGCAGAAAGGTCAGCACGCCGGGGTGGGGCGCATAAATCATTTCCGTGCCTTCGAACGGCATGCCTTCACAGGCTTCGTGTTGCGGCTGCGGCCATTCACCGGCGATCAGGCCCTGTCCGGCGAGGAACGCCAGAATGCCCTCGGCGTACGCCTCGGCCTCGTCCTTGCCAGTGTTGGCCTGGCCGCCCAACTCGACGGTGGTGGACATGCACGCCAGCGGAATCTGTGCTTCGGGGAAGCGCTTGGCCAGACGCAGCCACGGCAGCGAGCAGGCTTCGTCGAACGAACTGCCGCCGGAGTCTTCTGCCAGCAGGCCGACGCTGACGCCGAGGTACGCCGCCAGCGAGCGCCATTGTGGCCAATGCTGGGGCAGCGCGTACATATGCAGAGCAGCGTCGGTATCACAGTGCAGATCGAGGACGATGTCGGCATCGCAGGCATGGCTCAACAACACCCGCTGCATGCCCGCCAGCTCGCTGCCGGCCGGCGGCAGTTGCGCCAGCACGTCGGCCATGGCCTGACGGATCAAGCCGATGTTGGCGTGGGCATCGTCACCCAGTTTGCCGGCCAGACGCTCGGCCACCGGCTCGCTCAGTTCGGTGAAATCGCGGTTGAAGTTCTTGCCGCTGGCATAGTCGAAACGCCCCTGGTGGTTGCCTTGCAGCAACTGACCCAGACCGATCGGGTTGGCCACCGGCACCAGCTCGACGACGCCCTTGAGCAGGCCCTGCTCTTCCAGTTGCGCCAGACGCTTTTTCAGCTCCCAGGCAGTGCGCATACCCGGCAGTTCGTCGGCGTGCAGGCTGGCCTGGATGTAGGCCTTGCGTTCGCCCTGGCCGAAACGGAACACACTCAACGTGCGTTGGGTGCCGAGGTTGCCCCACGGCAGCTCATGATCGATGCGTTGCATATCAGTGTTTCCTCGGTGCGAGGTAACTGAGCCAGCGGCGCTCGGCCAGCTTGAACAGTTTCACCAGAATGAAAGTCAGGACCAGATAGAACACGCCGGCGGTGATGTACGCCTCGAACGGCAGATAGAACTGCGCGTTGACCGTGCGCGCCGCGCCGGTGATGTCGATCAGGGTGACGATGGACGCCAGACTGGTGGTCTGCAGCATCATGATCACCTCGTTGCTGTACTGCGGCAGCGCCCGGCGCAGGGCCGACGGCAGCAGAATGCGGCGATACATCTTGGCCTTGGACATGCCCATGGCGCGGGCCGCTTCGATCTCGCCCGGTGGCGTGGATTTCAGGCTGCCGGCGATGATTTCAGCGGTGTAGGCGCTGGTGTTGATGGCAAAGGCCAGGCAGGCGCAGAAGGTGGCGCTGGACAGCAGCGGCCAGAGGAAGCTCTCGCGCACCGCCTCGAACTGGGCCAGGCCGTAATAGATCAGGAACAGCTGCACCAGCATCGGCGTGCCGCGGATCACGTAGGTGTAACCCCAGGCCAGGCCGTTGACCCAGGCGACTTTCGACACCCGCATCAGGCCCAGCGGCAGTGCCGCCAGCAAGCCGAAGAACAGCGACAGCGCGAGCAGTTTGAGGGTGATCAACAGGCCGCCGAAGTACAGCGGCAGGTTATCCCAGACGACGTTGTAATCGAAAATCATAGGTCTGCCACCCTGACACCGGCCGAATAGCGTTTCTCGACATAGCGCAGTACCAGCAGCGAGACGCTGGTGATGACCAGGTACATGGCCGCGACTGCGAGGAAAAAGGTGAAGGGTTCGCGGGTGGCATCGGCCGCCTGCTTGGCCTTGAACATCATGTCTTGCAGGCCAACCACGGAAATCAGCGCGGTGGCCTTGGTCAGTACCAGCCAGTTGTTGGTGAAACCGGGAATCGCCAGACGGATCATCTGCGGCACCAGGATGCGGAAGAACACCCGCATGCGGCTCATGCCGTAGGCCATGCCGGCTTCCGCCTGACCTTTGGGGATCGCCATGAAGGCACCACGGAAGGTTTCCGACAGATAGGCACCAAAAATGAAACCCAGCGTGCCGATACCGGCCATCAGCGGGTTCAGGTCGATGTAGTCGTCGTGGCCGAGCAGCGGCGCGACGCGGTTGAGCAGGTCCTGACCGCCGTAGAAAATCAGCAGGATCAGCACCAGATCGGGAATGCCACGAATGACGGTGGAATACAGGTCGCCCAGCCAGGCCAGCCAGCGCACCGGCGACAGGCGCAGCGCCACGCCGATCAGGCCGAGCACGATGGCCAGTGCCATCGAGCACAGCGCCAGCTGCAGCGTCAGCCATGCACCGTCGAGGATGACGGCTCCGTAGCCTTTCAACATGTTGTATGGCCCTCGAGCGCGGGATAGAAAAATGGCGCGGTCAGCAGGTCTGCAAACCCACCGACGGCGCCATTACGGGCAGCTTCGACTTACTTGCCGTAGATGTCGAAGTTGAAGTACTTGTCCTGGATCGCCTTGTACTTGCCGTTTGCACGGATGGCGGCGATGGCGGCATTGATCTTGTCCAGATCGGCCTTGTCGCCCTTGCGCACCGCGATGCCTACGCCGTCACCGAAGTAGTTGACGTCAGTGAAGGCCGGGCCGACGAACGCGTAGCCTTTGCCGGCGTCGGTGTTCAGGAAGCCGTCCTGCAGCAGGGTCGCGTCAGCCACGGTGCCGTCCAGACGACCGGCGCCGATGTCCAGGTAGATCTCGTTCTGCGAGCTGTACGGTTTGACTTCGGCACCCAGCGGGGCCAGGACTTCCTTGGCGAAACGCTCGTGGATCGAACCGCGCTGCACGCCGATGTTCTTGCCCTTGAGCTCGGTCATCGCATCGCTGACCACAGTGCCCTGCTTCATGACCAGACGTGCCGGGGTGTTGTAGTACTTGTTGGTGAAGTCGACCGACTTCTTGCGATCTTCGGTGATCGACATCGACGACAGGATGGCGTCGATCTTGCGCACCTTCAGCGCCGGGATCAGGCCGTCGAATTCCTGCTCGACCCACACGCACTTGACCTTCATCTCTTCGCACAGGGCATTGCCGATGTCGTAGTCGAAGCCGACGATGCTGCCGTCCGGTGCTTTGGAGGCGAATGGAGGGTAAGCCGCTTCAATACCGATTTTCAGTGGCTTTTCATCGGCAAACGCAGGCTGTACCAACACGGACAGCGCCAGCGCACCCAGCAGCATGAGCTTTTTCATTCTTGGAACTCCATCGGTATAACGCGACAAATGGCAGTGAGCGAAACGCTCAATGTGCAGAAGAAACATCTGAAATTGCGACGCGAGGTGCCGTCAGGTACGAGGCCCGACAAGCCTTCGGCGAGTGACCGGCATTTTAGCGACAGGCTGTAAGTCGATATTTCTTCAATGCGACAAGTAGTTACAGAAGCATCGAGAAAGCCGTTCAACCTGATTGACAACCCCGACAGCTTGTGCCAGAGCCTGTTGAGGCAAACCTATCAACGAAGCAAATAACGCGCCCATTATTGGCAAAGCCTTCTAATCCGGCAAGTCCGGCGGGGCTTCAGGGTGCGCTTGCGCGATGGAATGCATGCCCGACGAGTCGATTCGCCCCAACGTGGTGCGTACGGTGACAGGGCGAAATCGGCGGTAACAAATCGATATATATCCCCTTTACATGCAACTCGCGCCCTGTAGGAGTGAGCTTGCTCGCGAAGGCGATTTCCCTGAACCCCATTTGCTGACTGACACACCGCCATCGCGAGCAAGCTCACTCCTACAAAAAGCGGTGCCTCACCCTCGCTGAATACCTGTCCTGCCTCCCGACAAAAACTAAAACGCCCCACCCGGCTCTCACCGGATGGGGCGTCGTTCAAGCCCTGAGCGTCAGGCGACGTTCATGGTCTTGTGGGTTTCCACCAGATGGGCCACTACGCCCGGATCGGCAAGGGTCGAGATGTCGCCCAGCGCGTCGTACTCGCCAGTGGCGATCTTGCGCAGGATGCGGCGCATGATCTTGCCCGAACGGGTCTTCGGCAGGCCCGGCGCCCACTGAATGACGTCCGGCGAGGCAATCGGGCCAATCTCTTTACGCACCCAGTTGCGCAGCTCGATGCGCAGGGCTTCGTCCGGCACTTCGCCGCCGTTGAGGGTGACGTAGACGTAGATGCCCTGTCCTTTCAGATCGTGCGGCACGCCGACCACTGCCGCCTCGGCGACTTTCGGGTGGGCGACCATGGCGCTTTCGATCTCGGCGGTACCCATGCGGTGGCCGGAAACGTTGAGCACGTCATCCACACGACCGGTGATCCAGTAGTAGCCGTCTTCGTCACGGCGGGCGCCGTCACCGGTGAAGTACATGCCACGGAAGGTCTTGAAGTAGGTATCGACGAAGCGGTCATGGTCGCCGTACAGGCTGCGCGACTGACCCGGCCACGAATCGAGGATCACCAGATTGCCTTCGGCCGCGCCTTCGATGAGGTTGCCGAGGTTGTCCACCAGCGCCGGAATCACGCCAAAGAACGGACGGGTCGCCGAGCCCGGCTTGAGCGCAGTGGCGCCCGGCAGCGGGCTGATCAGGATGCCGCCGGTTTCGGTCTGCCACCAGGTGTCGACGATCGGGCACTTCTGGTTGCCGACCGTGTTGTAGTACCAGTTCCAGGCTTCCGGGTTGATCGGCTCGCCCACCGAACCCAGCAGGCGCAGGCTCGAACCGTCGGCGCCTTCGACCGCCTTGGTACCTTCAGCCATCATCGCGCGGATCGCGGTCGGTGCGGTGTAGAGGATGTTGACCTTGTGCTTGTCGATGATCTTCGACATGCGGGTGATGTCCGGATAGTTCGGCACGCCTTCGAACAGCAGCGTGGTCGCGCCATTGGCCAGCGGACCGTACACGATGTAGCTGTGGCCAGTGACCCAGCCGACGTCGGCGGTGCACCAGTAGATTTCGCCCGGCTTGTAGTCGAACACGCGCTCGTGAGTCAGCGCGGCGTACAGCAGGTAACCGGCGGTGGTGTGCAGCACGCCTTTCGGCTTGCCGGTGGAACCGGACGTGTAAAGGATGAACAGCGACTCTTCGGCGCCCATTTCTTTCGGCGCACAGGTAGTCGACGCCACTTCCAGCAGCGCGTGGTACCAGATGTCACGGTGGCGGTTCCACTCGATCTCGCCGCCGGTGCGCTTGCACACGATGACTTTCTGCACGCTGCTGGTTTCAGGGTTGGTCAGGGCGCGATCGACGTTGGCCTTGAGCGCGGTTCTCTTGCCGCCACGCAGACCTTCGTCGGCGGTAATCACCACTTTCGAGCGGCAGTCGATGATGCGACCGGCCAGTGCTTCCGGCGAGAAGCCACCGAACACCACCGAATGGATCGCACCGATGCGGGCACAGGCCAGCATGGCGACCACGGCTTCGGGGATCATCGGCATATAGATGGTGACCACGTCACCACGGTGGACATCCTGGCCGCGCAGGGCGTTGGCGAATTTGCAGACTTCTTCGTGCAGTTCGCGATAGGTGATGTTGCGGCTTTCGGAAGGATCGTCGCCTTCCCAGATGATTGCGACCTGATCGCCACGCTCGGCCAGATGGCGGTCAAGGCAGTTGTAGGAAACGTTCAGCGTGCCATCGGCGAACCATTTGATGTCGACGCGGTGGTCGTCGAAGGAGGTCTGTTTGACGGTGGTGAAAGGCTTGATCCAGTCCAGGCGCTTGGCCTGTTCGCGCCAGAAGCCATCGGGGTTGACCACCGACTGCTGGTACATGGCCTTGTAGGTCGCCTCATCAGTCAGCGTATTGGCTGCCACTTCAGGGCGGACGGGGTACAGGGAAGCCGCACTCATCTTTCTTACCTCGGTGGAAATGTTGTTTTTGTATGAAACCGTTGTATCTGCCGATGGCCGGGAAAGCCATTCGACGATGGTCTTACCGGACCTCAGCATAACGCCGAAAAGGCCCTGGGTGGCCGGTTCTGCGCAAATCTTCATATTCGCGCTACGACCAAAGAACTAGAGCGGGCGGTCGAATCACCGTGAAAAACAGCGATTGTTGCAGGAATGCTTAACAGTCTTTATCAGAATGGTTTCTATATGAAATCCGGGCACCGCCCTACAATTCGTTTCGCCACCACGGCACTGGATTGACAACTAACAGCCCCCCACACCGGCTTGTCTTTCCTGGAACTTAAACACGTTAACAACTGGCTTCACGCAGAACCTCACAAGGGTTTTGTGCGCCCTGCCGGGCGGAATTCTGCCCGGCAGACTTTCTGAAGAACCGAGAGGAAACATTTAAATGAAAGCTGCACTGGTTGTAATGGCTCTTTGTGGTTTCAGCGCTGCGGCAATGGCGCAGGAAGGACCGAAAGAAAACTCCAGCCAAGCACAACCTGTCGAGCCGTACACTTACTCGACACACCTGGACATCGCCAAGGTCATTTCCGTGGATGAAGTCCCCAACGTCTGCGCCGTCGTGCCGCAGCACATGACTTACGAAGACTCTCAGGGCAAGCGCCATGTGATGGAGTATCTGGTCATGGGCAACGGTTGCAGCAACGGTTGATACAACAGCCAGTCTTCCTGTAGGAGTGAGCTTGCTCTGGGCGGCATCCCGACGATGGCGATATATCAGCAACCTGGACATCGACCGCTATACCGTTATCGCGAGCAAGCTCACTCCTACAATTAATTTCTGTGAAAGTTAATCCTGCCCCACCCCATAACTTCGCAACTTGTTGGCAATCGTTGTATGCGACACCCCCAATCGTTTAGCCAATAACCGGCTACTGGGGTGCGCCGAATACAATTGTTCCAATACCGCCTTTTCAAATCGCCCGACAATATCGTCCAGACCGCCTTCCAGAGAGAACTCTCCCAGCGGTTGACGCACGCCATAATCCGGCAAGCGGATATGTTCGGCCTTGACCGTGCCGCCCTCGCATAACGACACCGCCTGGAACAGCACGTTTTCCAGTTGCCGCACATTGCCGGGCCAGTGGTACTGGCTCAGACGCTCCATGGCGGCCGCCGCGATCTTCGGCAGCGGGCAACCGATCTGCCGGCTGGCCTGATCGAGGAAGTGCTCGACCAACGGGCCCAGCCCGTCCAGACATTCGCGCAGCGGCGGAATGTGCAGCGACAGCACGTTGAGGCGGTGATACAGGTCCTGGCGAAACTCGCCCCGGGCGCACAGCTCGGACAGATCGACCTGAGTCGCGCAGATCACCCGCACGTCCAGAAACACCTCCTCGTCACTGCCGACCCGGCGAAAGCAACCGTCTTGCAGGAATCGCAACAATTTCGCCTGCAGCCGCGCGCTCATTTCCGCCACGCCGTCGAGAAACAGCGTGCCGCCTGCGGTCAGTTCCAGCAGACCCAGCTTGCCTTCGGCCCGCGCGCCCTCGAACGCGCCCGGCCCATAACCGAACAGCTCGGTTTCCGCCATCGACTCGGACAGGCCCGCACAGTTGAGCGCCATCATCGGTGACTGTCCGCGCGGGCTGGCGAGATGGCAGGCGCGGGCAAGCAGCTCCTTGCCGGTACCGGTTTCGCCTTCGATCAGCAACGGCGCATCCAGCGGCGCCATGCGCCGGGCTTCGCGCACCACTGCGGCCATCACTTTCGAGCTCTGGAAGATGCTGTCGAAACCGCGCAGCTCCTGCTTGCGCACGTTATAGATGTGCTCACCGACACGGTCGGCGCGGTGCAAAGTCAGCACCGCACCCGCCATGGCCTCGCTGTCTTCATGCTCGGATTGCAGCGGCGCGATGTCGGCCAGAAATACATCGCCCTTGATCTTGACCCGCAGGCCATTGATCCGCGACCGGTTGGCCCGCACCAGTTGCGGCAGGTCGAAATCCTCGGTGTAGCGGGACAGCGGAATGCCCGGCACTTCGTCGACGCGAACGCCCAGCAACTGCGCCGCCGAACGGTTGCCGGCGACAATGGAACCGCCCATGTCGATGGACAGCACCGGAAACTCCAGCGCGCCGAGCAAGGCATTCAGCTCCATGTGCCGCCGTTCGCTGGGAATCAGCCCGACCCGCTTGACGCCGAACACGCCGGGAATGGTTTCGAACTTGGGCACCAGCGCCTGAAATTGCAGATTGATCAGGTTCGGGCAACGCAGATAGATGGCGTCGCCATGCTCGCCACCGACTTCGCCGCCGGACACGTTGACGCCGTAGGCCACCAGCAGTTCGAGAATGTCGCGCAGGATGCCGACGCGGTTCTGGCAATGCACTTTGATACGCATGAAGGAGACCCGTATGACGGAGACTTTTTGTAATGCCCTGAAGTTTACCGTCAGGAATTCTTTACAGCGAGCAGCTGTTACTGCGCCATCGCCGCACAGCCTCACAACGAAAAACGCTCAGTCGTAACGTTTTCTTTACGACCCACCCCCTTTCTTGCCCTGAAACCGCCAGTCGTCTCGCGCTCACTTCCTCCGCGCCGGGTTATCTATAGAGAAAGGTCGGCATGACCGATCCGTATCAGCTCCAGATAACAACAAACCATTCAGGAGAGCAGCATGAGCACGCAGTACGTTGCCCGAGAGCCGGATGCCAGCGGGTTCATCGACTACCCGGACGCCGAACATGCGGTGTGGAATACCCTGATCACCCGTCAGTTGAAGGTGATCGAAGGCCGCGCCTGTCAGGATTACCTCGACGGCATCGAACAGCTGAACCTGCCCCACGAGCGCATTCCGCAACTGGGCGAGATCAACCGGGTGCTGGAACGCACCACTGGCTGGCAAGTCGCGCGGGTGCCGGCGCTGATTCCTTTCCAGACCTTCTTTGAATTGCTCGCCAGCAAGCGATTTCCCGTGGCGACCTTCATTCGCACCGAAGAAGAGCTGGACTACCTGCAAGAACCCGACATTTTTCACGAAGTCTTCGGCCACTGCCCGCTGCTGACCAACCCGTATTTCGCCGAATTCACCCACACCTACGGCAAGCTTGGCCTGGCCGCGACCAAGGAACAGCGCGTGTATCTGGCGCGGCTGTACTGGATGACCATTGAATTCGGTCTGGTGGAAACCGCTCAGGGCCGACGCATCTACGGCGGTGGCATTCTTTCCTCGCCGAAAGAGACCCTGTACAGCCTGTCGTCGACTCCCAAACATCAGGCCTTCGACCCGGTCGAAGCCATGCGCACGCCGTACCGCATCGACATTCTGCAACCGCTGTATTTTGTCCTGCCGGACCTCAAGCGTCTGTTCGATCTGGCCCATGAAGACATCATGGCCATGGTCACTACCGCGACCGGGCTGGGGCTGCATGCGCCGCTCTTTGCGCCAAAACAGCAGCCAGCCAAAACAAACGCCGCTTAAAACAAGGAACCTGTTAATGACCGCACTCAACCAAGCCCACTGCGAAGCCTGCCGCGCCGACGCCCCGCAAGTCAGCGAAGCCGAATTGCCGGAACTGCTGCGCCAGATTCCCGACTGGAACATCGAAGTCCGCGACGGCGTGATGCAGCTGGAAAAGGTCTATCTCTTCAAGAATTTCAAATTTGCGCTGGCGTTTACCAACGCGGTCGGCGAAATTGCCGAAGCCGAAGGTCACCACCCCGGTCTTCTGACCGAATGGGGCAAAGTGACCGTGACCTGGTGGAGCCATTCGATCAAAGGGCTGCACCGCAACGATTTCATCATGGCCGCCCGAACCGACGAGGTGGCCACAGGCGCCGAGGGCCGTAAGTAAATGCATTTTTCACAGATTCAGCGCGTACCGGACGATCCGATCCTGGGCTTGATTCAGGCCTATGCCAAAGACCCCAACCCGAACAAGTTCGACCTGGGCGTTGGCGTGTACAAGAACGCGCAGGGCCTGACCACCATCCCGCGCGCGGTGAAACTGGCCGAGCAGCGTCTGGTGGATTCGCAGCCGACCAAGACCTACATTGGCGGCCATGGCGAGCCGCGCTTCGGCGCGCTGATCTGTGAACTGGTCATGGGCGCCGACTCGCCACTGATCAAGGAAAAACGTGTCGGCGCCACCCAGACTCCGGGCGGCACCGGCGCACTGCGCCTGAGCGCCGACTTCATCGCCAATTGCCTGCCGGGCAAGGGCATCTGGCTGAGCGATCCGACCTGGCCGATCCACGAAACCATTTATGCCGCCGCCGGCCTGAAGGTCAGTCACTACCCGTACGTGGGCAGCGACAACAAGCTCAACGTCCCGGCCATGCTGGAAACCCTGAACACCGTGCCGGAAGGCGACGTGGTGCTGCTGCACGCCTGCTGCCACAACCCGACCGGTTTCGATCTGAGCCATGCCGACTGGCAGGAAGTGCTGAAAATCGTCAAACGCCGCAACCTGCTGCCGCTGATCGACTTCGCCTACCAGGGTTTTGGCGACGGCCTGGAACAGGACGCCTGGGCGGTGCGCCTGTTCGCCGCCGAGCTGCCGGAACTGCTGATCACCAGTTCCTGCTCGAAAAACTTCGGTCTGTACCGTGAACGTACCGGCGCCTTGCTGGTGTGTGCCGACAATCCGGAAAAACTGATGGATGTGCGCAGCCAGCTGTCGGCAACCGCGCGCAACCTGTGGTCCAACCCACCGGATCACGGCGCCGCCGTGGTGGCCGAGATCCTTGGCGATCCAGAGCTGAAACAGCTGTGGGCCGATGAGGTGGAAGAAATGCGCAGCCGCATCGCGCAATTGCGTCAGGGGCTTGTGGAAGCACTGACACCGCTGGGCCTCGGCGAACGCTTCGCCCACATCGGTGTGCAGCGCGGGATGTTTTCCTACACCGGCATGAACGACGATCAGGTCGCCCGCCTGCGCAACGAGCACAGCGTGTACATGGTCGCCGCCGGCCGCGCCAACGTCGCCGGCATCGACGCCACCCGCCTGGATGCACTGGCGGCGGCGTTTGCGGCGGTGTGTAAAGACTGATCGACCGCGCACGTTGCGATTGATGCGGTCCCTTGTGGGAGGGATCGGAGGTTACGACGGTCGCGAAAGCGGTGTGCCTGACACACCGCCATTCGCGAGCAGGGCTCCCTCCCACAAGGCTTCGCGCATGCAGCGAAGACGTTTTTCACCGTTCAGGTTGTAGGATTCAATCGCCACTACATGACCAACGGCCATCATAAAAATCTGATTGTCATCTGATGTGCTGTATCCTCCCTCTGCGTTTTTTGGACGCGCTGCCTATCGGCAGCTCAGGACAGTCCCCGCAACTCGGTGCACAACGCCGGTCCGCGATACTGAACCAAGCAACTTGTGAGGAGCGACAGACGATGCATGAAATCCCAAACTTCCCCTTCCCAAGCCAAACCCAGCAAAGCGCAGCAGCCCGTCAGGAACTCGGTCAGCCGATCGAGATGAAAGCCGGTGCGAAAGACAGTGACAGCAAGAAAGCCCAAAGCCCACGCTGAAGGCTGATTTTCAGCCCCTATGGAAGAGCGTCGTTTACGGTGTATTTCCATAAGGGCTGAAGACTCCGGGACCATGACCATGACCGATTTCACCGACACCCAGGCCCAGGCCCTGATCGGCACCGCCGAACAGATGATCGAGATCTGGGCACGCCTGAGCCCGGAAAAGCAGCAAGCGCTGCTGGCCCGTTTCGGCACTCAGGAAAACGCCCTCGCCGCGCTGATCACCACCCGGCTCGTGGCACCTGCGGATCAATAATTCCAAGCGCCTCCCCGGCAAAATCCGCATTTGATTCAATATTGATTCAATCTGTAACTGCCATGATCGGGCCTGCCTCGCTATCATGTGCGGCATCGCTTGCTTTCAAGCGTCTACGCTTCATTCAGTTTCATCTCCTCGCCGTCCCCTTCTGTCGTAACCGTGGATTGATGCCCATGCCAGACGCTTCGAGCGCCGCCACCCCACGCCCTATGGCTGTCACGCTGCAGGTCGTTTCCATTGTTTTGTTCACCTTTATCGGCTACCTGAACATCGGTATTCCGCTGGCGGTCCTGCCGGGGTATGTGCACACCGATCTGGGCTTCGGCGCCGTCACCGCAGGGCTGGTGATCAGCGTGCAGTATCTGGCGACGCTGCTCAGCCGGCCCTACGCGGGTCGCATCATCGATAACCGCGGTCCGAAAAAGGCGGTGATCATCGGCCTGTTCGGCTGCGGCCTGAGCGGCGTCTTCATGCTGGCGGCAAGCATCCTCGACGCCTGGCCGATGGTCAGCCTGGTCTGCCTGTTCATCGGCCGCCTGGTGCTGGGCAGCGCAGAAAGTCTGGTCGGTTCGGGCTCCATCGGCTGGGGCATCGGCCGCGTCGGTGCAGCAAACACCGCCAAGGTGATTTCCTGGAACGGCATCGCCAGTTACGGCGCACTGGCCATCGGCGCGCCGCTGGGCGTGCTGCTGGTCAACGCGCTGGGCCTGTGGAGCATGGGCGTGAGCATCATCCTGCTGGCGGCGCTGGGCATTTCCCTGGCCTGGAAAAAGACCCCGGCGCCGATTGTCCACGGTGAGCGCATGCCGTTCCTCCACGTGCTGGGCCGTGTGCTGCCCCATGGCACCGGGCTGGCGCTGGGCTCCATCGGTTTCGGCACCATCGCCACCTTCATCACCCTGTATTACGCCAGCCACACCTGGCCGAATGCGGTGCTGTGCCTGAGCCTGTTCGGCGCCTGTTTCATCGGTGCGCGGCTGTTGTTCGGCAACATGATCAACCGCATCGGCGGCTTCCGCGTGGCGATTGCCTGCCTGTCGGTGGAAACCCTGGGCCTGCTGCTGTTGTGGCTGGCACCCAGTCCGAACCTGGCGCTGGCCGGTGCGGCGCTGACCGGTTTCGGTTTCTCGCTGGTGTTTCCGGCGCTGGGTGTTGAGGCAGTGAATCTGGTGCCAGCATCCAGCCGTGGCGCAGCCGTGGGTGCCTATTCGCTGTTCATCGACCTGTCGCTGGGCATCACCGGTCCCGTGGCTGGCGCGGTGGCATCGGGCTTCGGCTTCGCTTCGATCTTTCTGTTCGCCGCACTGGCATCGCTGGGCGGGCTGGGCTTGAGCGTGTATCTGTACAAGCAGGCGCAGGTGCTGCGCGAACGAAAAGTGCCAGCCTGATCGACGCCGATCACGACATCACGGCGGTGACACCTCTTGCGGGTCTGACAGATGACCTGTGGGAGGGAGCCCTGCTCGCGAAGGCGTCCTGCCAGCCTCCTTCGCATTGAGAGGTCAGTCGCGTTCTGTAGGAGCCGGCTTGCTGGCGAACGCATCAGTCCAGTCAATGCAGTGCTGACAGACCCGACGTCTTCGCGAGCAGGGCTCCCTCCCACAGGGCTTGCATCGCCTGAAAGATCCAGGCCACCCGCTCGATCAGAAATCCACCTTTCCCCGCCCCGCCTTGATCGAACCGCGCTTGGACTTCGCTTCCAGGCGGCGGGTTTTCGAGCCCAGGGTCGGTTTGGTCGGGCGGCGTTTCTTTTCCACCTTCACCGCACCCAGAATCAGCTCGCGCAAACGCTCCAGAGCGTCGGCACGGTTCTGTTCCTGGGTGCGGTATTGCTGCGCCTTGATGATGATCACCCCGTCAGCGGTGATCCGGCTGTCGCGCAGCGCCAGCAGCCGCTCCTTGTGAAACGGCGGCAATGACGAGGCGTTGATATCGAAGCGCAGGTGCACCGCGCTGGACACCTTGTTGACGTTCTGGCCGCCGGCACCCTGGGCGCGGATGGCGGTCAGTTCGACCTCGGTGTCGGGCAGATGCACGCTGTTGGAAATGATCAACATCAAACTTGCCCCAAATCCAGGTTCTGTGGGAGCGGGCTTGCCCGCGAAGGCGTCGCGTCAGGCGACATTCGATGTCACGGGCAGTCAGCTATCGCGAGCAAGCTCACTCCTACAAGGATCGCGGCCTATTTGATAATCGAGGTGCGTTGCACCATCGATTCGGCGCTGGCGTCGCGTTTGCTCTTGATCAGGTAGAACACCCACATCGCCACCAGCCACACCGGAATCGCGTACACCGACACGCGGATACCCGGAATCATCAGCATGATGCCGAGGATCACCACCACGAAGGCCAGGCACAGGTAGTTGCCGTACGGATACCACAACGCCTTGAACAGCGACTGCTCACCGCTGCGCGCCTGATGCTGACGGAATTTCAGGTGCGAATAGCTGATCATCGCCCAGTTGATCACCAGGGTCGCGACCACCAGCGACATCAGCAGCTCCAGCGCATTCTGCGGGATCAAGTAGTTGAGCAGCACCGCGATCAGCGTCACTGCAGCCGACACCAGAATCGCCCGCACCGGCACACCACGACCATCGACCCGCGCCAGCGACTGCGGCGCATCGCCCTGCTCGGCCATGCCGAACAGCATCCGCGCGTTGCAGTAGGTGCCACTGTTGTACACCGACAGCGCAGCGGTCAGGACCACGAAGTTGAGAATGTGCGCCGCCGCGTTGCTGCCCAGCATCGAGAACACATGGACGAACGGGCTGCCGCTATAGGCATCGCCGGAGGCATTCAGATCGATCAGCAGTGCGTCCCATGGGGTCAGCGACAGCAGCACCACCAACGCACCGATATAGAAAATCAGGATGCGGTAGATGACCTGGTTGATCGCCTTGGGGATCACGGTCTTCGGCTGGTCGGCTTCAGCGGCGGTGAAACCGAGCATTTCCAGACCGCCGAACGAGAACATGATGAACGCCAAAGCCATCACCAGCCCGTTGACGCCGTTGGGGAAGAAGCCACCGTGGTCCCACAGGTTGCTGACAGAGGCTTGCGGGCCGCCGTTGCCGCTGACCAGCAGGTAGCTGCCCAGGGCGATCATGCCGACGATGGCCACCACCTTGATGATCGCGAACCAGAATTCGGCCTCGCCGAAGACCTTGACGTTGGCCAGGTTGATGACGTTGATCAGCAGGAAAAACACCGCTGCCGATGCCCACGACGGGATCTCGGGCCACCAGTACTGCACGTATTTGCCGACCGCGGTCAGCTCGGACATGCCGACCAGGATATACAGCACCCAGCAGTTCCAGCCGGACAGGAAGCCGGCGAAACCACCCCAGTATTTATGGGCGAAATGGCTGAACGACCCGGCAACCGGCTCTTCGACGATCATTTCACCCAGCTGGCGCATGATCATGAAAGCGATGAAGCCGCACAGGGCATAGCCGAGAATCATCGACGGACCCGCCGATTTCAAAACCCCTGCAGAACCCAGAAACAAGCCTGTGCCGATGGCGCCGCCAAGGGCGATCAGCTGGATATGGCGGTTTTTAAGACCACGCTTGAATTCACCCGAATGGGACATGTGTTCACTCATTGAATAGTCACCTTGTTGTTCTTGTCTGTGACGGAATCGAACCCGACGCGCTTATGACGCGGCGGAGTGAGACGGGGTCGGTAAACCCCGAATGGGGTGGCGTCCATACGCCGATGGTTCACAGAAAAAACGCGGCGCATTGTACACCGCCACGGTTGCAGTGGGTCGTTGCAAAGCTGTGCAACTGGTCAGGGATTTCGTCTCGTGCTGGCGGTGGACAAGCGGGTGGTGTTCGACGGGGAGTTCAGACTCGAAGCTTGATTTATGTGGGAGGGAGCCCTGCTCGCGAATGCGTCAGTTCAGTCAGTGATGTGTCGGCTGACACACCGCTTTCGCGAGCAGGGCTCCCTCCCACATCTGCGCCCATAAAAAAACGCCAGTCTCTCGACTGGCGTTTTTTCATTGCATGCCCGGTTTACTCAGGCTTCTTGCGACCGAAACCCGGGCGCTGGCCGGAGCCGGCGGTCGGGCTGCGGCGTTTGCCTGCCGGGGCCTTGTCGTCGCTCAGCTTGATGCCGGGACGGGTAGTTTTCGGCTTGCCCGGGCGCTTGTTCATTTCGCTCGGACGTTCAGCCACTGGCGTACCACGGCTGTTGTCGCTGCGACCGCCTGCCGCCGGACGCGGGGTACGCGCCGGACGACCGCCGTCAGCCGGCTTGCGGGCTGGACGCTCGTCATCGGCCATGCGTGGCTGGCGCGGCGCGCGTTCAGCTGGCACGGCATCCTTGGCCGGACGCAGCTGGCGAACGCGCTCGCCCTTGCCCAGTGGACGCGAAGACTGGCGTTGCAGACGCTCCAGCTTGTCCTTGGTCTTGGCGTTCATCGCCGGCATTGCTACCGGTTTCAGACCAACTTCAGCGCTGAGGATGTCGACTTCCTGCTGGCTCATTTCGCGCCAGCGGCCCATCGGCAGGTCGGAGTTGAGGAACACCGGACCGAAACGCACGCGCTTCAGGCGGCTGACCACCAGGCCCTGGGATTCCCACAGGCGACGGACTTCGCGGTTACGGCCTTCCATCACCACGCAGTGATACCAGTGGTTGAAGCCTTCACCGCCCGGCGCTTGCTGGATGTCGGTGAAACGCGCCGGACCGTCTTCGAGGATCACGCCGTTCTTCAGACGCAGCAGCATGTCGTCATCGACTTCACCGCGTACGCGCACGGCGTATTCGCGGTCCATCTCGAACGACGGGTGCATCAGGCGGTTGGCCAGTTCACCATCGGTGGTGAACATCAGCAGACCGGTGGTGTTGATGTCCAGACGGCCGATGTTGATCCAGCGGCCTTCTTTCGGACGCGGTAGGCGGTCGAATACGGTCGGACGGCCTTCAGGGTCGTCACGGGTGCAGATTTCGCCGTCCGGCTTGTTGTACATGATGACGCGGCGCACGGTTTCGGCCGCCTCTTCGCGCTTGATGACCCGGCCATCGACGCTGATAGCGTCGTGCAGGTCGACGCGCTGACCGAGGCTGGCCTGTACGCCGTTGACCTTGATCCGGCCTTCGCCGATCCAGGCTTCGACGTCACGGCGCGAGCCGACGCCGATGCGCGCCAGTACCTTTTGCAGTTTCTCGCCCGACGGGGCGATTTCCTGGCTGTCCTGCTTGTCGTGTTCACTCATCTGGGCACCTCCCGGTGTGTCGAATCAGGCCATGCGCGAGCGGGCGTGGCCTGTCGCCTGCTCTCGGAAAGAGAGCACGGCGTATCAAAGTGGAATCCTGGCGAGGATGGATCGCCAAAAGGTCGCGAATCATACGCTCATGGCGCGCGTTGCGCATCACAGACTAGATGAAAACATCGGCGTCATTTCTTTTTCCGCCGACCGGACGCCTTGAGCTTGATCAGCCGCCTGGCGGATTCGGCCAGTACCGAGCGCTTATCGTCCTTGTCCATTTTCTTCCACGAACGGATCTCGCGCTTGCTGCGCCCGCAGCCAAGGCAGATGTCGTCGTCGAATTTACAGATGCTGATGCAGGGGTCTTTGCTGCTCATGGGGTGCCCGAAAAATGCTGAACCGTAGAAGCCGGCTTGCTGGCGAACGCGATCTGTCGGATGGGCAGTCTTTGAATGACACACCGCATTCGCCAGCAAGCCGGCTCCCACAGGGATCGCATCGCCATCAAACCTGATGCAGATCTTCATCGTCCTGCGGCGCATCTTCCAATGCAGACTCTTTATCGGCCTCATCGACCAACAGGTCGTCGAAGTCGGTCTTGAGGCCCTGTTCCATGTTGTCGAGTTCGGCCAGCAGGCTGCGGAAGCTGGTTTCATCGCGCGGTTCCTCCGGCGCCTGCGGCTCGCCGTCTTCGGCCAGGGCGGCATCTGCCAGCGCCTGCAGGTGGGCCGGGACCGGCGCGTCATCGAAGTCCAGCACCGGCTCCGGTTCCATCTCGCGCAGGTCGGCCAGCGGCGGCAGTTCGTCGAGGTTCTTCAGGTTGAAGTGGTCAAGAAACGCCTTGGTAGTGGCGAACATCGCCGGTTTGCCCGGCACGTCGCGATAGCCGACGATCCTGATCCACTCGCGTTCCATCAGGGTCTTGACGATGTTGCTGTTGACCGCCACGCCGCGCACGTCCTCAATCTCGCCCCGGGTAATCGGCTGGCGATAGGCGATCAACGCCAGGGTTTCCAGCAAGGCCCGGGAATAACGCTGCGGCCGCTCTTCCCACAGACGCCCCACCCACGGCGCAAACTTCTCGCGAATCTGCAGGCGATAACCCGACGCCACTTCCTTCAACTCGAAAGCGCGGTTGTCGCAGGATTTGGCCAGCAGGGTCAGGGCCTTCTTGAACACCGCAGGTTCGGGACGCTCGGCCTCCTCGAACAGCTCGTACAGCCGCTCCAGCGATTGCGGTTTTCCGGAGGCCAGCAGAAAAGCTTCAAGCAGTGGCGCCAGTTCGCGGGGTTCGTTCAGGTTCATTGATCAGCTCTTGCTTCTTTATTCGGCGCGCGCCCGCACATGGATGACCGCGAAAGGTTCGTTCTGCACCAGCTCGACCAATTGCTCCTTGACCAGCTCCAGCACCGCCATGAAGGTCACGACCACGCCAAGCCGCCCTTCTTCGGCGGTAAACAACTCGGCGAACGGCACGAAACCGGCGCCCTTGAGACGTTCCAGCACATCGCTCATGCGCTCGCGGGTGGACAGCGCTTCACGGCTGACCTGGTGGCTTTCAAACATGTCGGCACGGCGCAGCACTTCGGCCATGGACATCAGCACCTCTTCCAGTGCCACATCCGGCAGCAGCTTGCGCGCCCGCGCTTCGGGCGCGTCCAGCTTCGGCACGACCACGTCGCGACCGACCCGCGGCAACTCGTCGATGCCCTCGGCGGCCGCCTTGAAGCGTTCGTACTCCTGCAGGCGGCGAATCAGTTCGGCGCGCGGGTCGTCTTCTTCCTCAAGCGCCTCTTCCGAGCGCGGCAGCAGCATGCGTGACTTGATCTCGGCGAGCATGGCGGCCATCACCAGGTACTCGGCGGCCAGTTCCAGACGCACGGTTTTCATCAGCTCGACGTAGCCCATGTACTGGCGGGTGATTTCCGCCACCGGGATGTCGAGGATGTCGATGTTCTGTTTGCGGATCAGGTACAGCAGCAGGTCGAGGGGGCCTTCAAAGGCCTCGAGAAAGACTTCCAGCGCGTCCGGCGGAATGTACAGGTCGACCGGCATCTGCGTGACGGCCTGTCCGTAGACCATCGCCAGCGGCAGCTCCAGCTGGGCATCGGCCTGGCTGTCCAGGACTTCGGCGTCGCTCACCCGACTTCGACTCCGAACGGTGTCGGATCGCCACAACCAACCCGCACCACCTGCGGCTCGCCTTCCGACAGGTTGATCACCGTGGAGGCCGATACCCCGCCATGACCGGCGTCGATGATCAGGTCGACCTGATGTTCGAGCACTTCGCGCATCTCATGGGGATCGCTCATCGGCAACGTTTCGCCGGGCATGATCAGGCTCACGCTCATCAACGGCTCGCCCAGCTCCTGCAACAGCGCCTGGGCCACCGGATGGCGTGGCACGCGCAGGCCGATGGTGCGCCGTTTCGGGTGCAGCACCAGGCGCGGTACTTCCCGCGTGGCGTTGAGAATGAAGGTGTACGGGCCCGGCGTGTGCGCCTTGAGCTCGCGAAAGGCGGCCGTATCAACTTTGGCGAACAACCCCAATTGCGACAGGTCGCAGCACATCAGGGTGAAGTTGTGCTTGTCGTCCAGCTGACGCAGGCGACGAATACGCTCGACGGCGCTCTTGTCGCCCATCTGGCAACCCAGTGCGTAGGACGAATCGGTGGGATACACCACCAGACCGCCCGCGCGGATGATCTCCACGGCCTGTTTGATCAGGCGCGTCTGCGGGTTTTCCGGGTGGACCTGGAAAAATTGGCTCACGGTATCTTCCTGTTCAGACGGCAGTAGGCTGTGCATGTTTGAATCGCCCCCAAAGTGGCACCAGGTCATCCGGCAACGGGCGATAAACGCCGATTTCGGACCAGGCACCCGGGCCATGGAAGTCGCTGCCGGCACTCACCAGCAACCCGAACTCACGCGCCAGGATCGCCAGGCTGCCAACCTGCTCGGCGGGCTGAAGGCCATTGACCACTTCAAGGGCCTGACCACCGGCCTGGATGAAGTCCATCACCAGCTTGCGACGCTTGCTGCGAGTGAAATCATAATGCCATGGGTGGGCCAGGCTGACCCAGGCACCGGAAGCACGCAACGTCGCCACGGTGTCATGCAGGCTCGGCCAGTGTTGTTTGACATCGCCCAGCTTGCCTGCGCCGAGCCATTTGCGAAACGCTTCGGCGCGGTCTTTCACGAAACCTTCATTGACCAGAAAGTCGGCGAAGTGCGGTCGGGCTGGCGCATTGCCGCTGTCACCGAGTGCCTGCTGCACCGCGCGAGCACCTTCCAGCGCCCCAGGCATGCCTTTCATCGCCAATTTGCGGCTGATTTCTTCGGCGCGCAGCCAGCGACCGGTGTGCAATTGCTCAATCGCCTCGCGCAACGGCTGGGCATCGCTATCAAAACCGTAGCCCAGAACATGGATGGTGGCACCACCCCAGGTACACGACAATTCGATGCCGTTGATCAGCTGCATGTCCAGCGCGAGCGCCGCCGTACGGGCTTCGGCCAGGCCTTCGATGGTGTCGTGGTCGGTCAGCGCCAGCACCCGCACGCCGTTTTCATGGGCACGCGCAACGAGTGCCGCGGGCGCGAGCGCGCCATCGGAGGCGGTACTGTGGCAGTGCAGATCGACGTTCATAGGGGCGCTTTCGCAGTCATTGATGTTTGTTATTATGCCGACACATCCAGCTTCTGGCTCTTACTGTGAAACAATTCATCGACTTCATCCCGCTCATCCTGTTCTTCATCGTCTACAAAATCAGCCCGCAAGCCGTCGATATTCTCGGCCACAGCTTCATGGTAGGCGGGATTTTCAGCGCCACCGCGATGCTCATCGCCAGCTCGATCGTGGTTTACGGCTTTCTCTACGTCCGTCAGGGCAAGCTGGAAAAAAGCCAGTGGCTGACCCTGATCGCCTGCCTGGTGTTCGGTAGCCTGACCCTGGCCTTCCACAGCGAAACCTTCCTCAAGTGGAAAGCCCCGGTGGTCAACTGGCTGTTCGCCCTGATCTTCGCCGGCAGCCATTTCATCGGCGACCGCCTGCTGATCCAGCGCATCATGGGCCACGCCCTGACCCTGCCGCAGAACATCTGGACCAAGCTGAACATCGCCTGGATCGTGTTCTTTCTGTTCTGCGGTGCCGCCAACCTGTACGTGGCGTTCACTTACCAGGACTTCTGGGTCGACTTCAAAGTATTCGGCAGCCTGGGCATGACCCTGCTGTTCCTGATCGGTCAGGGCATCTTCCTGGCCCGTCATATCCACGATGCCGACGCCACTACCGAGCCTTCTACAAAAAAGACCGAGGACTGACATGCTCTACGCAATCATGGCCACAGACGTCGCCAACTCGCTGGAAAAACGTCTGGCAGCGCGCCCCGCTCACCTGGAGCGCCTGACCGCGCTGAAAAACGAAGGCCGCATCGTGCTGGCAGGCCCGCTGCCTGCCGTCGACAGCAACGACCCGGGTGCCGCTGGCTTCACCGGCAGCCTGATCGTCGCCGAGTTCGAGTCCCTGAGCGCCGCCCAGTCCTGGGCCGAAGCCGATCCGTACATTGCAGCCGGCGTCTACGATCACGTCGTGGTCAAGCCGTTCAAGCAAGTCCTGCCGTAACCCCTCGCACCACCGTGTTTCGCCCGGCTGCACAATGCGCCGGGCGAATCCTGCGGCCTCTCATCTTCCCCGCCTGCCTGCCGACAACCTGACCAATATTCATAAAAGTCAGGAGTTCAGATGCGTCCACGTCCGTGGTGTCTGCTGGCGGCCGCACTGGTCGTCTCGACAATCAGTTTCGATGTCCAGTCCGAAGAAACCGGCGACACCGTCAGCCATGCCCTGCCGCTGCCCAGCACCGCCAGCCAGCTGAGCGACCTGCGCCAGCGTCTGGCCGACAGCGAAAAACAGCGCGAAGAACTGACCCGCCAATTGCAGACTGCCGATACCGAGCGCGAAACAATTCAGCTGCAACGCCTGCGTCAGGAGAACCAAAGGCTTAAACTGCAGCTCAAAGAAGCACAATCGGTGATGCCGGCGCGCCTGCTGACCGAGCAACAACAATGGTTCGTCACAGGGGGTGGCGTTGCAATGGTAGCCCTCCTGTGCGGTATCTTTGCCAGCGGCTGGCGTAGACAGCGTCGGCAATGGCTAAATTGAGTGAGTCATGAGCGAGCTGTTACTAATTGATGATGACCAGGAGCTGTGCGAGCTGCTGGGTAGCTGGTTGAGCCAGGAAGGCTTTCAGGTGCAGGCCTGCCACGACGGTCAGAGCGCCCGCAAGGCGCTTGCCGAAACGACGCCTGCGGCGGTGGTGCTGGACGTGATGCTGCCTGACGGCAGTGGTCTGGAACTGCTCAAGCAACTGCGCACCGATCACCCTGATCTGCCGGTGTTGATGCTGTCGGCCCGTGGCGAGCCGCTGGACCGTATCCTCGGTCTGGAGCTGGGTGCTGACGATTATCTGGCCAAGCCGTGCGATCCGCGGGAGCTGACGGCACGCCTGCGCGCCGTGTTGCGCCGTAGCCATCCGACGGCGGTGTCCAGCCAGATCGAGCTGGGCGACTTGTGTTTCAGCCCGGCCCGTGGGGTGGTCACCATCGATGATCAGGATTTCACCCTGACCGTGTCCGAAGCCCGTCTGCTGGAGGCGCTGCTGGGCCAGCCCGGCGAGCCGCTGGACAAGCAGGAGCTGGCGCAACTGGCGCTGGGCCGTAAGCTGACGCTGTATGACCGCAGTCTGGACATGCACGTCAGTAACCTGCGCAAGAAAATCGGCCCCCACGCCGACGGTCGTCCACGTATCGTTGCGCTGCGTAGCCGGGGTTATTACTACGCGGTTTGAGGCGGTCTTGCGGATTGCTTTGGCTACTTGTTTCGCCTTCGGCGAGTTACTTGGCCCCTTGTAGGAGCTGGCTTGCCCTGCGAGCGGCGACGCAGTCGTCGTAAAACCTGTGCACTCGGTGTGTCTGATGTATTGCTGGTCTGCTAACGCAGCCTGTTTCGCCTGGCGGCGAGTGACGCGGACCTGTAGGAGCTGGCTTGCCCTGCGAGCGGCGACGCAGTCGTCGTAAAACCTGTGCACTCGGTGTGTCTGATGTATTGCTGGCCTGCTAACGCAGCCTGTTTCGCCTGACGGCGAGTTACTTGGAAAAGCCCCCCTCTCTGTTTCAAGAGCAGCCAAGGGCTTTCTACCCCGCCATACGGTGCCTCGCCACAGGCTCGGCATACCCGTACTCCGGCAATGCTCCGTGGGCACGCCGCGAATGGGCCATCCATGGCGCCGTCCATGGTGCAGGGCGGCTCTCGCGACATCCTGTCGCTCGACCCACTCCACATCACCTGCGTTCGGCCTTCTGGGACGGGGCCCCAAGATCAAAAGCCAGATCAAAAGCCCCTGTAGGAGCTGGCTTGTCCTGCGACCGGCTGCGTAGCAGTCGTAACCCCTGACGACTATGCATTTCTGACACACCGCGTTCACCGGTTTTACGACGAGTGCCTCGCCGGTCGCAGGACAAGCCAGCTCCTACAGACAGGCAGTGATCATCCCGGTTGTGTTGCCATGCCAAGATCCCGCAGACACCACAATCCGTGGGAGGGGGCCCTGCTCGCGAAAGCGTCACCCCAGACAATGCAGCGTCGTCTGCCCCACCGTTATCGCGAGCAAAGCTCCCTCCCACATAAATTTGTGGTGGCCTCAAATTTCTTTGGCGTATGCAAGCCGGACTGCTACAGAGTGCTCCGCCTGGTCTGGGCTGCATTCGGACGATGGCGTCCCCGGCCGACACCGCCCCCTCCTTGAACAAGTGGAGATCCACTGTGGGAGCGAATTCATTCGCGGTGCGGTATTCCACACGATGAATCTGTTTCGGCCGGAAGACCTTTCGCGAATGAATTCGCTCCCACAAGTTTTTCAGGGTGTCTGGTAGATATCAGTACACCGCCAAAACCCGTAGCAGTCCGGCTTGCCGGCGGTGGCGATTTCAAGGACGCCTTCGCGGGCAAGCTCGCTCCCACAGGGAATGCGCTCGCTTGGCTTTTGCTTTTCAGCTTTTGATCTTGGGGCCCCGTCCCAGAAGGCCGAACGCAGGCGATGTGGAGTGGCGCCGAGCGGCATGGATGCCGCGAGAGCCGCGTGGGCCATGGATGGCCCATTCGCGGCGGGCCCACGGAGCATTGCCGGAGTGAGGGTACACCGAGCATTAGCGAGGTGCCGTATGGCGGGGTTAGAAGCCCTTGGTTACTTGGGGCTTTTCCAAGTAACTCGCCGTCAGGCGAAACAGGGCTGCATTAGCAGACCGGCAATACGTCAGACACACCGCATACACAGGATTTACGACGACTTCGTCGCCGCTCGCAGGGCAAGCCAGCTCCAACAAAAATCCGCAAGGCGAAACCAGCTGCATCAGCAGCTAAAGCGTCAGCCCGATCACAACGCCTCTTTACCCAAGCTTTACCCACGCCTGACCTCGCTTGACCTTGATCTCCCTAAACTGGCCACAACCGGCACAGAGCCGGATCCGAAACAAGGAGATACACCATGCGCAAGACCCTGATGGCTTTGATGTTCGCCGCTGCCCTGCCGACCGTTGCAATGGCAATGCCTCCGGAAGGCGGCCACATGGGCGGCCCAGGCTTCGACGGCCCAGGCATGCATCACCGCAAAGGTCCGTTCGACAAACTGAACCTGACCCAGGAACAACGTCAACAGGTCCGCAAGCTGATGGGCGATCAATGGCACAGCCGCTCCGAGATCACCGAGAAATACCTGGCCAAGCTGTCGCCAGCCGATCAGAAAGCGATGAAGGATGAACTGGCTGCCAAACGTGCGAAAACCCAAGCCGACATCCGCGCCATGCTGACGCCGGAACAGCAGAAGACCTTCGACCAGATGCAGAAGGACCGCGAGCAGCGTCGTGCCGACCGCGCCGAGTTCGAAGCGTGGAAAGCGCAGAAAGCGCAAAAAACCCAGTAACCGCCTGCAGGCGCGGCATTACACTCCCTCAACCCGACACGCTTTCCCCGGTGTGTCGGGTTTTTCTGATTGAGGGGCGGATCGAGGGCTTCACGTGCGTTCATTGTTCTGGCGAATCCTGGCAAGTTTCTGGCTGGCCATCGCGTTGGTAGCGGGTCTGTCGATCCTGCTCGGGCACATGCTCAATCAGGATGCGTGGATCCTCAGCCGTCACCCCGGCCTGCACAAGTTGCCGGAAAAATGGACGCAGCTTTACGAAGATCAGGGTCAGGACGCGGCACAGGATTTCCTTCAGGATCTCAAGCGGCGTTATCACTTCGACGTCCAGGTGCTCAACGACAGCGGTGAAGCCGTGGTGCCCGGCACGTTCCCGCCCCGCGCTGCCGCGTACGAGGCCCGTCAACAAAAGGACGATGAGCGCCCGCTGCCATGGCGCCGTCTGACCACCGAATACACCAGCCCGAAAAGCGGCGAAACCTACCTGCTGATCTATCGCATCCCGCACCCGGAACTCGACGCCTGGCACCGCCAGAGCCTGATGTGGCCGCTCAGTGCGTTGGGGATTGCGCTGGTGGTGCTGACCCTGTTCAGCCTGCTGGTGACTTTGTCGATCACTCGCCCGCTCAGTCGGCTGCGCGGCGCGGTGCATGATCTTGGGCAGACCACGTATCAACAGAACAGCCTCGCGCAGCTGGCCAATCGCCGCGACGAATTCGGTGTGTTGGCGAACGACTTCAACCGTATGGGCGCGCGCCTGCAGAGCCTGATCGGCAGCCAGCGCCAGTTGCTGCGCGACGTGTCTCACGAACTGCGTTCACCGCTGGCGCGGCTGCGTATCGCCCTGGCGCTGGCCGAACGGGCAGAACCGGCCGAACGGGAAAAACTCTGGCCACGCCTGACCCGCGAATGCGACCGTCTGGAAGAGCTGATCGGGGAAATTCTGGCGCTGGCGCGACTGGACGCGGACATGGGCAGCGCCACGCCGGTAGATCTGTCGGGGCTGCTCCATCACCTGAAAGGCGACGCCGAAATGAGCAGCGACGAGCAGCAGGTCAGCGTGACCGTGGAGCCAGGCGTGCAGCTGCAAGGCTGGCCGAACGTGCTGGAGCGGGCGCTGGATAACCTGTTGCGCAACGCATTACGCTTCAACCCGGCCGGTCAACCGATCGAGCTGAGTGCCGGGCTGATCGATGGCGCCTTGCACCTGAGCGTGCGAGATCACGGCCCGGGCGTCAGCGCCGAGCATCTGGCGCAACTGGGCGAACCGTTCTACCGCGCGCCGAACCAGACCGCGCCGGGCTATGGCCTGGGGCTGGCTATCGCCAAACGGGCAGCGGAGAAGCACGGCGGCAACCTGGTGCTGGACAACCATCCGCAGGGTGGATTCATCGCCAGCATCGTGGTGCCGCAGGAGTCGGCCTGACGCCAAAGATCCTTGTAGGAGCTGGCTTGCCCTGCGACCGGCTGCGCAGCAGTCGTAAAACCTGCGCACGCGGTGGGCCAGAAAAACCGCGTTCACCGGATTTGCTGCCGGTGCCCGGCAGGTCGCGGGACAAGCCACGTTCCTACAAGGGATAGCCTGACGTCCTAGCCCTGCCACTCACTGACAAAATCCGCCAGATCCGGCGCGGAAGCCTGCCTTGGCGGGTTCTGCGGGGTGCCAAGGTAGAGGAACGCCACCACTTCTTCGTCTGCCGCCAGCCCTAGCCCTTTGGCGACCTGTGGCGAATACGCCAGCTCACCGGTACGCCACACCGCCCCCACGCCCATGGCATAGGCCGCCAGCAACACACCGTGAGCCGCGCAGCCAGCGGTGATCACCTGTTCTTTCTTCGGCACCTTGAAATGGTCCTGCAGACGGGCAATGACCACCACCACCAGCGGCGCACGCAGCGGGCCGAAGCGGGCCTTTTCCAGCGCCTTTTCGTCCACCTCGCCACCGCCGTCGATCAACGCCTGCGCCAGCAGATCACCCATGCGGTTGCGCGCCTCGCCTTCCACGGTGAGAAAACGGTACGGACGCAAAGCCCCGTGGTCCGGCGCGCGCAAGGCGGCGTTGAAGAGTATTTCGCGCTGGGCGGCATCCGGCGCCGGTTCGATCAGACGGGGTACCGACACGCGGTTGAGCAAAACGTCGAGCGCTTCCATTGAGTCCTCTCCAGAAAAATGATCAGGCATTGTAGTGCTGCGCGCGCCTTCTTGAACTTCAATAACGTGTAACAGCGGCATTTACTTGGCCGACAACCGATTGCCGGTCCGGTTTACTTGCATCGACCCATCGGTAGAATGAGCGCCTTTCCACTTCTGATCAGAGCGACTGCATGGCGTTGCCGACCCTTCGCATCATCGGTTTCATTATCGGCATCTTCCTCATCACCCTGGCCATCGCCATGGTCGTGCCCATGGCCACGCTGGTGGTTTTCCACCGCACCGGCGACATGCCGTCGTTCCTCTGGTCGAGCATGATTACCTTCATCGCCGGTCTGGCCCTGGTCGCGCCGGGGCGTCCCGAACATGTGCACCTGCGGCCGCGGGACATGTACCTGCTGACCGTCAGCAGCTGGGTGGTGGTGTGTATCTTCGCTGCCCTGCCGTTCCTGCTGACCCAGCACATCAGCTACACCGACTCGTTTTTTGAAAGCATGTCCGGCATCACCGCCACCGGCTCCACGGTGCTCAGCGGCCTGGACAGCATGTCGCCGGGCATCCTGATCTGGCGCTCGCTGCTGCACTGGCTCGGCGGCATCGGCTTCATCGGCATGGCGGTGGCGATCCTGCCGCTGCTGCGCATCGGTGGCATGCGCCTGTTCCAGACCGAATCGTCGGACCGCTCGGAAAAGGTCATGCCGCGCTCGCACATGGTGGCCAAGTTCATCGTGCTGGTGTACGTCGGCATCACCGCGCTGGGCACCCTGGCGTTCTGGTGGGCAGGCATGAGCCTGTTCGATGCGGTCAACCACGCGATGTCGGCGATTTCCACCGGCGGCTTTTCCACCTCCGACCAGTCCCTGGCCAAGTGGTCGCAACCGGCGGTGCATTGGGTCGCGGTGGTGGTGATGATCCTCGGCAGCCTGCCGTTCACCCTGTACGTCGCCACCCTGCGCGGCCATCGCAAGGCGCTGATCAAGGACGAGCAGGTGCAGGGATTCATCGGCCTGTTGCTGTTGACCTGGTTCGTCATGACGCTGTGGTACTGGGCCACCACCGATCTGCCTTGGTATGACGCCCTGCGCCATGTCGCGCTGAACGTCACCTCAGTGGTGACCACCACCGGTTTTGCCCTGGGCGACTACAGTTTGTGGGGCAACTTCGCGCTGATGATCTTCTTCTATCTGGGCTTCATCGGCGGCTGTTCCGGCTCGACGGCGGGCGGGGTCAAGGTGTTCCGCTTTCAGGTCGCCTACATCCTGCTGATGGCCAACCTGCACCAGCTAATCCACCCGCGCGCGGTGATCAAGCAGAAATACAACGGCCATCGGCTGGACGACGAGATCGTGCGCTCGATCCTGACGTTTTCGTTCTTCTTCACCATCACCATCTGCCTGATCGCCCTGCTGCTGTCGCTGCTGGGCCTGGACTGGATGACAGCACTCACCGGCGCCGCGAGTACCGTGTCCGGCGTCGGCCCGGGACTGGGCGAAACCATCGGCCCGGCGGGTAACTTCTCGACCCTGCCGGATGCAGCGAAATGGATTCTGTCGGTGGGCATGCTGCTCGGCAGGCTGGAGATCATCACCATCCTGGTGCTGTGCGTTCCGGCGTTCTGGCGGCATTGATTGTAGGAGTGAGCTTGCTCGGGATGGCGGCGTGTCAGACGCCATCGCGTTGTCTGATCCAACGCAATCGCGAGCAAGCTCACTCCTACAAGGGAGGATCAGGTCAGTGAAACCCTGTGGGAGCGAATTCATTCGCGATGGGGTATTCCAGACGATGAATCTGTTTCGGCCGGAAGACCTTTCGCGAATGAATTCGCTCCCACGGTCTGTCCCCGCCGGATCTACTCCACCGCCTTGCGCAACCGATATTCCCCCGGCGTTTCGTCAAACCAGCGTCTGAACGCGCGGAAGAAGTTGCTCGGGTCGGCAAACCCCAACAGATAGGCGATCTCCAGCAAGGTCATCTGCGGCTGGGCCAGATACTGTTCGGCCAGTTCGCGGCGGGTGTCGTCGAGCAACGTCTGAAAGCTGGTGCCCTCCTCCTGCAAACGGCGCTGCAAGGTGCGCTGCGACAGGTGCAGGGTCTGCGCTACCGCCTCACGCTTGGGCTCGCCTTGCGGCAACAGGCGACACAACACCTGACGCGCCTGATGGGTCACGCGGTTGCTGGCGAAACGGGCCAGGTATTCACCGGCAAAGCGGTCGTGCAGCTTCGCCATGGCCTCGTCGGCAGTGGGCAGCGGCGCCTCCATGTCGGCGCGCTCGAACACCAGCGCGTCGTACGGCGCATTGAAGGTCAGCGGCGCGTGGAAGAACTTCTTGTAGGGTTCGAGGTTCTTCGGCTGATCGCCCTGGATCAGCACCTGCCGCGGGTGCAAGGTGCGACCGGTGAGCCAGCCGCAAAAAGCCAGGGCAAACGCCAGCGAGGCCTCGGCGCTTTGGCGCGTCGGCGGCAGCAGATCGCCATGCACGGTGAGGATCAACGCATAGCCGTCGGCCAGCAATTTGAAACTGAGGTCCGCGCTGTCGGCAATGATCCGTTGATAACGCACCAGCCGCTCGAACCCTTCTTTCAGGGTGCGGCTGGACATCAAGGCGTAGCCGGCCACGCTGAACGACGCCGGGCGTACCACCCGCGCCATGTTCAGGCCGATGGCCGGGTTGCCGGACAGCTCCACCGCACGCTGCCACAGACGGGTCATGGAGTCCTGCGGGAAACGCGCGTCAGGATTCTCCAGGTCGGCATACACCAGCCCCAGCTCCTGAAACAGCGCCCGGCAATCCAGCCCGTCCATTTCCAGGGACTTGACGATCCCCATCGCCCAGCTTGAAGAAGTCGTTTTTTCCATGTTTACGTCTTCTTGTCCGAAGTCTGTCGCCCCCTGCGACTGATAGCCGAAGGATACTACGTTGGCACCTATTGTCACTGATTCACGCGAGTGCTCGGCTAGACTGGATTACATGATGTACATCAGAGAACAGGCCCGTGGATAACGTCAGATCGTTCGACCGTTTCGCCGATTTCTACCCGTATTACCTGCAAGAGCACAGCGACAGTACGTGCCGCCGTCTGCACTTTATCGGCACCACGCTGGTGATATTGATACTGGCATCGGCGCTTTTGAGCGCCAACTGGCTGATGCTGTGGATTCTGCCGGTGGCCGGCTACAGCTTCGCCTGGGTGGGGCATTTCTTTTTCGAGAAGAATCGTCCGGCAACGTTCAAGCATCCGTTCTACAGCCTGCTCGGCGATTTCGTCATGTACCGCGACATGCTCAGCGGCCGGGTGCCGTTCTGATGGGCCTGTCCGAGCAGGCCGGCTTCACTCACATGCAGGATGGTACGCAGGAGGACTGGGCGATCATCGCGCAGGACTTCAAGGCCTACGCTGCGCAATTGCCGGGACGGATCATCAGCCACCTGCGCCTGCTCGACGGCGATTTCGGTGGTTTTCCGGTGGACCGCCTGACCCACTCGTTACAGACCGCCAGCCGTGCGTGGCGCGACGGCCGTGACGAGGAATACGTGGTTTGCGCCCTGCTCCACGACATCGGCGACACCTTGGGCAGCTACAACCACCCGGACATCGCCGCTGCCATCCTCAAGCCCTTCGTCAGTGCCGAGAATCTGTGGATGGTGGAGAAACACGGGATTTTCCAAGGCTATTACTTCTTCCATCACCTGGGCATGGACCGGCACCTGCGCGAGCAGTTCGCCGATCATCCGCAGTACCAGCGCACCATCGAGTTCTGCGCGAAGTACGATGCGGCGGCGTTCGATCCGGGGTATGAAAGCCTGCCGTTGAGCTTCTTCGAGCCGATGCTGGAGCGGTTGTTTGCACAGCCGAGGAATTCGATTTACAGCGCTGCGCTGGAATCCTGATCACCGTAGGAGCGTGGCTTGTCCCGCGACCGACGGGGAACCCGTCGTAAAACCTGACAACTCTGCAAACCTGACACACCGCGTTTATCGGATTTACGACGACTACGTCGCCGGTCGCGGGACAAGCCACGCTCCTACAAGGGCAGTGTTCAGGTCAGACGGTTTCGCCCACCGGCTCGCTCGCTTCCTGCGCCTTGGCCTTGACGTGGGCGTCGGCCAGGCGGAACAGTTCGATAGTGCCGTCCCAGTGCTCGATCAACGCGGTGCAGGATTCGACCCAGTCACCGCAGTTGAGGTAGTCGACGCCACCCACCTTCCTGATTTCGGCGTGGTGAATGTGCCCACAGACCACGCCATCCAGGCCGCGCTTCACGCATTCATGGGCAATGGCTTCTTCAAAGTCGCTGATGAAATTCACCGCCGTCTTGACCTTGTGCTTCAGGTACGCCGACAGCGACCAGTAGCCATAGCCATAGCGGGCGCGCCAGTGGTTGAGCCAGCGGTTGAGGGTCAGGGTGAACTCGTAGGCCGAGTCACCGAGAAAGGCCAACCAGCGGTGGTAGCGGGTGATGACATCGAACTGGTCGCCATGGATCACCAGCAGACGACGGCCATCGGCAGTGACATGCTCGACCTCGTCCACAAGCTGGATATTGCCCAGGATCAGTTTTGAATAACGACGCAGAAATTCGTCGTGGTTGCCGGTGACGTAGATCACCTCGGTGCCGCGCTTGCTCATGGTCAGCAAGCGGCGGATGACGTTGGTGTGCGCCTGCGGCCAGTACATGCCGCCGCGCAGTTTCCAGCCGTCGATGATATCGCCGACCAGATAAATCCTGTCGGCATGATACTGCTTGAGAAAACCGGACAGATGCTCGGCCTGACAGTCACGGGTTCCCAGGTGCACGTCGGAAATCCACAGGGTCCGCACGCGCTGTTTGCGACTGGGTTTGGCGCTCTCGGCAATGCTCATGGACAACCTCCGCCTGACTTTCCACAAGGGTGGACCGGGTCGGTGAAGGCCATGTGACGTTGGCATTTAAGTTCGATGACAAGGTTTCGCGTTACCCGACACTGCCCCCCTCTCGTAGGAGTGAGCTTGCTCGCGATGACGGAAAATCAGACACCACTGCAGCGATTGATCCGACGCTATCGCGAGCAAGCTCACTCCTACAAAGGGGGCGGAGAGCCAACCCACGTTACAGGCCGTTTCACGTCAGCACAAAATCCACCGGCTTGAGCCGCGGCGGCAGCGGCGTAACGCCCAGCGCATCCAGCACATCGCGCTCGACCACGCGCACCAACGCATCCAGCGGCAGGTCGTTTTCGTCGTAGCCGAACGGGTCTTCCAGTTCGTTGCCGATCGCGTCCAGGCCGAAGAAGGTGTAGCTGACCATGGCCATGAACAGCGGCGTCATCCAACCCAGCGGCTCGGCCATGGCGAACGGCAGCAGGATGCAGAACAGGTAGATGGTGCGATGCAGCAGCAAGGTGTAGGGAAACGGCAGCGGCGTGTGCTTGATCCGTTCGCAGGCCGCCAGCACCCGGCTCAACATGATCAGATGGTTGGCCAGCAGCGTGTAGCGCCACTCGTTGATCTGCCCGCTGTCGCTGGCTTCGGAACACTGCCGCCCGGTGTCACGCAGGATCCGGTCGCAGAAGTTGGCGGCGTCGGCCGGCAACGGGAAGCTCAGCCAGGGTTGTGCGGCCTGTTGCGCATCATGACCGCGCAGACTGGCGCTCAGGCCATGGGCGAAACCGCACAGGTTGCGCAGAATGCTGCTGCGCTGCGCCTCGTCCTTGATCACCTGCGCCTCGCGGATGATCGAACGGGTTTCGGTGAGCATGTCGCCCAGCACCTTGCGCGCTTCGTACCAGCGGTCGTAGCAGGCGTTGTTGCGAAAGCTCATGAAGATCGACAACGACAGGCCCAGCAGGGTGAACGGCGTGGCGCTGACCTTGGCGAAATAGGCCGGGTGCAGGCTTTCGATCAGCACGATGACGGACGCCAGAATCGTCACCAGCAGCGCGCGTCCAGCGATGCGCCGGGCAATGGATCCCTTGAGGGCGACCAGAACATTGAGAAAACTGGGAGGCGGTCTGACGATCATGTTGCGAATCCGGATTCGACGACTGAAATGGGCAGCCGAACCAGCATAGGTGCCGTGCGCCCACAGCGTCCAATCACTGTTAACGACGGCCCTATCGAGGAGGTCTATCAGGCGTCGGGCGTGGTGCCGCGATCGTTATGGCCGAGGTCACGTGAAGGGTCGATGCAATCGCGAACCCGCTGCTTGAGCACCTTGGCTTCCGGAAAACCGCCGTCGGCCTTGCGCTCCCAGATCTGCACCTCGTCACAGGTGATGTGGAACACGCCGCCGGTGCCCGGCACCAGCGAGACCTTGCCCAGGTCGTCGCCGAAAGTGCTGAGCAGTTCCTGGGCCAGCCACGCCGCACGCAACAGCCACTGGCATTGCGTGCAGTAGGTGATGGTGATTTCAGCCTTGTCCGCCATGCCTCAGCCCAGCCCTGCCAGCAGGTCACGGGCGGTCTGTTGCTGGTCGTCTTCGGTGGCGTCGATGACTTCCTGCAGCAGGCGTTTGGCTTCTTCGATCTGCCCCTCGTCGATCAACACCTGAGCTTCGTTGATCTTGCTCAACGGCTCCTCGTCGAGATCCAGCAGGTCGAACCCGCCTTCGTCGTCCATGAAGCTGTCGAGGAAAGCATCGTCCATCAGATCGCTGTCGCTCTGCGCAGTGCTGTCGACCACCGGCTCGGCTTCGAATTGCAGATCGGGCGTGGCGTCATCATCGGCGAAATCGCTGAGGAACTGCTCTTCAGGCATTTCGAAGACTTCCGGCAACTCCGTGAGATTGGAAGCGAACGCCGGGTCCACCGGCGGCTCTGCGTCCGGCTCGGCCTTGCGCGGTGCCGGGGTCTTCTCGAACGGATCGACCAGATCCCAGTCGGCATCCATCGACAGATCGTCGAGGTTGAGCTGGAAATCGTCGGACGGCTCGGGGTTCAGCGCCGCAGCGGCATTTTCGTCGAGTTGCGCGGCCGTACCACGGCTGGCGGCGACACTGGCCACCGCTGCGGCGGCTGCACCGGCCATTGCAGCGGCGGCGACTGCTGATTGTCCAGCCGACGCACTGGCTGACGGCGTTGCCGGCTCTTTATTCAGTTTCGGGTAGCGGTTGCGGATTTCTTCCAGCTTCTGCGCCTCGATACCGTGGCTCAGCAGGATCTTTTCCTCTTCGTCGAAGCCGTCGACATCGCCCTGCTCGCCCAGCAGTTCAAGGACGCGCAGACGCACGTCGGTGCGCTGCGGCTGCTTCTCCAGCGCATCGCGCAGGATCGCCAGCGCCTCGGCAAAACGGCCATAGGCGATGTAGATGCTCGCACCGTCCAGCGCATCGGTCGCCGCCCCGGCCAGACGCTGATTGTTGGCCGCGGGAGCCGCCGCCGGAGTCGGACGTGGGGACACTGCAGGCACTTCGAAGACCGGGGTCACGGCCGCCTGGGCAGGCTTGATGATCGGCTCGACCGGCTCAGGCTGAGCGACCAACGGGTTCTTGATGCGATTGCGGCGCACCGACCAGGCCAACGCCAGCAGCAACAGCAGCACCAGCAACGCGGCGACAATCGTCAGCCACGGCAGTTCGTCGTCCTCGACCGACGCCGGAACGGGTGCGGGTGCAGGGACCGGTGCGCTCACGGCCGGTGCCGGGGCCTGAACCGCCGGGGTTGCCGGTGCTGGTGCGGGCGCCGGACGCGATGCCAGGGCTTTCTGCTCGGCCAGTTGGGTCTGCAGCTCGATGATGCGCTTGTCCTTGTCGGCCTCGTCCGTTTCGGCCTGTTGTACCTGGGCCTTGAGGTCGTCGACCGTCTTGTTCAGCGCCTGGTTTTCCAGCGCGGTAGCCGTCAGTTGCTCACCGGCATTGGGCGTTGCCGCAGGAGCCGTCGGCGCGGATGCAGGCGCAGACGGCGCAGCGGGTGCCTGACTGGCGTTGGCCGGTGACGCTGCGCCAGCAGGTTCGACGGCGCTGTCGGGCAGCAGCAGGCTCTGGCCGACCTTCAACTGGCTACGTTCGCCATTGGGGAACGCCTGCGGGTTGAGAGCCTGAATACCGCTGACCAGATCGGCCGAGGACATCTTGCTGCCCGGCGCCTGAACCCGCCGGGCAATCCCGGCCAGGGTGTCGCCCGAGGCCACGGTGTAATGCTTGCCCTGCCGAGCCTGAGGCGGCGCGACCGGCAGACGCGAAACGTCGTTCGTCACCCCTGAAGCCGGCGACTGGGTGCGGCTGCGGGTGGCCGCGAGCCCTGCCGGCGAGGTCGGCGAATCGAGCAACACGGTGTATTCATGCAACAGGTCGCCGCTCGGGCGCACCAGACGCACGACAAAATTCAGGTACGGCTCGGTCACCGCCTTGTGCGATTCGACGTGGATCACGGCGCGACCACCACGAATCACCGGGGTAAAACGCAGGTCGTTGAGGAAATACACCCGCTCGACGCCGGCCTTGGCGAAGGCTTCGGTCGACGCCAGCCCGACGCCGATCTCGTCCGCCGTCATGCCACCGGCCTCGATCAGCTCGATGTCGGCGTTGAACGGCTGTCCGAGGGCAGAATGCAGGGTGATTTCGCCCAGCCCCAATGCAGCGGCCATCGGGCTGTGCAGCAAAGACGCCGAGGCCACGGCCAATGCCAGTAACCCCGAACGAAGACCCATCTGGACGCGATGCGTGGCATCGATTGCGCGCCGACTACCGGCCTGAAAACTCTTCAGCATGCGAACCCTTAAGTAGCAAGGCAGGCTTCCCTGCACAATTCGTGACGGACCCCTTGTCCGGGCAACACCAGTATGGGTGCAAATAGAACAGGATGTGTCGGCAGGTTCAATGAATTTGTCGCTGGCGCAGGGCCATGACCTCAGGATTTTTCCAGATTGGCCAGAATTTTCGAGTGGACCCGCATGCACACCAGCAGATCCTCTTCGGCGATGCCCTCGAACAGTTCGTGGCGCAGGGCGGTGGCGATGGTTTCGATTTTCTCGATCAGCGGCCGCGCGGTTTCGCCGAGGACGATTTTCTTCGCCCGCCGGTCTTCAATGACGGCTTGGCGGCGCACCAGCCCCTGATTTTCCAGGCTGTCGAGCAGCCGCGCCAGGGTCGGGCCTTCTACACCGACGCTTTGCGCCAGTTCGCGCTGGGTCGGGGCATCCTTGAATCGGGCCAGGTGCAGCAGCACCAACCAGCGGGCCTGGGACAGTCCCAGATCGGCCAGCCGTCGGTCCAGCTCGGCGCGCCAGCCACGGGACATGTGCGCCAGCTGCATGCCGAAGCGATGTTCTTCACTTAACTTCATGGGTAACTCGATGGTTAAAGGCGATTCCTAATTAATAGGCAGCTAACCATGGAGCTTGTGGCGAGGCAAGCGTGGCGATGTGGTGTTTCGTCGCAGCGAGGAAAGCACCGGGGTGTCCTGGAGGAGCGCGCTTGCCCGCGATGACGTCATCATCAACACCGCCCCTTCCCAGAATAAACGCCATCTCTGTAGGAGCTGGCTTGTCCTGCGAGCGGCGACGCAGTCGTCGTAAAACCTGTGCACGCGGTGTGTCATTTGGATTGCGGGTCTGCTAACGCAGCCCTGTTTCGCCTGGCGGCGAGTTACTTGGAAAAGCCCCAAGTAACCAAAGGCTCCACACCCCGCCATACGGCATCTCGCCTAGGCTCGATGTGCCCTCACTCCGGCAATGCTCCGTGGGCTCGCCGCGAATGGGCCATCCATGGCCCACGCGGCTCTCGCGACATCCTGTCGCTCGGCCCACTGCGCATCACCTGCGTTCGGCCTTCTGGGACGGGGCCCAAGATCAAAAGCCAGATCAAAATCAAAATCTCGGCGAGGCGGACTAACGTTCGACCTGGCTGGCCGAACACAATCCCCTGTAGGAGCTGGCTTGTCCTGCGACCGGCTGCGTAGCAGTCGTAAATCCTGACGACTATGCATTTCTGACACACCGCGTTCACCGGTTTTACGACGAGTGCCTCGCCGCTCGCAGGGCAAGCCAGCTCCTACAGACTGGCGGTGAACATTCCTTAGCAGTCATACAGAGAATCACCAGACACCCTGAACAACTGTGGGAGCGAATTTATTCGCGATGCGATGTTCCTGACGACGCTTTCGTGTCGGCTGGACAATCATCGCGAATGAATTCACTCCCACAATAGACCGGTGTTGCGCAGCCCGTATTAACGACAACCTCACATCTCGAATTCGGACTGCAACGCCGCACGCACGCAGTACAGGACGCCTTCCGGGACTCGTCCCTTGAACTGGTCGGCGATGGCTGCCACCGCAGGCAGTTCGCCTTCACCGTCAAGGAAGGCGTCCTGGATCTCACCAAGCAGGTCTTCCGGCAAATCCAGTGCCTGCTCGAGCGACAGTTGCTGCTTGCCGATAGCTTCGGCCAGCAGGCTGTAGACGTTCTTTTCCGAGCATTGCAGTTGCCCGGCGATTTGCATCGGTGTCATGCCGGCACGGGCCAGGCTGATGAGTTCGTGGCGCAGGTCGGTGACGGCCCGTGGCGCCGCTGCCCCGCCGCCAAGGACTTCGAGGAAGGCCTCGCCATAACGCTCCAGCTTGCGCGCGCCGACGCCGCTGACGCGGGCCATTTCGGCCATGGTGCCGGGCTGGCTGCGCAGCATTTCCAGCAGGGTCGAGTCCGGGAAGATGACGTAAGGCGGCACGCCGTGTTCTTCGGCCAGCTTGCGGCGCAGGGTGCGCAGGGCTTCCCATTGTTCGCGCTCTTCGCCACGCACCAGTTGGCTGGCCGGGCTGCCGGCAGCTTTCGGGGTAGTTTGCGGCTTGAGTTCGCGACGCAGGTGCAGGGTGACTTCGCCACGTAACAACGGACGGCAGGCATCGGTCAGGCGCAGGCCGCCGTAGCCTTCCAGGTCGATATCGGCCAGCCCGCGCGCGACCAGTTGGCGGAACAGCGTGCGCCATTCACCTTCGCTGCGGCCCTTGCCGACGCCAAACACCGCCAGACGGTGATGGCCAAAGCTCTGCACCTTGTCGTTTTCCTTGCCCAGCAGCACATCCACCAGATGGCCGACGCCGTAGCGCTGGCCAGTACGGTAGATCGCCGACAGGGCCTGGCGCGCAGGCTCGGTGGCGTCCCAGGTCTGCACGCCGTCGACACAGATGTCGCAATGGCCGCACGGGTTGGGCATTTCTTCATCGAAATAGGCCAGCAGCGCCTGACGACGGCAGCGGGTTTCTTCGCACAGCGCCAGCATGGCATCGAGTTTGTGGTGTTCGACGCGCTTGTGGCGCTCGTCGCCTTCGGAGTTCTGCAGCATCTGCTTGAGCATCAGCACGTCCTGCAGGCCGTAGGCCATCCAGGCGTCGGCAGGCAGACCGTCGCGCCCTGCCCGGCCGGTTTCCTGGTAGTAGGCTTCCAGCGACTTGGGCAGGTCCATGTGCGCGACGAAACGCACGTTGGGTTTGTCGATGCCCATGCCGAAGGCGATGGTGGCGACCATGATCAGCCCTTCCTCATTAAGGAAGCGGCGCTGGTTCTCGGCGCGGGTCTCGATGGGCAGACCAGCGTGATACGGCAGCGCCGGGTAGCCGTTGTCGCTGAGGAAGGCAGCCGTTTCCTCGACCTTCTTGCGCGACAGGCAATAGACGATGCCGGCGTCGCTGCGCCGTTCGGAGAGGAACGCCAGCAACTGCTTGCGCGGCTGTTCCTTGGGCACGATGCGGTAAAAGATGTTGGGTCGGTCGAAACTCGACAGAAAGCGCTCGGCATTCTGCAGGTGCAGGCGGTTGACGATTTCTTCGCGGGTGCGCTTGTCGGCGGTGGCGGTCAACGCAATGCGCGGCACCTCCGGGAACAGCTCGGCCAACTGGCCAAGTTGCAGGTATTCCGGGCGGAAGTCATGGCCCCATTGCGACACGCAGTGGGCTTCGTCAATGGCGAACAGGGCAATCTTCAGGTTTTGCAAAAAGGCCAGCATGCGCGGCTGAACCAGTCGTTCCGGCGCCAGGTAGAGCATTTTCACTTCGCCCAGACGAATGCGGTTGGCCAGATCGCGCTGCTGCTCGGGCGTCAACGTCGAGTTCAGCGCAGCAGCCGAAACACCCAACTCTTCCAGGGTCGCCACCTGATCATCCATCAGCGCGATCAGCGGTGAAACCACCACCGCCAGCCCCTCACGCAACAGGCCCGGCACCTGAAAACACAGGGACTTGCCGCCGCCTGTGGGCATCAGCACCAGCGCATCACCGCCGCTGGCCACGCGCTCGATAATGGCACCCTGACGGCCACGAAAACTGTCGTAGCCGAAGATGTCTTTAAGTACGCGTTGAGCCTGGTCGAGCATAGATACCCCGGTTGGTGCCACAGCAGCGGGTGAAGATTCGCTGTCGAAATCGCAAAGCGCGGCAGTATACCGGAGCGTCAAAGGACTGAGGCAAACCGCGATACAAACGGTCGAAATGCCGTGGAATCGTGATTCCATGCGGGTCTGCGCTGGCATCTGGGCGTCTCAGGGCCTAGAATTCAGCATCGTTTATTTCCAGGGTAGTCCGTCAATGTCCTTCGCTGAGCAATTACACCGCCTGCAAGCCTTCCTCGACGCCGATGAGCTGCATGACGAAGCGCTGGACTATGTAGCCGCCCACGGCTACCTGACCGCGCTGTCGATCTGCGCTGAAACGGTGCCTGACCGTGAGTGGATCGACGCGCTGTTCGCCGAGCCGCCGCATTACACCGACAAGGCTCAGCACGAAGAAATCGAATCCACTCTGGTGCAGCTCAAGGCCCACATCGCCCGCCAGCTGGCGTCCGACGAGGAATTCGAGTTGCCGTGCGATCTGGATCTGGGCGACGAGCCTGATGATTCCGAACTGCGCGGCTGGTGCATCGGCTTCATGGAAGGCGTGTTCCTGCGTGAAGCGGCCTGGTTCGAGAACGACGAGGAAGAAGTCAGCGAGATGCTGCTGCCGATCATGGTCGGTTCGGGTCTGTTCGACGAGCAGCCTGAGTTTGCCGATATCGCCGCCGATGCCAACCTGATGGATGACATGATCGTGCAGATTCCGGAGGCGCTGTCGGCGCTGTTCCTGCTGCTGCACGCACCGGACGAGAAGCCGGCGATCCTCAAGCCTCGCCACCACTGAGTCGGCGCCTGATGGCGCGCGACAATCTGCAGGATTCAGCAACGCGCACGAGCCGTCACCGGGTCGTGCGCGTTTTGCTGTTGGGCGTCGGCTGGTTGAGTGTGGTGTTGGGGGTGGTGGGGATTTTCCTGCCGGTGCTGCCGACCACGCCGTTTCTGTTGCTGGCTGCGGCGTGTTTTGCCCGCAGTTCTCCGCGCTTTTATCGCTGGCTGGTCGAGCATCCGCGGTTGGGGCCGTGGATTCGGGATTATCTGGGCGGTCACGGGATTCCGTTGAAGGCCAAGGTGTATGCCATCGGGTTGATGTGGATCAGCATTTCGGTGTCGTGCTGGCTGGTGCCGTTGGTCTGGGCGCGGGGGTTCATGCTGGTGTCGGCGGTGCTGGTGACGGTTTGGATTTTGCGGCAGAAGACGTTGCGGCGGTGAGGGTGGTTTTTTAGCTTTTGTGCGTGGCGTCTGGAAGGTTGGTGTCTGGGTACCTGAAAAGCGGATTTGCTTTGTTTGTTGGATTTTTGGGTATATCCATTGCTGCGGTAACGGCCACTTATGGTTCCGCTCTTACAGCGGGTCACTTTTGGCAAAAGCGCCCCAAAAGTAACCAAAAACGCTTTGCTCCTGGTTGGGCCCGACTACGTCGGGTTCCCTCGCTCCGACGACGCTCCGTGGGCCCGCCGCGAAAGGGCCATCCCTGGCCCAACGCGGCTCTCGCGGCATCCATGCCGCTCGACCCACTCCGCACCGCCTGCGCTCGGCCTGCACCCAAGTCGTGTTCGGCGGCGTCTGGTCTATCGCGTTGTAGAAGCGCGCTTGCCCGCGAAAGGGTTTTGTAAATCACTGCAATGATGTCTGAACTACCTCGTACCTGTAGGAGCCGGGCTTGTCCCGCGAGCGGCTGCGCAGCAGTCGTAAACCCAGACGACTATGCATATCTGACACACCGCGTTTACCGGTTTTACGACGACTTCGTCGCCGGTCGCAGGGCAAGCCAGCTCCTACAGGCGTTGCGGTGGGTCATTCGACGTTGCGGTGTGTGAACAGCCGGCTCCTACGGGGTTCCGGGCACGCCACAAAACCTTGTAGGAGCCGGGCTTGTCCCGCGACCTGGCGCGAAGCGGCAGTAAACCCTGACGGCCATGCATATCTGACACACCGCAGTCACCGGTTTTACGACGACTTCGTCGCCGGTCGCAGGGCAAGCCAGCTCCTACAGGTGCGAGGAAACTCAGACACCATTGCAGTGATTTACAAAACCCGTTCGCGGGCAAGCGCGCTTCTACAGGAAGAGACTGCGCCTTATTCCAGACACCGCAAAAAAGCTACGCGACAGACCAGACGCCGCAGAACGCGACTTGGGTGCAGGCCGAACGCAGGCGGCGTGGAGTGGGTCGAGCGGCATGGATGCCGCGAGAGCCGCGTTGGGCCATGGATGGCCCTTTCGCGGCGGGCCCACGGAGCGTCGCCGGAGTGAGGGAATCCGACGAAGGAGGACCAAACCAGGAGCAAGACTTTTTGGTTACTTTTGGGGCGTTTGCCAAAAGTGACCCGCTGTAAGAGCGGAACCGTAATCCGCGCCACCCGAAGAAACGGATATGCCCCCGACCTCGTAAACAAATAGATATCTGCTTTTCAGGTACTCAAACCACAAAATACCTGCGCCCCAACTCCCGCTTTCGCGACCGTCGTAACCTCCGATCCCTCCCACAAGAGATCTCGGTCAGCTCTGATTCGCGACCAACCAACCACACATCAAAAAAACTGGTGCGGTGTTCCAGGCACACCGCAAGCCTCTCCATCAAACCGTATCGACCTTCAACGAATGATCCCCCAACATCCCGTTGATGATCGACGCCGTGTCGTGCCCGCTCGCCACCACGCCACCCGCCCCCGCGGTGACGCCGTAATGCTGGGCGAGGTTGACGCCGGCCAGATCGATGGTTTGCGTCGTTGTTCCGCCTGCTGCACTGCTGACCTCAATGGTCGACACCAGCGAACCGCCGGTTCCACTGATCTTGAAGTGCAGGAAATTCTCCAGCGAATCAGCATCACCATGCTCACCCTGCAACAACTGCGACAGGTCAAGCTTGTCGATGCCGAAACTGAAATCGGTGATGGTGTCATGCCCGGTATTGCCGGCCTGATACAGGAACGTGTCGTGCCCCTCACCGCCAGTCAGGGTGTTGTTGCCCGGCCCGCCGATCAGGATGTCGTCCCCTGCCCCGCCATTGAGCACGTCATTGCCCAGACCGCCGTTGAGCAGGTTGTTGCCCTGATCACCGGTGAGGTGGTCGTTGTAGTTCGAGCCGATCAGGTTGTCGATGTTGACCAGCGTGTCGGTCCCCGCGCCGCCGGTGTGCTGCGGCCCGAGCACGGCGGTGCTGACGATCACGCCCGCAGTGGCCAGCGAGTAGTTCGCGGTGTTGTTACCGGCGCCGCCGTCGAGCAGATCGTTGCCCGGCCCGCTGAACAGCATGTCATTGCCGTTATCGCCGTACAGCTCGTTGTTGCCCGGCCCCGCGACCAGCACGTCGTTGCCGTCGCCGCCATGCAGATGGCTGTTCGCCGCGCCGACCAGCACGTCGTCTCCGGTGGTGCCGAGTACCGTGCTGCCATCCTGATGGGCGATGTTCACCGCCGCCGTGCTGCTGCCGCCGTGCGGGTCGGTCACGGTGTAGGTGCTGTGTACGTCCGGCGTGGTATTGACCGCCGCATAGTCGATGGACAGGCTCAGCTTGTAGTTTTCGCTGACACCCGGGTCGGCCTGGTTGACCACGATCAGCCGGTACACGCCATCCTGCGTGGCAGTGAAACTGCCGCCGTCGTCGATACCGTGGTAGGCACCGTCTTCGAACTTCCAGGCCATACCGAGCGCATCGTTGGTCAGGTTGTGGTCCAGCGTCACTGTCTCGCCAGCTTTCAGATGCACGCTGTACAGATCCTGCGCGTTGGACGGCGCTGCGTTGACCGCCCCCAGATAACCGCTGATCACCAGCAGCGCGGTGGTGGCGCTGTTGTTGAAGAAATCGCTGCGATTGAGGTTCTTCAGGTGGTTGTAGTCGTTATTGGCCTTGCCATCGAACTGAATGGTTTTCAGCGAGCCAGCGGTAAAGTCCGCCCCCTTGGCGGTCCAGCCGGTATTGAAAGTAGTCGGCGACGCGGTCAGCGCGCCACCACTGCCAGCGATGTCGTTGGCGGTCAGCACCACACCCGGAATCACGATGCTCGACCCGGTCAGGTTGGTGATGACGTTGTCGGCCACGGCCGTCGGCGGCTCGTAGGCGTGCGGGGCGATCACGTGGATATTCAGATCAGCCGACGCCAGATCGCCATCACCGTCGCTGAGCACGAAGTGCACCGACTCGGTCTGCGACTGGCTCAAGCCGCTCGCCGGGGTATAGGTGTAAGCCCCGGTGTCCATGTTCACCACCAGGGTGCCGCCATGGGCACTGGTGACCGTCAGGGTGTTGCTGACCGTATTGAACACACCATGATCGGCGCCGCCGCTCGCCACGATACCGCCGTTGTTGTGGTTGGCTTTCGGATCGTAGGTGTAAGTGGTGCCGTCGATGCTGATCGACTTGATGAAGCCCTGATCGGCGCCAAAGGTGCCGCCGTCCAACAGGCTGCCTTGAACCCCGCCCTGCACCGTGCCGCTGAGCACCGCGTCGAGTTGGCCGAGGTTGGTCACGATCACCGCATTGCTGTTACTGCCGGTCGCGCCGTTGTAGGCGATCGGGTTGAGGTAGGTGCTGCTGACCTGGGTGCCGACGCCAATGGCGTAGGCATTGATGTGATGGCTGTCGAGGAACGAGATCCACGCCTGTTCTTCACTGCTGTCGATGCCGTCGCCCCGAGCCGGATCGGGCACGCGGCTCGGGTCGGAATGCTGCGGCGACAGGGTCGGGTTGCCGTCTGAGAAGAAGTACGCCAGGTTCTGCGCCCCGCTCAGCGCGCCCTTCTCGGCGAACGCCTGCTGGGCCGCTGCCAGCGCCGCGTCGTAGTTGGTGCCGTTGCCGGCGTTGATGGCGTTGACCATGGCCTTGGCGGTGGCGACATCGACCCACTCGTTGCTGCCGATGTTGGCCTGGCTGTTGAAGGTCACCAGTTGCACACGCACATCGCCCAGCGCTTCGTACTTGTTGAGCAGTTCGATGATCGCGTTCTTTTCCAGCTGCAACCGCGACAGGCCGTCGACGCCGGAGGGCTGGTTCATGCTCGCCGAGTTGTCGACGATCAGCATCAGGTTGGTGTTGACCACGCCGCTGGTCACGGTCTGATCGATGCACGCCGCCTGCGGCTGGTCATCGACGATGTTCACCACGATCTGCGCCGTCGACGAGCGCCCGAGCGAGTCGGTGACGGTGTAGCTGAAGGTGTCGTGGGTAATGTTCGGCCCGTCGTTGGCGGCCGGTGTGGTCTTCGGTGCGCTGGTCAGGGTGTAGGTGTACGTGCCGTCGGCATTCAGATGCAGCAGGCCGAACTGGCCCTGGGCGGTGCCGTTCTGCGCACCGTTGAGGCTATAGGTCAGCGCACCGCTGCCGCCATGCACCGAGTCGGCGACGGTGCCGGTCCCGGTTTCCGCCGTGGACGACGGATGGCTGCCGGTGACGTTGCCGGGCGCCAGATCCTTGCCGTCCTTGTAGGTGTCCAGGGCGCTCTCTTTTACCGTGACGTCGTGGTCGTCACACGCCACCGGCGGCCCGGCCGGGTAGACGTTGACCGTCACCGTGGTGGTGCTGGTGTCGCCGTCGGCGTCGCGGATGGTGTAAGTGAACACGTCCTGATGATCGCCCGGCGAACCGCTGTTCGCGTTGGCCTGATAGGACGCGTTGCCGTTGGCATCGACGGTCAGCGTGCCGTACAGGCCGCTGATCACGGTGCCGACCCCGGTGAATACCGGCGTCGCGGTGTTGTCACCGGCGCGCACGCCGACGATCAGGCCGCCCACACCCGGGCCATCGGCACCGGCCGTGTCGTTGGCGAGGATGTTACCGCTGGTTTCGCCGCCCTCCAGCACGTGGCCGATGTCCGGGTTGGCATGGGGCACGTCGTCCAGCACATGCACGGTGACGTTGCCGTTGGCGACATCGCCGTCGCTGTCCACCGCGTGTACGGCGATCTGTTCGTTGTTGATCGTGCCGTCGCCCTGGTTATGGGTTTCCGGCGAATTCAGCGTGTAGCTGTAGCTGACCTCGCCGGTCGCCGGGTTGAAGCCGAGGATCGTCAACGTGCTGCCCGATGGCAGGGTCACGGACTGCGGCGATGGCAGCGGCATGCCGTTTTCGACCACGTTGATGCCGCCCACGGTCAGGGTCTGCAAACCGTCCGCAGCGGTGACCTTGATGGTGCCGGTCTGGGTCAGGGCGTCGTGATCCGGGTTGGAGCCGCCGGGCAGGTTGGCCTCGTTGACCGTGGTGTCGGCGGCGGCGATGGTCACACCGTTGTCCGGCGGCGTCGTCACGTGGGAGACGTTGATGGTCAGCGTGGTGGTGCTGGTATCGCCGTCGGCATCACGGATGGTGTAGGTGAACACATCCTGCGCGCCTTCCGTCGGCACCACGCCGGGCGTGCTGTGGTACTGAGCATTGCCGGCGGCGTCGATGGTCAGCGTGCCGTACAGACCGTTGATCACCGTGTTCAGGCCGGACGTGACCGGGGTCGAGGTATCGCCGCCGGCACGCACGCCGACGATCAGGCCGCCCGTCCCCGGACCATCGGCACCGGCCGTGTCGTTGCCCAGCACGTTGCCGGCAAAGTTGCCGCCTTCCAGCACATTGCCGACGTCCGGATTGGCGTGGGGCACGTCATCCAGCACATGCACGTTGATGCTGCCATCGGCGACAGAACCGTCGCGGTCCACCGCATGCACGGCAATCTGTTCGTCGTTGAGGGTGCCGTTGCCCTGGTTGTGCGTTTCCGGGCCATTGAGGGTGTAGCTGTAGCTGACCTCTCCGGTGGTCGGGTTGTAACCGAGGATGGTCAGGGTGTTGCCCGACGGCAGGGTGATCGACTGCGGCGAGGTGATCGCCACGCCGTTGGTCACCACATTGATGCCGCCAATGGTCAGGGTCTGCAGGCCGTCCGGCGCAGAAACCCTGATCACGCCGCTCTGGGTCAGCGCCGCAACGTCCGGCGTACTGCCGTTCGCCAGGTTGGCTTCGTTGAGGGTGACTTCGCTGGCGCCGAGAGTGACTCCGTTATCCACCGGTGTCGTGGGCGGTGTGGTCGGCGGCGTCAGCGGCGGCAGCACGTTGTTCGGCGAGTCGTTGTTGATGTCACCGGTTTCCAGCCGCGGAAACAGAAAACTCGGGCCCAGTGGGCCGGTGGGAAAGCCGATGACCGGGTCCACATGGCCCGCCGTCTCGGTCAGCAACACAAAGGTATGCCCGCCACCCAGGGCAGTCGGTGAGCCGCCGGGGTTGGGATTGCCGGCCGCCGGTGGATCGGTGACTTTGCTCGGGTCGGCGCCGGCAGCGATTGCCTTCTGCACCTGCTGGATGTCGGCCAGCTGCGCCTTGCTCGGCGGCACGGCGTCGGGGGTGTCCACATGGGTGGCGTGATTGGCCAGGATCTGCTGCGTCAGCGGCATGCTGCTGTCACGGCCCAGGGTCAGCTCGCCGCCGCCGGCCAGGTGTACCGACACAGCGCCGGTCGGTCCGGTCTGCAGTTGCTCGCCGGCGTACAGCTTGTCGCCTTCGATCACCAGCCGTTTGGTGCCGTTGCCCGCCACCGCGAACACATCGCCCACCACCTGCCGCACCGTACCGATCAATTTGGCCATGTCCACTCCATTGCAACGCGTACCGAATCAGAAAATGTTAGAAATCCAACAAAAACTGTTAGCACGACGTACAACAATGGCTCAGAGCTGGCATCTAACGACAATTTTATGTCGCTGAATTTTTTCAAGTTTTTTGCTCGAAAAACCACTTGATCGAACGCCGTCAAATTTCCGCTGAACTCCTTTCCACTACCGTAAGACGCTTGTAAAACCTTGAATACAGGCGAGTCATTGGCATCAACCATCGCTTGAAAGCGGGAAATGGCATAAGTTTTTTTTGGAATAAGCGATATGAAAAAATCGTCTGAATATTTTCCAAAGTTGTTCTTAGCTCTGATGTTACGAATCTGATACGGTTTTTAGCGCAGAAATTGACGGTTTTTTGGCGACACAGCGGAACAAGGTTCCAGGGAGAAACTTCATGCGCGATTTGACCCCGCTCTACAGCGCTGTGGTGCTGGCAGTCACCTGCGCTGTCAGCGCGCAGGCACAGGCGATGTCACTGAATCAGGCGATTCAGAGCACCATCGACAATCACCCGGAAATTCACGCTAACGTGAACAACCGACTGTCCGCCGACGAAGACGTCAAGTTCGCCAAGGGCGGCTATCTGCCCACCGTCGACCTGGTGGCCGCCTATGGCCGCGAGCACACCGACAGCCCCACCACCCGGGCGCTGGGCAACCACCATGAAGAAACCCTGAATTACACCCAGTCGGAGCTGCGCCTGCGGCAGATGCTGTTCGACGGCTTCAACACGCCCAATGAAGTCGGGCGCACCAGGGAAGTGGTCAACTCCCGCGCCTACTACCTGCGCGGCACTTCGGAAAGCCTGGCCCTGCGCACCATCGAGGTGTACCTCGAAGTGCTCAAGCGCCGCGAGCTGCTGGACCTGGCGAAGAACAACCTGCAGGCCCACCTGCGCATCAACGACCAGATCGGCCTGCGCAGCGACCGTGGCATCGGCAGCAATGCCGACCGCGACCAGTCCAGGGCTCGCCGCGCCCTGGCGGAAAACAACTTCTACACCGCCCAGGTCGACCTGGCCGATGCCGAAGCCAACTTTTTCAGCGCCGTCGGCAAGATGCCCGACGAACTGGAAACCCCGCCATCGGTCAGGAGTGAGATCCCCGTCAGCCTCAGCGATGCACGGCAAAGCATGCTGAACAACAACCCGTACCTGAAATCGGCCCAGGCCGACGTCAACGCCGCCGAGAAACAGTACGAAGTCGCCAAGTCGCCGTTCTATCCGCGTTTCGACGGTGAACTGGCGGTCGGCGCCAACGACAACCTGCAGGGCGAGGAAGGCCACGACAACGAATGGCGGGCCGCCGTGGTGATGAATTACAACCTGTTCAACGGCAACCGCGACAAGGCCCGTCTGGACTCCGACGCCTACAAGACCGGCCAGGCCATGGACATCCGCAACAACGCGCTGCGCATGCTCAACGAGAACCTGTCGCTGGCCTGGAACGCCATGAACAACGCGCGCACTCAGACCCCGATCGCCCGTGAATACGCCGAAACCACCACCCGCGTGCGCTCGGCCTATCAGGACCAGTTCGGCCTCGGCCAGCGCACCCTGCTCGACCTGCTGGACAGTGAAAACGAGCTGTACAACGCCGCCCGCCGCTATACGGAGCTGCGCTACACCGAGGAGTTTTCGATGTACCGGGTGCTGGCGACCGAAGGCGAACTGCTGCGCAAACAGCGCGTCGTGCTGCCCAACGCGGCCGTCGCCCTGACAGAAGTCAAAAGCGAGGCGCGGCTGCCCGACCTGAAGTAGTGAATCTGAAGTGGTGATGTAGCGCGTGAGCGCGAGGAGAAGTCAGTGACGCGCATGGAACCGACTCCGATAGAAGTGATTCAACCCGTCGACCCTCGTTCGAACTTCGACGACCCTTTGCTCGACGGCCTGCTGATCCTCTGCCGCCTGCACGATTGCAGCGCCAGCCGCACCAGCCTCAGCGCCGGCCTGCCGCTGGCGCAGCAGCACCTGAGCGTCGACCTGCTGCCCCGCGCTGCCGCCCGCGCCGGGTTGCAGGCGCGGGTGCTGCGCCGCGAACTGAACGCCATCGACGGCCTCAACCTGCCGGTGCTGCTGTTGCTCAAGGGCAACCGCTGTGCGGTGCTGGTGCGCTGGGAAGCGGACGGCCGCGCGCTGATCCTGCCCAGCGAAGCCGACGGTGGCGAACAGCGGGTCAGTCGCGACGAACTGGCCGCTCTTTATAGCGGCCAGGCCCTCTACGCCCGCCCCCGCCACGAACTGGAAAACCTGCGTGCGCCGCTGGTGCCACGGGTCAACGCCTGGTTCCGCGACACCCTCAAGCTGTCGCGCTGGCTGTACAGCGACGCGATTCTCGCCAGCTTCCTGATCAACCTGCTGGGGCTGATGGTGCCGCTGTTCGTCATGCAGACCTACGACCGTGTGGTGCCCAATCAGGCCACCTCGACCCTGTGGGTGCTGGCCATCGGTCTGCTGATCGGCACCGGCTTCGAACTGACCCTGCGGCTGGTGCGCGCCCACCTGCTCGATCAGGCCGGCAAGAAAACCGACGTGGTGCTCTCCGCCACCCTGTTCGAACGCATCACCGGCATGGCCATGAAAGCCCGCCCGGCAACCATCGGCGGCTTTGCCCAGAGCATTCACGACTTTCAGGGCCTGCGTGAATTCCTCACCGCCGTGACCCTGACCAGCATCATCGACCTGCCCTTCGCCGTGCTGATGCTGGCGGTGATCGGCCTGCTTGGCGGCTGGCTGGTGGCGATTCCGCTGGTGGCCTTCCCGTTGACCATTCTGTTTGCCTGGATCATCCAGATACGCCTGCGCGACACCGTCGAACGCAGCCTGGCGCTGGGTGCGGAGCGTCAGGCGCTGCTGGTGGAAACCCTCGGCGGCCTGGAAACCCTGAAAGCCTGCGGCGCCGAAAGCGAGCGCCAGCACAAGTGGGAATCAACCCACGGCGCTCTGACCCGCCTCGACAGCCACGCCCGCGATCTGTCGGCGCTGGCCAGCAACGGCACGCTGTTCATCCAGCAGTTTTCCGGCATGGCGACCATCGTCGCCGGGGTTTACATCATCATCGCCGGCAACCTCAGCGTCGGCGCGCTGGTGGCCTGTTACATGCTCGGCAGCCGGGTCCTGGCGCCACTGGGTCAGATCGCCGGGCTGATCACCCGCTATCAGCAGGCCCAGGTGACGATGAAAAGCACCGACGCGCTGATGGCCCTGCCCCAGGAGCGCGCCCCCGGCAAGCACCCGTTGCAGCACACTCAGCTCAAGGGCGCGGTGCAGGTGGTCAAGGCCAGCTTCGCCTACGGCGGGCCGGGCACACCGGCGGCGCTGAGTGATGTCAGCCTGATCGTCAAACCCGGCGAACGCATCGGCATCATCGGCCGCAGTGGTTCGGGCAAGAGCACCCTGGCGCGGATGCTGATGGGCTTCTATACACCGGACGACGGCCAGTTGCTGCTCGATGGTCTGGACCTGCGCCAGGTGGATGTCGCCGACCTGCGCCAGCAAGTCGGCTACGTCGCCCACGACCTGCCGCTGCTGGCGGGCAGCCTGCGCGACAACCTGACCCTCGGCGCCCGCTACGTCACCGACGCGCGGATGCTGGAAGTCGCCGAGCTGACCGGCGTGACCGAGCTGGCGCGCAACCATCCACTGGGCTTCGACCGCCCGGTCGGCGAACGCGGTCAGCTGCTGTCCGGCGGCCAGCGGCAAGCGGTGTTGCTGGCCCGGGCGCTGTTGCTCGACCCGCCGATCATGCTGCTGGACGAACCCACCAGCCACATGGACAACGGCAGCGAAGACCTGCTGCGGCAGAAGCTATCCGGCCTGATGCAGGGCAAGACCCTGCTGCTGGTGACCCACCGCATGTCGATGCTCAGTCTGGTTGACCGCCTGGTGGTGCTGGACAACGGTCGGGTGGTTGCCGACGGTCCCAAAGAGCTGGTCGTCGAAGCCCTGCGCAAGGGTCGCGTCGGCTCCGCCGCCGTATAAGGAGCGCTCCCCATGTCATCCGCTCACCGCTATTTTCACCCCGGCCGACAGGTCGACAACGAGTTCATGCCGGAAGTCGCCGGCGTCGCCGCCCAGGATTCATCCCGTGGCGCGCGCATCACCGTGTGGCTGGCCGCCGCGCTGATCATCACCGCGCTGGTCTGGGCCAGATTCGCTGTGTTGCAGGAAGTCACCATGGGCGAAGGCAAGGCGATTCCGTCGAGCAAGGTGCAGGTGATCCAGAACCTTGAAGGCGGCATCGTCACCGAGATTTTCGTCCGCGAAGGGCAGATAGTGAACAAGGGCGACACCCTCCTGCGCCTGGACGACACGCGGTTTCTGTCGAACAAGGGCGAAAGCGAGGTCGACAAATACACGCTGATGGCCCAGGTCGACCGGCTGTCTGCCGAGTCCGAGGGCCGTCCGTTCAAGCCGTCCGCTGAAGTGCTGAGCAAGGCGCCGCAGGTGGCCGCAGACGAACAGGCGCTGTACGACTCGCGGCAACGGCGCCTGACCAGCGAACAGCGCACCCTGCAGGACCAGTTGCGGCAGAAGACCCAGGAAGTCGCCGAATTCCGTTCCAAGCAGGACCAGTACCGCAACCAGCTGGGCTTCATTCAGCAGGAGCTGAGCATGTCGGCGCCGCTGGTGAACAGTGGCGCAGTGTCGCCGGTGGAAATCATCCGCCTCAAGGGCAAGGCGTCCGAAGCGCGCGGGCAAATGGACGCCACGGCGCTGGCGATTCCCCGGGCGGAAGCGGCGATCAGCGAGATCAAGAGCAAGATTCAGGAGTCCACCGACACCTTTCGTTCGGAAGCAGCCAAAGACCTCAACGACAAGCGAGCGGACCTTGCGAAGGCCAGCGCCACCAGCATCGCCATCGACGACCGCGTGACCCGCACCACCGTGACGTCGCCGGTGAAGGGCGTGATCAAGACCCTCAAGGTCAACACCATCGGCGGCGTGGTGCAGCCAGGCAGCGACATGGTGGAAATCGTGCCGCTGGACGACAACCTGCTGATCGAGGCGAAAGTGCGGCCGCAGGACGTGGCCTTCCTGCATCCCGGCCAGAAAGCCATGGTCAAGTTCAGCGCTTATGACTACACCATCTACGGCGGCCTGCCGGCCAAGCTGGAACTGATCGGCGCCGACACCACCACCGACGACAAGGGCAACACCTTCTACCTGATCCAGGTGCGCACCGACAGAAACCACCTGGGCAGCGATGAAAAACCGCTGTTGATCATCCCCGGCATGGTCGCCACCGTGGACATCATCACTGGCGAGAAAAGCGTGATGGATTACCTGCTCAAACCCGTGCTCAAGGCCCGGACTGAAGCGTTGCGGGAGCGGTGATTCACCTGGTTTTCCGGAATCCCCCCTGTAGGAGCGCGCTTGCCCGCGAAGCGACAGACCTGGCACTGCAATGCCGTCTGACAGATCGCCATCGCGAGCAAGCTCACTCCTACAAAAACGGTGGTTGTTCCACATTCATCGAACACCGAACAACTGTAGGAGTGAGCTTGCTCGCGATGGCGCGGTGTCAGGCAAACGATCTGTGACTGACACAACCATTCGCGGGCAAGCGCGCTCCTACGGATGAGTGGTGGATTCTCCGTAGCAGTCCGGCATCACCCTCCCTTCTTCTCATCCCGCTTGAACGCTGCCTCCAGCGCGTCGTTGATCGTGCGCAGCACTTTCACCCGCGCCCAGCGTTTGTCGTTGGCTTCGACCAGGGTCCACGGGGCGATTTCGGTGCTGGTGCGGTCGACCATGTCACCCACCGCTTCGCGGTATTGCGGCCATTTGCTGCGGTTGCGCCAGTCGTCGGCGGTGATCTTGTGCCGCTTGAAGGGGATCTTTTCCCGAGCCTGAAAACGCTCCAGCTGGGTCTTGTCGTCGATCGCCAGCCAGAACTTCACCACCACGATCCCGGCATCGACCAGTTGTTCTTCGAAATCGTTGATCTCGCTGTAGGCCCGCAGCCAGTCGGCCTCGCTGCAAAACCCTTCGACTCGCTCCACCAGCACTCGGCCATACCAGGAGCGGTCGAACACGGTGAACTTGCCCCGCGCCGGAATCTGCCGCCAGAAACGCCACAGATACGGCTGCGCGCGTTCGTCTTCACTGGGCGCGGCAATCGGCACGATGTGGTACTGACGCGGGTCCAGCGCCCCGGCCACCCGTTTGATCGCGCCGCCCTTGCCCGCCGCGTCGTTGCCTTCGAACACCGCCACCAGTGCGTGACGGCGCATGCGCTTGTCGCGCATCAGCATCGACAGCCGCGCCTGTTCGCTGATCAATTGCTCCTCGTATTCGTCCTTTTCCAGCGCCAGGGTCATGTCCAGATTGTCCAGCAGACTCAGCTCGTCGGTGTTGCTCGGCAGCGGCCCGAGATTGACCAGATTGTCCGCACCTTCCGGGGTCTTCAAGGCGTTCTGCAACCCCTCCAGCAACAACCGGCCCACGGTCAGGCTGCGGTAGTTGGGGTCAACACCTTCGATCACATGCCACGGCGCGTAATCGCGACTGGTGCGACGCAGCACGCGCTCGCCGAAGCGCACGAACTTGTCGTAGGTTTTCGATTGCTGCCAATCCAGCGGGCTGATGCGCCAGCTGTGTAGCGGGTCGTCCTTGAGGGTTTTCAGGCGCAGCTTCATCTGCCGTTTGGACAGGTGAAACCAGAACTTGAAGATCACCGCGCCCTCGTCGACCAGCATCTTTTCCAGGCGCTCGGCGCCATTGATGGCCTGATCCAGCACCGGGTCCTTGAAGCGCTTGTGGACCCGCCCCTGAATCATCTGGCTGTACCAGTTGCCGAAGAATATGCCGATGCGGCCCTTGGGTGGCAACTGCCGCCAGTAACGCCAGGCCGGCGGATGGGCCAGCTCTTCGTCGGTCTGCTGGTCGAAGGTGCGCACCTCGATAAAGCGTGGGTCCATCCAGTCATTGAGCAGCTTGACCGTCTCGCCCTTGCCCGCCCCCTCAATGCCGTTGATCAGCACGATGATCTGGCGCTTGCCCTGCTCGTGCAGCTCGTACTGGGCTTCAAGCAGGGCTTCACGCAAGGCGGGGACAGCGGCGTCGTAGGTCTTGTCGTCGATGGCGTGACCGATTTCAGCGGATTCGAACATGTAGAACTCCTGTTGCGACTGCTTCAATCCTAGCGGATCGGAAATGACGATGACGGTTGTGACCGCAAAACCCCGGCATCGGTCAATGCCCGTGCTGCAAAGCGGCCGGCTGCGTGGGTTAAGATGCGCGCCTTGCCTTAGCCAAAACCTGACCATGACCACTATCGAACACGCCCGGATCGACTGGGACGAACACGGCAATCCGCGCTCGCGGGACTTCGCCGACGTGTACTTTTCCACCGAATCGGGGCTGGACGAAACCCGCCACGTCTTTCTGACCCAGAACGAGCTGCGCGAGCGTTTCACCGCGCTGGCCGCAGACGGCCGTCTGGTGATCGGCGAAACCGGCTTTGGCACCGGCCTGAATTTTCTCTGCGCCTGGCAGCTGTTCGCCGAATGCGCGCCGGCGGGTGCGCGCTTGCAGTTCGTCAGTGTCGAGAAATTCCCCCTCAGCCGTGACGATCTGCAACGAGCGCTGAGCCTGTGGCCGGAGCTGGCGCTCTTTGCCGAGCCGCTGCTCAAACAGTACGTGGCGATTCATCAAGGCTTTCAGCGGCTGGTGTTCGACGGCGGTCGCATCACCCTGACCCTGCTGATCGGCGACGCGCTGGAGATGCTGCCGCAACTGGACGGCCCCATCGACGCCTGGTTTCTCGACGGTTTCGCGCCGGCGAAAAACCCGGAAATGTGGACCCCGGAACTGTTCGCCGAGCTGGCCCGACTGGCCGCGCCCGACTCGACCATCGGCACTTTCACCAGCACTGGCTGGGTGCGCCGCAGCCTCAACGCCGCCGGTTTCAAGATGAAACGGGTGCCGGGCATCGGTCATAAATGGGAAGTGCTCAAGGGCCGTTTCATCGGCTGGCCGGAGGATGTAACGGCGCCGCCGGTTGCGGCTCCGTGGTTCGCTCGGCCCAAACCGCTCGCAGGGCCGCGCAAGGCGCTGGTGATCGGCGCCGGTCTGGCCGGTTGCGCCACCGCGGCCAGCCTGGCGGCACGCGGCTGGCAGGTCAGCCTGCTGGAGCGTCACGGCGATCTGGCACAGGAAGCCTCTGGTAATCCTCAGGGCGTGCTCTATCTCAAGCTGTCGGCCCATGGCACTGCACTGTCGCAGTTGATCCTCAGTGGTTTCGGCCACACCCGCCGCCTGCTGGAACGCTTGGAGCGCGGTGTGGACTGGGATGATTGCGGCGTGCTGCAACTGGCGTTCGATGAGAAGGAAGGCGCGCGTCAGGCCAAACTGGCCGAGGCGTTCTCCTCCGAACTGCTGCATGTGCTCGATCAGGCCCAGGCCGCACAGCGCGCCGGCGTTGCCTTGAACAGCGGCGGTTTGTTTTACCCGGAAGGCGGCTGGGTGCATCCGCCGGCGCTGTGCCGGGCGCAGGCCGCGCAGGCGAACGTTAAGTTGATGGCACATAACGATGTGGTCGAGCTGCGTCGCGAAGGCGAACAGTGGCAAGCCTGGGACGGCGAACGCCTGCTGGATTCGGCGCCGGTGGTGGTGCTGGCCGGCGCAGCGGAGGTCAAACGCTTCCCGGCCAGCGCCGAGTTGCCGCTCAAGCGCATTCGTGGGCAGATCACCCGCCTGCCGCAAACGCCTGCCAGCCAGTCGCTGAGCACCGTGGTCTGCGCCGAAGGTTACGTGGCTCCGGCGCGGTTGGGTGAACACACCCTGGGCGCCAGTTTCGATTTCCACAGCGACGACCTGACGCCGACGGTGGCTGAGCACCAGGGCAATCTTGAATTGCTGGAGGAAATCTCCGAAGACCTGACGACCCGCCTGCACGCCGCTGAACTGCCCGCCGAACAATTGCAGGGGCGCGCGGCGTTTCGCTGCACCAGCCCGGATTACCTGCCCATCGTCGGGCCGCTGGCCGATCGCGAGGCGTTTCTCGACACCTACGCCGCGTTGCGCAAGGACGCCCGCCAGGTGCCGACCGATGCGTGCCCGTGGCTGGACGGCCTGTACATCAACAGCGGCCATGGCTCGCGCGGACTGATCACCGCGCCGCTGTCGGGCGAACTGATCGCCGCCTGGCTGGACAACGAACCGCTGCCCCTGCCCCGCAGCGTGGCCGAAGCCTGCCACCCGAACCGCTTCATGCTGCGCGGGTTGATTCGCGGCAAGTAGATCGACAGGCATTGGCCGGAAGGTGAAGCACCTGTCTCTGTGGGAGCCGGCTGCCACAGGACTAACGCGCTCCTACAAGTCCGAGGTGTCCTTCAGACTGACGCTCAACCTGTAGGAGTGAGCTTGCTCGCGATGGCGTCGTGTCAGGCAATATCAGGGCGTCTGACACCACGCCATCGCGAGCAAGCTCACTCCTACAAAGATATGCGGTCGCCGATGAAGAGGTGGCAGATGCAAAGCAGTGCGCCACCCCGGTATGCTCCGCTCACCCTCCTCTCAGGTGTCGGTCGATGCTGCAAATCAAGGACGTGTTCAAAAGCTACGCCACGGCGCAAGGGCCGCTGGCGGTGTTGCGTGGGGTGGATCTGCAGCTGGAGCGTGGCGCCAGTCTGGCGTTGATGGGCGAATCGGGCAGCGGCAAGAGCACGTTGCTGCATCTGGTGGCCGGGCTGGATAAGGTCGACAAGGGCAGCATCGAAATCGCCGGCGAGCGCCTGGATCACCTCAACGAAGCGCAGCTGGCGAACTGGCGCCGCACCGAAACCGGTCTGGTATTCCAGCAATTCAACCTGATCGGCAGCCTCAAGGTCGAAGACAACCTGGCCTTTCAGGCGCGCCTGGCCGGGCGTTTTCAACCGGCGTGGCAAGCCGAACTGATCGAGCGCCTGGGCCTGGGCTCGCTGTTGCAGCGCTACCCCGAACAACTCTCCGGCGGTCAGCAGCAACGGGTCGCCATCGGCCGTGCCCTTGCCTCGCGCCCTGCCCTGTTGCTGGCCGATGAACCCACGGGCAACCTCGACGAAGCCACCAGCGACGAGGTTCTGCAATTGCTCCTCGACCTGCTCGCCGACAGCCCCACCAGCCTGTTGATGGTCACTCACAGCCCGAAAGTCGCCGCGCGCCTGCAACGTCAGGCGGTGCTGCACCTCGGGCGGCTGGTCAGCCAGGACGAACGCTGAGATGGCAGTCTTCTATTGGAGCCTGACGGCGCTGCTCAGCCACTGGCGGCGCCATCCGGTGCAGTTTTTCAGCGTGCTGACCGGCCTGTGGCTGGCGACCAGCCTGCTCACCGGGGTGCAGGCGCTGAACAGCCAGGCCCGCGACAGCTACGCCAAGGCCAGCCAGTTGATCGGCGGCGAAGCGCAGACCTTTCTCACCGCGCCCAACGGCGCCAACGTGCCGCAGGAGGTGTTCGTCAGCCTGCGCCGCGCCGGCTGGCCGGTGTCGCCGGTCTTGCGCGGGCGCATCACCCTCAAGGAAGCCCCCGATCAACGCCTGACCCTGCTCGGCATCGAACCGGTGTCGCTGCCGCCGCAAACTGAGCTTGCCGGGCAAACCCTCGACACCGCGCAGATCGTCACATTCTTCACCGCACCGGGCGCCAGCTGGATTTCCCCGCAGACAATGCAGGCACTGGGTCTGCACGAAGGCCAGCAACCGCAGAACGAAGCCGGCCAGCTTCTGCCGCCGCTGCATGCGCTGGCAGACATGGCGCCGGGCGTGCTGATGGTCGACATCGGTTTCGCCCAGCCGCTGCTGAATCAACCGGGGCAGATTTCCCGCCTGCTGCTGCCCGCCGATTTCGCCGAAAACGCCCCGGCCCTGCCCGAGGCCCTGAGAGGCGAACTGGTGCTGCGCAAAAGCGGTGAAGACAACGATCTGGGGCGGCTCACCGAAAGCTTCCACCTGAACCTCGACGCTCTGGGTTTTCTGTCGTTCGTGGTCGGCCTGTTTATCGTTCACGCGGCCATCGGCCTGGCCCTGGAGCAACGCCGTGGCCTGCTGCGCAACCTGCGCGCCTGCGGCGTCAGCGCCCGTGGTCTGATCGTCAGCCTGATGGTCGAGCTGGGCGTGCTGGCCTTGCTCGGCGGTATCGCCGGGGTCATCAGCGGCTACTGGCTGGCCAGCGTGCTGTTGCCGGATGTCGCCGCCAGCCTGCGCGGTTTGTACGGCGCCGAAGTGGCCGGGCATCTGAACCTGAGCCTGTGGTGGTGGCTGAGCGGTCTGGGGGTCAGCCTGCTCGGCGCCTTTCTTGCTGGCGCCAGCAGCCTGCTGCGCGCCGCACGCCTGCCGTTGCTGGCGCTGGTCAACGCCCAGGCCTGGCAGGACAGTCACGCGCGCTGGCTGCGGCGCCAAGGCACGGTCGCGGCGATTGCGCTGGTGATCGCCGTGCTCGCCGCGCTGTTCGGCGACAGCCTGGCACTGGGTTTCGTGCTGATGGCCAGCCTGCTGCTCGGCGCGGCACTGGGCCTGCCGGTGCTGCTCAACGCTTTGCTCAACGGGCTGTTGGGCAAGAGCCGTTCGGTGCTCGGCCAGTGGTTCCTCGCCGACTGCCGCCAGCAACTGCCGGCGCTGAGCCTGGCGTTGATGGCGCTGCTGCTGGCGATGGCGGCGAACATCGGCGCCGGCAGCATGACCTCGGGCTTCCGCCAGACCTTCACCCACTGGCTGGAGCAACGCCTCAGCGCCGAGCTGTACATCAACCCGCAAAACACCGCCCAGGCCGCGCCTCTGCAACTGTGGCTGAGCCAGCAGCCGCTGATCACCGCCGTGCTGCCCAACTGGCAGGTGTCGATCCAGTTGCAAGGCTGGCCGGCCGAGCTGTTCGGCGTCATCGACCATGCCCATTACCGCCAACACTGGCCGTTGCTGGCCGCCGCCAGCGGCGACGCCTGGACGCAGCTGGCCAGCGGCGACAACCTGATGCTCAGCGAGCAACTGGCGCGGCGTCTGGAGGTCGGCGTCGGTGACACCGTCACCCTGCCCGCACCGGACGGCGACTGGCCGCTGAAAGTAGTGGGCATTTACGCCGACTACGGCAACCCCAAGGGCCACGTGCTGGTCAACGCCGATCACCTGCTCAAACACTGGCCGCAACTGACGCCGAACCGTTTCAACCTGCGCATCGACCCCCACGCCATCGCGCAACTGCTTCGGGTGCTGCACAACAAATTCACCATCGACGACACCCGCATCGTCGATCAGATCCAGCTCAAGGCCTGGTCCACCCAGGTGTTCGAGCGCACCTTCGCCGCCACCGCCGCGCTCAACAGCCTGACCCTCGGCGTGGCTGGCGTGGCCTTGTTCATCAGCCTGCTGACCCAGAGCCAGAGCCGCCTGAGCCAACTGGCGCCACTGTGGGCACTGGGCGTGACACGGCGGCGGCTGATGTGGCTGAACCTGGCGCAAACCTGGCTGCTGGCGGTGCTGACGCTGGTCCTCGCCATCCCGCTGGGGCTGTTGCTGGCCTGGTGCCTGGACGCGGTGATCAACGTCCAGGCGTTCGGCTGGCGCCTGCCGTGGCAGGTATTCCCGCTGCAATTGCTGCGCCTGATGCTGCTGGCCCTGCTGGCTACCCTGCTGGCTTCCGCATGGCCTTTGTATCGCCTGTACCGCAGCCGCCCCGCCGATCTGCTGAGGACCTTTGCCGATGAAACGTAAGGCTGGCCTGCTGCTGATCCTGGCCCTGTTGCTGGGCGCTTGCGATGACAAACCGGAAGAAGAAAAAGGCTTCGCCGGGCTGGCCGACGATGCCGCCAGCTATGCACAGGTGACGCCGGGCAAAACCTTCGAATTCCCCGCCGACCATGGCCCTCACAACGACTTCCGCATCGAGTGGTGGTACATCACCGCCAACCTCAAGGACGCCGACGGCCAGTCGTTCGGCGTGCAGTGGACCCTGTTCCGCAACGCCCTGCCCCGCGCCAATACCGATGCCGCCAGTGACAGCGGCTGGGCCAACCGCAACCTGTGGATGGGCCATGCCGCGGTGACCTCGGCCGATGACCATTACGCCGCCGAGCGTTATGCCCGTGGCGGCATCGGCCAGGCCGGGGTGACGCTGGCACCGTTCAGCGCGTGGATCGATGACTGGTCGCTGAACAGCCAATCGAACGGCGACGATCCGCTGACCGACATGCAATTGCAGGCCAACGACCCGCGCTTCAGCTATCGCCTGCACCTGACCAGCGCACACTCGCCGGTGCTGCAGGGTCAGCAGGGTTTCAGCCAGAAATCCGAACAGGGCCAGGCGTCGTATTACTACAGTCAGCCGTTCTTTCAGGCCGAGGGCAGCATCGAGATCGACGGCACGACGTATCAGGTAAGCGGTCCGGCGTGGCTGGATCGCGAATGGAGCAGCCAGCCGTTGACCGCCAATCAGACCGGTTGGGACTGGTTTTCCCTGCACCTGAAAGACGGCGCCGAGCTGATGCTGTACCGCATGCGGCAGAAAGATGGCGAGCCGTATCTCACGGGGACGTGGATCAACGCCGATGGCAGCACGCAGTTGCTGGCCGGCACGGACATCCGCCTTGAGCCGCTGGACACCAGCGATGTCGAGGGTCGCGACATGCCGACCCGGTGGTCGGTGAACATCCCTGGGAAGGGGTTGGCGATCACGGTCGAAGCGTTGAACAGCGGGGCGTGGATGAATTTGCAGATCCCGTACTGGGAGGGGCCGGTGACGGTGTCGGGCAGCCAGGAAGGTGTGGGGTATCTGGAGATGACGGGGTACTGAGCGTCATGGCTGCTGGTGCAGCCTGTTTCGCCTCCGGCACGTTACGCAGACCCTTGTAGGAGCTGGCTTGCCCTGCGAGCGCGCCGGGGTCGCGTCCGACCGAAGTCGTCGTAAAACCTGTGCACCCGATTTATCTAGCGAATTGCATGGTCTGCTAACGCAGCCCTGCTTCGCCTCCGGCACCTTACGCGAACCCTTGTAGGAGATTCTATGTTTGGGTTGTACTCCCCAAACATCTCCCAGGAACGTATTCGCTCTGATTGCGCATCAGCGAAAATGCAACCTGCGCCAGCTTTCTGGTCAGGATCGTCAACGCTTCGGTTT